>JAHRAL010000109.1 GCA_020027325.1 Cenarchaeum sp. | reverse complement strand
AGCCTCCCCTCCCGACAGGGTTGAATGGATTCTTGCTGCCCGGATCTTGTGATCTGTTCCTTTTGGCTGCCCGTGGTCTCTAGATGTCTGTGGGCCTGCCCGGTTCTGGTTGGATTGCCTGATCCTGACAAGCCCGGCCATCATCCCAGTGCCTCTTTTCCAGTTTCTTTTAATTCGCTGTTTCTCATGAGACGGCGGGATGTCGGACTCGGGTCTGTACAATCAATGATTTTTTTTGATTTGATCAAAATCTAGGCGTGGACATGAACACGTACGAACCTTTATTTTTGAACGGTATGGGGGCAGGGCAGTGGCAATACTCCCCATAGATTCTGGAAGATACGGAACGCCCGAGATGCTTGCAGTCTTTGACGAGCAGCGCAAGATAGACTACCAGGTACGCATTGAGGGCGCCGTCGCATCGGCGCAGGCCGAGCTTGGAATAATCCCGCTGGCTGCCGGGCGCGAGATTGCCCGCGCATCATCGAGAAAAAAGATAACCGCACGCCGCATAGCGGCACTAGAGGCCAAGACCGACCACGACACGGCAGCACTAGTCCAGGCGCTGGGCCAAGAGTGTGCAAAGTCGGCGCGGCCGTGGATACACTATGGCCTCACAAGCAACGACCTGGTCGACACCTCCAACTCGCTGCAGATGCGCGACGCACTGGCAATAATCCAGCCAAAGGCCGTGCGCCTGGCCGTCTCGCTTGCGCGGCGCGCAAGGCAGTACAGGAACCTCCCCGCAGTGGGGCGCACGCATGGCCAGCATGCGAGCATCATATCGTTTGGCCTAAAGTTTGCAAACTGGGCCGCAGAAATTACGCACCACCTGAGGAGGATTGAAGAGTCAAAAAAGCGCGTCTTGTTGTGCAAGACACTCGGGGTCGTGGGCACGGGCTCGCTCATGGGGGCCCGGGCGCCGAGGGTACAGAGACTCGTCGCACAAAAGATTGGCCTGGTCCCAATCGAGGCCGCAACCCAGGTAATCCCGCGGGAGCGCCATGCAGAGTATGTCTTTAACCTCGTCCTTCTCGGCTCTACGCTTGAAAAAATCGCAGTAGAGGTACGCAACCTCCAGCGCACAGAGATCGGCGAGATCACAGAACAGTTCCGCCGGGGCCAGATGGGCAGCAGCGCCGTGCCAGTAAAGCGCAACCCGACAAAGAGCGAGCGCATCTCGTCGCTTGCCCGCATCCTGCGCAGCCAGGTGGGGGTGGCCCTTGAGAATGTCACGCTGTGGCACGAGCGCGATCTCTCAAACTCTGCCAATGAAAGGTTCATCCTTCCGATGGCTGCGATACTTGCCGACGAGATGGTTACCGCAATGCGCAAGGTGATCGACGGGCTTGGCGTCAACACAAAGCGCGTGACTGCAAACCTCTATGCGACTCGCGGCCAGATATTCTCAGAATTTGTCCTCGACGCCCTGATGAAAAAGGGGGTTGCACGGATGACTGCCTACCGCAGCGTCCAGCGCGTCGCATTTGCTGCCAACGCTTCTGGTGCGGACTTTGCAGACGCGGTCCTTGGCGACCGGGAGATCTCATCGAGGCTCAGCCCGTCTGAGATTGCCGCGATATTTGTCCCAGACAGGCACCTTGGCGCATCACCGGGAATCATTGACTCTGTCTGCCGCTCTGTCAGCAGGGCCGCGGCCCGCTACTAGCGCGGCGTGGATGCCGGTCCCGTACTGGAGCGCCTTTTTCCTGCTATATGCCGACTTTGATGGCACGCCAAACTGCTCGGCGGTGCTCCGGACAAGGTGCTTGCGCAAGAGATCGCCGGCACCCGTGATCTTTTGCTCCAGTGGAACCCCCATCGCATACTCTACAAAGGTGTCTGTCAAGAGCGGCTGTGCGATGGTGATGCCGTACTCTGCTGTCATATCGTTTACTGCGCGCATCATTGCGGCCTCGTTGTCAAGCTTGTCGCGCATCATTGCCAGTATGGCGTGCTCCTCTTGCTCTATGGTCCTGTACGCATTGTACCCGCAAAACAGCTCGTCAATGCCGTTTGCCGTGACTATCCGGCCCAGTCCAAGCGATGCGCCAAACTCTGACAAGAGGGCAAACGCAATACAGTTCTCGCGCCACGACATGGTGCACTCGCCGACTATTGAATCGACCCTGCCTGACTGGCGCATCACATCGCCTGCGCCGATAACCCTGGCACAGTGTTTGAGGTTCATCATCCTTGCAATGTGCGGCGCAAAGCGCATGTCACGCGAGCCTGCAAAGCCCACGGTGACGAGGACTGGCTCAAGACCGCACTCTCTGGCAGCTGATGCGACAAGCGAGCTGTCCACGCCGCCAGAAAATGCCACGCCGTCGCCCCTTGATGCAATCCCGCGTAGCGCACCGCACACGCGCTCAAACAATTCTGTCTCTGGCGGCAAGGACTCCACCGCCTAGACACGAAACACGTCGGTGTTCTTTTTTGATGCCTGCGATGCCGGGTTTACAGAGTCCATCGCCTCTGCAAGCCTGACCATGTCCGGATTGCCCATTATCTTTGCAATCTCGCGCACCTCGTCGGCGGTTCTAATCATCATCCCGCGCTTTTTTGTAGCCGAACCTGACGGATCCACGGGGTTTAGATCCAGTGCCAGCGTCGGCGGGCGGTTCTTGTACTGGGGCATCCTGATTATCATTACGCCTGGAATGGTCGTGGGTGTGCGCTCCCAGTCCTGGCCGTCTGAGAGCATCTTGCCCAGCCTTTCTGACATGGATGCGCCGTCATCTGACATGAAACAAGAACC
>JAHRAL010000108.1 GCA_020027325.1 Cenarchaeum sp. | reverse complement strand
TGCCTCCCGCCTATGACGCTGCCTGCTAGCTCTTGGATCCTTGCCGACTCCACGATACGCCGGTGCCAATGTGCGGTTTAATAAAATTGGCGTGGTACTAGAACCGCTTTTCCAGCTCGTCAATTATCCGCAGCGTCGCGGCCCCGAGCTTGCGTATGTGTGCTGGGTCCATGTACAGGGGCGGGACAAGCATTATGATGTTTCCTAGGGTGCGCAGGTACACGCCGTGCTTTTTGGCAATCCCGTATACTATGCGGTTCATGGACTGCGCGGATCTTGGCGGCGCCCCGGTCTGTGGGTCTACCACAAGCTCTATTCCCATGACCATGCCGCGGTGCCGGACATCTCCTACCAGGCGGCGCGAGCCGATCTCTGCTGCAAACCCACCGAGAACCTTTGATGTGGAGCGTACGCGCCGGATAAGCGAGTGCCGGGCATAAAGTCGGATGTTTTCTAGTGCGACTGCTGCGGCTATCGGGTTGCCCGTGTATGTGTGGCCGTGAAAGAGGTGGCGCGATTCTGCAAAGTCGCCAAGAAATGCGTCTGCGACGCGCTTGCTGGCAAGCGTGGCACCAAGCGTTGCATATCCACCGGTCAGCATCTTGCCAAACACTGCAATGTCGGGCACAGAGCGCTGCCAGACATACTCTGCCATGTGGCCTAGCCTGCCGAATCCCGTGGCAATCTCGTCTAGGACTAGCAGCGTGCCGTGTCTCTTGCATATTTTAGAGATCGTCGACTGGTACCCGCGTGGAAATATCTGCACGCCTCCCGCCATCTGTGCGCCGCTCTCCATAACTAGCGCCGCAACATCTCCCTTTGCAAGCCGTTTCTCGGCGGCCTCTAGGCACATCTCTGCATCGTCTTGCTTTGTGTGGCCGCGCACCGGCCTGTAGGCATTTGGTGCCGGAATGTGATCTATTTTGAGCATGTGGTTCTTGAACTTTGAAAAGAACTCTGGGTTCTGACCCATCGACATTGCGCCAAACGTGTCCCCGTGGTACCCGTTTTGAAGCGAGACTAGGCGGCTCCTCGGCTCGCCGATATTGGCCCAGTACTGGACTGCCATCTTTGCTGCAATCTCGACTGCACTGGAGCCATTGTCCGAGTAAAAGACGCGGTGCATCCCGGGGGCAATCCCGACCAGCTTGTCTGCAAGCTCTTGGGCCGGACCGTGTGTGAGGTTAAAGAGCGGCGAGTGTGCAAGCGTTGCGGCCTGGCGCGATATTGCGCGTACGAGCTCGCGCCTAGAGTGGCCCCACACGTTGCACCACATTGATGCGACCCCGTCAAGGAGGCGCGTGCCATCGGCGCAGACAAGGTACATCCCATCCCCGCGCACCACCTCATCCATGCGCGCCCACTCGCTCATCTGCGTGTTTGGATGCCACACGCGGTTCTGTCTCATTGACGCAGACACCCTGCCCTGCTCAATGTAAAATGATCCATAATCTGGCATCCACAGACGTCTATTATGATATTACCCTGTGTTTATAAGCAAAGTATGTTGCACATAGTTGTGAAATATCCGAGTACGAGTGTGGCCAAAGCCGAGTCCAGACAGCGGCAGATGCAGCATGCATCCAATATACGCCGGCACCGCGGGTACAACTGGGAGGACACGATTGTAAAGCGCTTCAACGCCGTGGACGGGTGGAGCGGATACCGCCTTGGGTCCGCAAGCGTCTCACTGCCCGACGTACTGGCGCTAAACCCAGCTACAAAGTCCGCGTTTGTCATAGAGGCAAAGTCCGGCACGACTGACCGGCTAGTTGTCCCGCCGGCTCAGATAGAGCGTTGCATCGACTGGCACCACATACTCGGCCCGTTTAAGCAGAGGCGCGTAGTCCTGGCATTCAAGTTTCTATCAAAAAAGCGCATCGGACGCGCCGAGTATGGCGGACGCAAGCTGCACGAGTTCTTCAAAGTGTGGGATGTAGACACCATGCCCATCGAGTGCGTCTGCATGTATGACGGAACGACATACGGGCGCCATGAGGACAAGCGCGTAACGCTCAAACTCGGGGACTGTGCACTCCCAATACGAAAAAAGGACGCAAAAAAGCGCAGACAAGATATTTAATGCATGTCTGGTGTACGGGGTGCGATGAGCACAGAGCACGAGGACGGCAAACCAGAGACCCCAAAAGTTGATGCCGCCGTCGAGTCAATAATGAATGATGCCGGCACCACAAACTCTGAATTTGAGGAATTTCTAGACGAGCGGACGCTTGTGAGCCGGGACGCACTCGGCAAAAAGGAGATGAAGATCAAGGTTATAGAGGTCAGCGACGAGCACCCGCCATCAAAGTGGAAGCTCGGAGACAGGATCAAGGCAAAAAAGATACTCATCACGATAAAGCATCTAGACTCGATGAATGTAGAGGAGGGCGAGTTTGACATCGAGTCAATCGAGCAGGAGCTCCGAGAAAAGCGGCACTATTCGTCCTCAAACAGGTGGATTCCCACATCGGACATCAAGAACGGATACGTCCTAAAGGCGCGCCACATGCACCTGATAAGCGATGCCGTCGCACTGGATTATATCACGTTTTGAAGGCCACACCCAACGGTTTTAACACCGTGAGAACTGTGGCGCCACTAGATGCTCACACTGGCCGACTTTGAGCTGCGAGGCAAGACCGTGTTCCTGCGAGCAGACATGAACTGCCCGATTGACCCCAAGACCGGCCTGATTCTTGGCACAAAGAGGATTGAAGAGACCGTCGAGACGATAAACGCCCTCAAGGAGGCCAAGGTGGTGGTAGCATCGCACCAGGGCAGGGTGGGCAACTGCGACTATACCGGAATGCGGGCGCATGCACAGGCAATGGAAAAGATACTGGGAAGGGAGATAACGTATGTTGAGGATGTAATCGGCGAGGCCGCGCAGAACGCAATAAAGTCCATGAAGGACGGCGAGATACTGCTCCTTGACAACCTCCGGCTGTGCGCCGAGGAAAATTACGAGTTTACAGCAGAGGAGGCAGTCCGGACGGTAATGGTAAAGCGCTTGGCAGGGCTCTTTGATCTGTGCGTGATGGACTCGTTTCCCACGGCGCACAGGTCGCACCCCTCGCTTGTGGGGCTGTCGCGTGCGCTTCCGGCGTGTGCGGGCCTGTTAGTCGAGCGCGAGGTAAAGCGACTCGATGAGATTATGACAGTAGCCAAGGCCCCGCACGTGGTAGTTCTTGGCGGCGCAAAGGTGCGCGACAGACTCGAGGCGATGCGGCTGCTGATTGCAAACAAGCGTGCAGACCACATCCTGCTGACGGGGCTGATTGCAAGCGTCTTTTTGCGCGCACAGGGGCGCATAAAGCACGAGCTGGGAATAAAGAATGAAAAGGACATTACGGCAATGGCGCATTCTCTGATAGGGGATCATCCAGACGTCTTTTCAACCCCCGTTGATCTCGCAGTAAACGGCAGCTCTGGGAGGCTCGAAGTAGACGTGCGCGAGGTAGCCGACGTGCACACAATTGGTGATATCGGCGCCAAGACGCTGGCACACTATGGGAGGTACATATCCGGTGCGGGCACGGTCTTTATGTCGGGGCCGGCAGGAATGTTTGAAAACGACGAGTTCAGCGCCGGAACCCGGGGGCTCTTGGAGTCGATATCGCAGTCCATGGCCACAACCATAGTCAGTGGCGGCCACCTCAGCTCTGCGCTCAAAAAGTACGGGCTAGACGGCGACGTTGATCACGTGAGCACGGCAGGCGGCGCACTCGTCCAGTACCTGTCCGGCAAAAAGCTGCCCATGATCCAGGCACTAGACGAGGCAAGGCGTGCCTAGTACAGCCCCGATGCCTCTTCTTTGAGCGACTCGGCGCTGCCGTCTGTATGCGTCTTTGCCAGGTGCTTGTAGAGTGCAAACTTTAGAATCTTGAGCGAGAGGAGTGCGCACTTTATGCGGACTGCCTGGAGGTGCTCGAGGCCGAGCTCGGATAGTATGTCGCCTTTTTGGATGCTGCGCACATCCTCTACGCTCTTTCCCTTGACAATTTCAGTCAGTACCGAAGAGCACGCAATGCATATCGCGCACCCCTTGCCGCGAAACTTTACGTCTGAGACCCTGCCATCCTCGAACTTTAGGTCCATGTCCAGGCTGTCGCCGCACAGCGGGTTTGAATCGTGGTGCGTCACGTCGCAGCCCTCGATCTCGCCAAAGTTGAGCGGGTTGCGCGAATAGTCGATAATCATCTCGTGATAGATGTTGTTGCTACTCAACTTTGAATATCCTCGCAACCCTGTGGAGCGACTCGACTAGTATGTCAATGTCCTCCCTCGTGTTATAGATGTAAAAGCTTACGCGTGACGTGGCAGCTACTCCGAGCTTTTCCATCAATACCTGCGCGCAGTGGTGGCCCGAGCGCATTGCAATGCCGTCCTCGTCTATGATCTGTGCCACGTCGTGGGGGTGTATGTCCTCAAAGTTAAACGATATGACGCCTCCACGCTTTGAGATGTCGCGTGTCCCGTATATGCGGAGGTTCTTTATCTCGCCGAGTTTTTTTAGCGCATACTCTGTAAGCTCGACTTCGTGGTCGCGGACGCGTGACATGCCGATGTTTTCCAGATAGTCGATGGCCGCCCCAAGCCCGATCACGTCTGCGATGCTCGGCGTTCCTGCCTCGAACTTGTACGGGACGTCGTTCCACGTCGTCTCCTGGCGGTGGACCTCGCGTATCATGTCACCGCCCCCGTGAAACGGCGCCATTGACTCGAGCATCTTGCGGCTGGCCTGGAGGACGCCGACGCCGGTAGGTGCCAGCATCTTGTGGCCCGAGAACGTGAAAAAGTCGCACCTCATCTCTGAGACGTTGACCTGCATGTGCGGCACTGCCTGTGCGCCGTCAACTAGCGTGCAGACGCCGGCCTGTCGGCACATTGCAATTATCCTCGATGCATCCGATATGGTTCCAAGCACGTTTGACATGAGGCTGAATGCGACAAGTTTTACGCGTCCGGTCGCCAGGTGCCGCTCCAGGTCATCGAGCTCTAGCTCGCCGTTGTCGTCAATGTTGATGTATTCCAGCTTGGCCCCGCGCTCTTTGGCCAGGATCTGCCACGGCACGATGTTGCTGTGGTGCTCATACTCTGTCGTTACGATAATGTCGCCCTCGTTTACATTTGATCGGCCCCACGAGTATGCGACCAGGTTTATCGCTTCTGTGGTCCCGCGGACAAATACTATCTCGCGCCTGTCTGATGCGCCAACAAATCGCGCAACCTTGTCGCGGACCTCCTCGTACTTTGCAGTCGACTCTTCGGCGATGACATATACTGCCCTGTGAATGTTGGAGTTTGTATTGTGGTAATAGTCGCTCATCTTGTCTAGCACCTGCCGTGGCTTTTGGCTAGTCGATGCGTTATCCAGGTAGACCAGGCGCTTGTCGTGAACGCTGCGCCCAAGTATCGGAAAGTCGCCGCGGACGTCGGGCATTGCGGGCAATCCCTACACCTCGACATAGACGGCATCGCCGTCTATCCTGGTCCTGTATGTCCGGAGCGGCGCTTCGGCAGGCGGGTTGAGCGGTATTCCAGACTTTAACTCAAAGACCGACAGATGTAGCGGACAGCGCACGCCCGGGGCCCCGTCAGGTCCCGCACCCGGTGCCACAAACCCGCCCGAGAGGTCGGCTTCTGCATGCGTGCACGTCTTGTCCGCAGCATATACCGCATCGCCTGCGCGCACAAGCATCAGCTCAGCACCGTTGCACTCTGCGGTACTGACCTCTCCTTCCGGTATGTCGCCGATACTGCAAACCTTTACCCACGTAGCCACGCATCTCACCTGTACTTGTAGTGCTGCTCGATCTCGGCATCCTCGTTGTAGCGCGTCTCCTCGACCTCGACGAACTTGCGCAGCTCCTCATCGCTGTTGATTGCAAGCGGGCGCCTGCTCCACTTTGACTCTACTAGCGACGATATCCAGGCGCGCACCTGGTATGACATCTTTCGCGAGAGCGGCTCCAAAAAGCCCTCGACGATGATGCGCTCTGCCTCCTTGGGGCTCATGCACCTGGCCCGGAGGTAAAAGAGCTGCTCCGCGTCAATCTGTGCGACAGAGGCCGCATGTGTGGCCTTTACGTCGTTTGTGGCAATCTCGAGGCCGGGTATTGCCTCGGACTTTGCGTTTGGGTCCAAGAGTATAGTCCGCCCCGACAGGTATGCGTTTGCCTTTGATGCATTCTCGCCGATCTTTATCATTCCCTTGAACAGCGACTTTGACGAGTCACGGAGTATCGACTTTTCTGTGACCCTGCCTTCTGTTGCCGGCGCCTTGTGGTTTATGCATGTCCGTATGTCAAAGCACTGCTCACTGTTGCCAAAGGCTACTTCCGAGTCGGTCACACTTGCGCCCTCGCCGACTAGGTCATAGTCTATGCGGTATCTGGCAAGCATTGATCCAAACATTCCAAAGTACCAGTTTGATGTGGCGTCCTTTTCCATCGTGGTGCGGCGCGTTGAAAAGTTGACTGCGCGCTCGTTCATCATCTGGAGCGTGGTGACATCAAGGTGCGCGCCGGGCTTTACGTCAGACGTCAAGAGCTCAATGTATGCCTGGTGCATGTCCGCATTTGGCGCATAGATCTCTTGGACTATGGATGCGCGGCTGGCCTCGTCTGCGTGTATAATGTTGCGTGATATCGTCGAGGCCCCGCCGTCGGGAAGGCAGACGACCAGGTGGATGCTGTCCCCCACCTCGAGCCCCCGGGGTATGTGTACAAAGAGCCCAGAGTCAAAGGCCGCCGTGTTGAGCGCGGTAAACCTGTCCTCGCGTATGTCGACTGACTCTATTGCGGATTTGGCCATGTCGGGGTGCGTGCCTAGTGCGTCTGTCATTGATGAGACTGCAAGACCCGCAGAGGCAAGGCTGTCAGGTATGTGGACGTGGGTGACAGTAGAGCCTATCTGGACTGCGTATGCGGACCCAGAGTCTGCAAGCTCTTGAAGCCGGTTCTTTAGCAGATCCGGTGCGCCGGCTGATGGCGCCGTGTCCAGGAATACTTTTTCTGGATCCATTTTCTTTGCGTCCGTATAGTTTGAATACAGGCTGGACGTCTCGATTGGAAGCTCGCCGTATGCCCCTAGTGCTGTGCGGCGCACCTTTGAGAGCCAGTCGGGCTCTTTGCGCGAGGACGATATGCCATCAATGTGTCCGGCATCGACGAGCGAGAGTGATAACTTTGACACTAGACTATCGCCCCGACATCTGGTGCGGGCATTGCTAGCCCACCGATCCGTCCATCTCTAGTTTGATTAGGCGGTTGAGCTCTACGGCGTACTCCATGGGGAGCTCTTTTGTAAACGGCTCCATGAACCCGTTGACGATCAGTGAGAGTGCATCGTCTTCTGAAAAGCCGCGGCTCATCAGGTAGAATATCTGCTCGTCTCCAATCTTGCCGACAGTTGCCTCGTGGGTTATGGTCGCATCCTCTTGCTCGATCTCCATGTAGGGGTATGTGTCAGTCTTTGAGGTATCGTCAAGGAGTAGTGCGTCGCACCGCACGCTTGCCTTTACCCCTGTGGCGCCCTTTGCCACCTTGAGGAGGCCGCGGTACGTGGAGCGTCCGTCCAGCCTGCTGACTGACTTTGATGTGACCTTGGACGTGGTGTCTGGCGCCAGGTGAACCATCTTGGCCCCGGTGTCCTGGTGCTGGCCCTTGCCTGCAAACGCAATAGAGAGCGTCTCGCCGTGGGCATGCCTGCCCATGAGATAGACGCCCGGATACTTCATTGTAATCTTGCTTCCAATGTTGCCGTCAATCCACTCTACGGTTGCGCCGTCATACGCATACGCCCTCTTTGTGACCAGATTGTACACGTCGCTGCTCCAGTTCTGGATTGTGGTATATCGGAGCTTTGCATCATTGAGTGCGACGAGCTCGACTACTGCGGAGTGGAGCGACTCTGAAGAGTATACTGGGGCGGTGCACCCTTCGATATAGTGGACCTCGGCGCCCTCGTCTACGACGATTAGTGTCCTCTCAAACTGGCCGATGTTCTCGGCGTTTATCCTGAAATACGCCTGCAACGGCATGTCGACTTTGACCCCGGGGGGCACGTAGATGAACGAACCACCGCTCCATACCGCGCTGTTTAATGCGGCAAACTTGTTGTCCTCTGGCGGGATTATCTTTCCAAAGTACTTTTTGAAAATGTCTGGGTGCTTTTTGAGCGCAGTGTCGGTGTCTAGGAATATGACGCCCTGCTTTGCAAGATCCTCGCGGAGGCTGTGATAAACGACTTCAGACTCGTACTGGGCGCCGACGCCTGCAAGGAACTTTTTCTCGGCCTCTGGTATTCCGAGCTTGTTGAACGTGTTTTTTACATTGTCGGGCACGTCGTCCCAGCTCTTTTCGGCCTTTTCGGACGCCTTTGCGTAATAGTAGATGTTTTGAAAGTCTATTGCGTTCAGGTTTGCCCCCCAGTCCGGCATCGGGCGCTTCATGAATGTCTCGAATGCGCGGTGCCTAAAGTCGAGCATCCAGGACGGCTCACCCTTCATCTTGCTGATGCTCGTTATGACGTCCTTTGAGATCCCCTTCTTGCCTAGGTGGACATAGAGATCGGTGGAATCCTTAAAGTCATACTTTGAATAATCTACCTCAATGCTCTCTGTAGCCATTGCCGCAGTTTGTCAGGCAATATTATAAAAATATAGGCAAAAATAGGCACAACTAACTAGGCATGATCTCATCTAGTGCGCCGCTGACCGTGTGGACACGGGCTACTGCGTGGGGCAGGCCGGCGTGTTCCAATTCCATAGAAGTAAAGGGGCCGATGGCCACAAGATCTGCGCCATCTGGCACCTTGCCTGCGCCGACGATCTCTAGAAATGCGCGCACAGTCGACGCGCTGGTAAATATTATTGCGCGTATCTGCGAGGCCGCAGACAGCCTGTGATACTCTGGCCAGTCCCCCCCGTTCCCGTCGGGCTCGACATTGTACAGGTATGTCTCGATTACCTCTAGGCCGATCTTTTCGAGCAGTTGGCGCAAAAAGGCGTTGGATGCGGCGCTGCGCGGTATTATGACGCGCCGTGCATCGGGCCGGTACAGCGACGTAAAGAGCTCGCCTACCCCGACTGAGGAGTGTGTTTGAGGCATATGCGAGACCTGCATGCCCAACTCTTTGAGGGCTGCGCGGGTCTTTGGACCCACTGCGACTATGCTGGTGGCGCCAAGGGCCGCTGACAGCTCCAAAGCAATGCCCGATGCGCGTGCTGACTCGAATAGCACCCTTGCTGCACGCGAGCTGAGAAATACCGCATAGTCTGGCCGTCTCTCCTTGACCGTCTTGACAAACTCTGCTGCCACGTCCGCACCTTGCGGGACCAGCCGTATCGTTGGCAGTGCAAGCGGCACGCCGCCGCGTGCGCGCACCATATCACAAAACTCTTGGGCGTCTTTTGGCGTGCGCGTTATTGCAATGGCGCCCTTAACCATCTTGCCGCCACCCTATCTTTTCGGACAAGGCCACTGCGTCCCCGATGATTATTATCGCCGGGGGCCTGAACTTTTCTTCTTTGACCATAGATGCAATGGTGTCCAACTGTCCGCGTATAATGCGCTGATCTGGCGTTGTGCCGTTCTGGATTACTGCCACGGGCGTGGCAGGGCTGCGTCCGCCCTTGATCAGGTTGTCACAGATCCCGTCTATTCTTGATAGCCCCATCATTATCACAATCGAGTCAACTGCGCCGGCCAAGTTGCGCCACTTTACTGCCTCGTGCTCTTTTGTCGGATCCTCGTGGCCGGTGACCAGGGCGACAGACGATGCAACCTTTCTGTGGGTCACAGGTATCCCCGCATATGTTGCAGACGCGATACCCGACGTTATCCCCGGTATTATCTCGTATTTTATGCCGTGCTCGCGCAGGAACTCGGCCTCTTCGCCGCCGCGGCCAAATATTATCGGGTCACCGCCCTTTAGCCGCACAACGCGCTTGCCGTCTTGAGCATGCCTGAGCATGAGCTCGTTGGTCGCATCCTGGTGCGTCGTATCATCACCCACTGCGCGCCCCACGTACTCTTTATTTGCAGATTCTGGGATCATTGCAAGAATCCCGTCGCTGACTAGGCGGTCGTAGAGGACCACGTCTGCTGTGCGCAGCAGCTCTGCTGTGCGGAGGGTGACTAGCCCGGGGTCCCCGGGGCCGGCACCTGCTAGATACACTATTCCCGTCATCTCGAGTTCCACTCTGCGACCTTTGCCCTCCAATTTAACGCAAGTTGTCTTACGCCGTGCTTGTCAAGCTGCTCTCCTGCACTGCGGCCCACCGCCGCTGCGTCGTCCTTTGGGCCCCCAACATGCGCGTCGATGCGCTCCTTGCCGTCAACAGAGAATGCCGCGGCACGCACGTCGACATTGGAGCCGTCGCATACTGCACGCGCCCCCACGGGAAACCTGCATCCGGACTCGAGTGTTCCGGACAAGGCACGCTCTGCATCGACTTCTGCACGCGAGTCGGCATCCTCAATCGTGCGCAGCATGGATATGGTCGCAGCACTATCTGCCCGTGCTACCAAGCCCAGTGCCCCTTGGCAGGGTGATGGCAGAAACGTCTTTGGATCAAGCGTGTGGAATTTTGTGTCAAGGCCCAGCCGAGATATTCCGGCGCGTGCAAGTATGATTGCATCCAAGCTGCCCGACTCTACTTTGTGGATGCGCGTCTCAATGTTGCCCCGCACCGGGACAATATCAAGATCCGTGCGGAGCTGTGAGATCTCTACTGCGCGCCGGAGGCTGCTTGTCCCGACAGTCGCACCGGCCTTTAGCGATTCGAGCGGGCCGCCGTCGCGTGTAATCAGCACGTCCTCAGACGACTCTCGAGCCGGCACACATGCAAGTAAAAGCTCGCCGGGCAGCTCGGAGGGCACGTCCTTCATGCTGTGGACTGCAAAGTCCACGCCCCCCTCTATCACCTGCCTGTCGATCTCTTTTTCAAATATCCCCTTTTGGTCGATGGCAAAAAGCGGGCGTGCATCCGTGTCCCCCCTTGTTGTAATCGTCCTAATCTCATACTCTGCCCCGTCGTTTGCAGCTTCCAGCCTGCTCACCGCCCAGTTCGTCTGTGCGATAGAGAGTCGGCTCTTGCGTGTCCCGACCATATACTTCAATGTCTGACCCCCCCGAGGGCGCGCTCATATGCAGACATTGTATGCTGTATGTCCTGTCCGGTGTGGGCCGTGGACAAGAATGCGACCTCAAACTGTGACGGTGGGACAAAGACCCCGTTATCGCGCAACAATGCCGCAAGCCTCTTGAACTTGCCCGAGTCCGAGAGCCTTGCCGTGGCATAGTCAGTCACGGGCACGTTGCTGAAAAACACCTGAAACATCGAGGCCGCCGAGTTTACCGTGTGGGGTATGTGCATGTCGTGTGCAACATCGTCTACATGGGATGCAATCCTGCCAGCAGTCCTCTCCAGCCTCGAGTACGTCTTGGCGCCGAGGCGCCTCATCTGGCGTATGGCTGCAATCGACGCACTGACAGATATGGGATTGCCTGCAAACGTGCTTGCAACATAGACGGGGCCACCAGGTGAGATCTTTTCCATAATGTCGGCCCTCCCGCCAAAGGCCGCGATTCCAAACCCGCCACCCAGTGCTTTTGCAAGCGTGGTGATGTCTGCGCGCACGCCATAGTACTCTTGGGCGCCCCCTACCGCCATCCGGAATCCCGTCACAGTCTCGTCAAATATCACTAGCGCGCCGTGCGAGTGCGCAACCCGGATGACGCGCCTTAGAAACTCGCGGGTCGGCGTGATGAGGCCGGCATTTGCCATGACCGGCTCGATGATTACTGCTGCCACGTCGTCTGACATTGCGGCCTCTAGTGATGCAATGTCGTTGTACCTTGCAACCAGCGTGTTGCGCGTGGCAGCCCGGAGTGCGCCCTGCGTGTCTGCAAGCCCATAGTGTGCAACGCCCGAGCCTGCACTGACGAGCGCGTAATCATATGCGCCGTGATACCCGCCGTCGAATTTTACAATCTTTTGCCTCCCAGTGTATGCACGAGCAAGGCGGATTGCGGACATTGTGGCCTCCATCCCCGTGTTGAGCAGCCTCAGGCGCCTAATTGACGGGTAGCACTTTGCCACCAGCTCTGCGAGTTCTGTCTCTTGGGGCGTCGGGGCGCAGTACAGCGTGCCCCGCTTTAGCTGCGCCGATACTGCCGAGACGACTGCCCTGTTGCGGTGCCCGAGCAAGAGCGCGCCGTACGCACAGCAGTGGTCAATATACGTGCGGCCGTCTGCGTCCGTAATGCGCCCCCCACGCGCATTTTTTACAAAGAACGGGTACGGCTCAAAGTACCTCACGGGGCTGTTTACTCCGGACGCTATGCTCTTTTTTGCCCTAGAGTACAGGCGCGCCGAGTTTTTCATGTGCTCGGCGCACCCCGCCGTCCGTATATATCAGCACACGCGTGCGGCGCCTATGTCCGCGCCTCTATGCGCTCCCTGCTCGGGCGGTGCTTGCCTGTGACGATATAGTTTACCGCATCGCTCATAAAGACGGCGTGATCCCCGATACGCTCCATGTACCGCAGGAGCAGCGCTTCTGCTAGCGCGCACCGCGTGTTCTTGGACTCTACGAGGATCTTTAGGCGGTCCGCATATATCCTGTCGATAAACTCTTCATCCCTGCGGATCTTTTCGGCGCGCCGCACGTCTAGTTCTGCAAACGTGGCGACTGCCTCGCGTATGAGGTTCATCACCTTGGTTGATGCATCAGAGAGCGACGCGTTCTGGCACTCTGCCAGGTCGCCAAATGTCTCGCGGACCAGCGCAATGTCGTACGCATACCTCCCAAAGCGCGAGTATGCATACGAGATCTCGGTAGCAGACCGTATCAGCCTGAAATCGTCTGCGACCGGCTGGTACCTCAGGAGCATGTCAAATATCAGGTCCTCGAGCTTGAAATAGTTGGCACTGATCGAGTGCGCAAGCTCTCTGACCTCATCCTTTGTGTCCTTGTCATCAAAGTACGTCTCCATTGCAAGCGATATGGACTTTATGACCGCATCCCCCATGCTCGCCATGATGTCGGAGAGCTCTTTTAGTGACGGGTCGATGAGGCGGGCCATGTCCTAACCAAAGTTCCCCTTGACATACTGTGCTGTCAGCTCGTTTTCTGGGTCTGTAAACAGGTTGTGCGTCTTGCGGAACTCGATCAGATCCCCCAGATACATGAACCCGGTATAGTCTGATATGCGCACTGCCTGCTGCATGTTGTGGGTCACGATTATGATTGCCAGCTCGCGCTTTAGGCTGACGATTGCCTCTTCGATCTTTTGCGTTGCAATCGGGTCAAGGGCGGATGCCGGCTCGTCCATGAGCAGGACTTCGGGCTGGATTGCCAGTGCGCGCGCTATGCAGAGGCGCTGCTGCTGGCCTCCTGAGAGCTCTACTGCCGGCTTTGAGAGCGAGTCGCGCACCTCGTCCCACAGGTATGCCATTTTGAGCGAGTCCTCGGCAATCTCGTCTAGGACACCCCTGTTTCGGACCCCGTTGAGGCGCAGGCCGGCTACAACGTTGTCATAGACTGACATTGTCGGAAACGGGTTTGGCTTTTGAAAGACCATCCCGACCTTGCGCCTGTGGTATATGGGGTCAATGTCGCGGCCGTAAAGGTCGACGCCGTCTATCATTATGCGGCCAGTCACCCTTGCGCCCGGAGTCATGTCATGCATACGGTTGAGGCACCGCAGAAACGTCGTCTTGCCGCACCCCGACGGGCCGATAAGCGCCGTAACCGAGTTTTCTTTGAACTTCATTGTGACATTCTTTACCGCATCTACTCCAGAATACGACACGGTGACATCCTCTGCTGTCATCTTGTAGCCCTCATCGGAGCTGTCGCGGCTGCCAGATGCAGATGACGCGCTGTGCATGTGATCCTTTATCGTCTCAGACATGTTGCCACTCAACGCGTCCCACCTGCCTTCCATTTAATTAACGTGCCCAAAAACCCAGCGCGCCTGCCGGACACGGCATACCGGACTGCCAGGTTGACAACCAGGATTATCACAATCAGCACCAGTGCCGCACCCCACCCGTGCAGCTGCGCGCTGTCATACGGCAAGAGCGACAGGCGCCATATCCGCAGGGGCAGGGCGTCGACCGGCGAGTCAAACCCGCCAAAGAACTGGCTGCTCCCAAGTATCGTCATTATGAGGGGCGCAGTCTCGCCGCTAATCCGGGATACCGACAAGAGTATCCCGGTCACGAGGCCGTTTTTTGCAGCAGCCATCACCACGCGTGCAGTTATGGTCCACTTTTTGAGCCCGAGCGCAACGCCGGCCTCGCGGTATGTGTGGGGGACCAGGCGCAGCGACTCTTCTGTCGTCCGCGCCACTATGGGGAACATTATGAGCGATAGTGCAAACGCACCGGCCCATATCGAAAAGTGGCCTAGCAAGAGCACGATTACAAAGAATGCAAATATCCCCATTATGATGGACGGGAACTGCATAAAGACGTCTGTAAAGAAGCGCACCGGCGATGCAAGCCGGCTTGTGCCATACTCTGAGAGAAAGACGCCAGAGAGTATGCCTATGGGGACGCCTATGAGGCTTGCAAGCCCGACTATGATGAGCGTCCCTTGTATTGCAGGCCCCACGCCGCCCTCACCCGAACCCGCGGATCCAGGAACCGCGGTCAGAAACTCGAGGCTTATTGCAGATGCGCCGCTGACTATGACCTGTGCAAGTATGCTTCCGAGCGGGATGATTGCAATTATGACGCATGCAAAGACGACTCCCTGGACTGCCTTGTCTATGGCCAGCCTGCGCCGCACGTTTTGGCGGAACATGGAGCGGTACCGCGCACGCTTTGCTGACACACTCATTGCATGCCCCCCGCACGGCGCATCCTTCGCACAAGGAGGTGCGCGCATACGTTTATGCATATTGCAGTGCCCAGCAGTACCAGGCCCACACCAATGAGTGCGGGCAGGTGGAGTGACGCAGGCGACGCCTCTACAAACTCGTTTGCAATTATGCTCGACATTGTCTGGCTCGGGGCAAAGAGCGATGACGGGATTGCAGCAGCTCCCGATGCGTTTCCAATCAGCATGGTGACTGCCATCGTCTCGCCCACCGCACGCCCAAGACCCAGTATTGCCGCACCTGCAAGCCCGATTCGCGAGTAGGGAAAGACTGCGATGCGAAACATCTCCCATCTCGTAGTACCGAGCATGTATGCGGCCTCTTTTTGCTGCTGCGGGACGGCTGCCATCACCTCGCGCGAGACCGCCGAGACCGTGGGGATTATCATTATCGCCAAGACGACGCTTGCCGTCAGTATGTCAAGCCCAAACGGCGTGCCTGAAAAGAGCCAGATATCGGCGCCAAAGGCACTGTGAAGCGGCGCCTCTATCCAGTCGCGAAAGTATTCGCGGAACACAAAGAGGCCCCACAGGCCGTATATCACGCTTGGAACGGCGGCCAAGAGCTCGACTATGAATCCCAGGGGGCGGCCTATCTTTGGGGGGGCATCTGAGATGAACATTGCGATTCCGATGCTCAGCGGCACGCCGATGATCATTGCGATTGCAGACGTGGCAAGCGTTCCGAGGAGGTATGGCATTACGCCAAATGACTCGCGGCCCTCTACTGCGTTCCAGTCGGTGCCCGTGATAAACTCGACTCCGTGGTCGGTCCATATTGCTGCTGACTCGGTTCCAAGCTCAAAGACCATCAATACTATGACGACAAGGACGTATGCGCCGGCAATCGTCGCACCTATCTTGAAGAACTTGTCCGTGATGGTGCTTGGCTGCTTTGAGCGTCGTCTTAGCAACTGATCTTACCACGCCTTGATAGCCGGCGCCATGCAAGCGATGCCGCAGCTGCCGGTGCCCCGATATACAGGCCGATGTTTAGTGCAATCACTGCTGCGCCAAGCCCAATGACCCCCGGCTCTGAGCCGGTCTCTGCATACGACATTATTGATAGACTCGATATCATTGGGGCAATCAGCGCACGAACTAGGCTGCGAATCTCGGGGTTTTGCGTCTGAATGTCGGCCACCTGCGGGGAGAATGCGTAATACACGTCATTGAACGCGCCCATAAACGCCGCACCTGATGCGGTGCTCATCAGCACAGAATCCCGTATCTCGCGCAGCTCCTGTACCTGTGGCGCCATCTCTGAGCCGTATGCAGCCGTTGCAATGAGGCACCCGCCGCTGCCGTCCCCTGCGGACCCGGCACCGTCTGCTAGGAGCATGTCGCGCATGGCGGCATTCGCACCCCAGATGGGCGCGCCGTTGTATGTGACCTGCGACAGGCCGTCTGTGCCTATCTGCGCTATATGCGGCGGGATCGGCACATAGAGGAGCGATTCAGAGTACGCCTGACCGTCAGTCAGCATCCAGTCTATGATGTGTATCACGGCGCTTGCCTCGGCATACGAGCTGGTCACGCCCCCAAGATCGTCATAGACGAGGAGGTATGTCAGGCTCGATATTGGGTAAGAGTTGGGACCAGGCGCATTGACGATGCTTACCCCGTACCAGGAATCCCGGGCTGCGGGAAGTGCGGCCGCGGCGCTTGCAGACGCATCAGATATTGAATCAATCCCAGGCCGAATGTATGCGGTCTTGTCGCCGTTTTGCATGTGTGCAAACGACATGTCTGTCTGGTGCGCGTATGCAAGCTCTACATACCCCACAGAGTACGCGGTGCTCCGTATTATTCCGGCGACGCCCTCGTTTCCGGCAGACGCCACCCCGCCGGGCCAGGGGACGCTCTTGCCGGTCCCAACGTCTAGGTCAAACTGCGGCGACACCGTAGATAGATAGTCTGTGAATATGAACGTCGTTCCAGAACCATCCGAGCGATGCACCGTGATTATCTCGGCATCGGGCAGGCTCAACCCCGGGTTTTGCTCTGCGATTCGCGGATCATTCCACATTGTAATCTCGTCAAGAAATATCATTGCAAGCGTCTCGCCGTCAAGCTGTATGCCGCTGTCGGGCATCTCGGGCAGGTTGTATGCTATGACTACTGCACCGAGCGACTCTGGTATGTGTAGCGTTCCCGGTGCAAGCTCTGCCTCTGATTCTAGCATCGGCGAGTCACTGGCAGCAAAGTTTACTGTACGCTCTATGTGCTGTTTGATGCCGCCACCGCTCCCTATTGACTGGTAGTTTAGGCTTACATTCGGATACTCTTTGCCATACTCTACGCGCCACAGGTCGATTAGCGGAAACGGAAACGTGGCGCCGGCAGCATCAAGTGAGAACGCCGTATCGGGGTCCGGCGCCACTATCTGGGCCGATGCCGCCGTGCCCCCAAGGAGCGTTCCTAGTACCAGTATTGCTGCACATTTGTAATGCGTTCTCATGCCTGTGCCCTGATCTTGCGCTGATATATACATGACATATATAATATAGTGAAATGATGTATCTGCATATTATCTATATAGATCACTTTACAGCCTCAAAATACAGGCGCAGACGGGGGGGCGTACTGGACTAGTTTTCACATCTAGACAGGGCGTCTTGGAAGTCAGGATCGATACAGGTGTCGGTGCCTGCCCCGCCGTTTACCACGTCGACTCCTTGTGCCCCTGCAAGCATGTCGTCGTCCTGCTGGCCGCGTATAATGTCATCACCCTGCCCGCCGTAAATCATGTCGTTGCCGGGGCCGCCGATCAGTATGTCGTCGCCGTCGCCGCCAAAGATACAGTCATCAAAACCGCCTCCGTTGATAACGTCGTCGCCTGCGAGTCCGAATATGAGGTCCGCCCCGTCCGTTCCATCAAGCGTGTCGTCGGTCATCGTCCCCGATACCTCGTTGTACGCCGTGTGCGACTTGCCGCATACAAGGACGGTGACTGACTGGGTCACAGAACTCGTATTGCCAGAGGCATCGACTGCGTTCCAGACAATGGTTGTGGTGCCAAGCGGGTACCCGACCGGGGCGTCAGTAGTGATTAGCGGACTGGGATCAATTGTATCTGTGCTTGTGGGCGGCTCTATGTCTACAGACGTAATGGGCGATATTGCATCTATGGACACGTCTGCAACTTGGGAGATTATCGGGGCGGTGGAGTCGGTTACTGTTACGGTCTGAAACGCAACACCCTCATTTTCTGACTCATCTGTAACTGTCCACGTTACCACCGTCTGCCCGACGCCGAACATGTCCGGTGCGTTGTTGCGGATTGACTTTATTCCCACGGCATCGTACGTGTACGGGCGGGGCAGTGCAACAGGTGTTCCGTCGCTGGATGCGGCCTCAACGGCGATGTCCGATGCCGGGACCACACGTGGTGCAGTCGTGTCAACGACGTCTACCAGCTGTGTCGCCCTGCTTTCTATTCCCGAAGTGTCCTTTGCAGTCCACGTGACTAACGTCTTGCCTATGGGGAACGTCTCGGGTGCGTCGTTTGTGAGCTCGACGACCCCGGTGTTATCACTGGTTGTGGCCTCGCCGACGTGGAGTACGGTGCCAGACGGCGAGTCCGCCTCTACCACTATGTCGTCTGGGGCGCTCAGCGCCGGAGGCGTCGTATCGACTATTGTGACCGTCTGGACCTTGCTGGCAATGTTGCCTGACTCGTCACTGACAGTCCATACTATGTGCGTGCGTCCGGGCTCAAATGCGCCTGGCGCATTGTTGGTTATCGTTATTGTCTTGGAGCCAAGATCGGTGGCATACGGGGTGCCTATATCGATGGCTATCGGATCACTTGATTCTGCCTCGAGGACAATGTCGTCTGGAATGTCTAGTACAGGGGGCATCGTATCGACTATGGTGATCTCTTGGGTTGCGCTGGCAGTGTTGCCCGACGTATCGGCTGCCGTCCACGTCACAACCGTCGTGCCTGGCGCAAAGGCCGGCGGTGCGTCATTAGAGATGGACTCGACCCCGATGGCATCTAGTGCGCTTGCAATGCCAATGTCGACGACTGTTGCCTCGTGTGACGTGGCCTCTGCCTCCACATCCTGCGGCGGTGTGATCTCTGGGGGCGTGGTGTCAGTGAGCGTTATCTTTTGTGAGACGGTGTGCTCGTTACCGCTCTCGTCTGTTGCGGTCCACAGCACTATTGTCTGCCCGAGCCCAAACGTTGCGGGGGCATTGTTGGTGACAGTGACTGCGCCTGCCTCATCCGAGTATGCGGGGGCGCCGATGTCAATGACATTGCCCGCAGCTGATGTCGCCTCCCTGCTGAATCCAAGCGGGGCTGCAATATACGGTGCAGTCGTATCTGAAACGGTGATTACCTGCGTGTCCGTTGCCCGGTTCCCGGCACCATCCACCGCAGTCCATGTGACTGTCGTCATCCCGACATCATAGAGATCTGGTGCATCGTTTGTGACCGATGCAATTCGTACTGTGTCCTCGGCGTCGGCCTCGCCGATCTCGACTACGGTACCGCCCTCTGTGGCCTCTGCTGTAACGTCGTCTGGGGCAGTTATCGCAGGCTGCGTGGTGTCAACTAGCGTGACAGACTGTTCCTCGGTTGCCGCATTTCCCGACGAGTCAATGGCAGTCCATGTCACTATTGTCGTGCCCACAGAGTATGCCTCTGGGGCATTGTTGCTGATGGCCACGCTACCTGCCGTATCGTGTCCGGTGGCAGTGCCAATGTTGACCGTGTTTCCATGCTGTGACTCGGCCTCGCCTGTAATGTCGGTAGGCGCGTTGAGCTTTGGTGGGACCGTGTCCTGTATGGTGACAATCTGCGTGTCCATTGCCGTGTTTCCGCCGGGATCAGTCGCACTCCATGTCACAACCGTGGAACCGAGATCATACAGCACCGGTCCGTCGTTGTCTATCCTGACCTGGCCGGACACGTCTGTGGCAGATGCTGGTCCGAGATAGACTGGTGTACCGTCCGGACCTGCGGCCTCGGCAACAATGTTTGGGGGAACCACAATTACCGGCTCTCGGGTGTCTGTCACCGACACGGTCTGGACAGCTGATGCTTCGTTGCCAGACGAATCAGTCACACTCCACGTCACCTTTGTGATGCCTGGCTCAAATATGCGGGGCGCATTGTTTGTAATGTCGGATATTCCGACAAGGTCCGCGACCACGGGAATGCCGATCTCGACTGCATTGCCCGAGTCACCGGCATACTCTGATACGACGTCAGAGGGTGCAAAGATCGACGGCGGGGTCGTGTCTACAATCTCTACTGTCTGGACTGCGATTCCCGTGTTGCCGTAAATGTCTGCGGCGCGCCACGTCACAGTCGTGCCGCCAAGGACAAACGTCTCTGGTGCGTCATTGGTGATAGCTGCAATGTCGCTAATGTCATACACCCCGACATCTCCAAGGTTTGCAGCATTTCCCTCGTATCCTGTGGCCTCTGTGCTCACCCTGTCCTGTATCTCGATTACAGGCGGAGTCGTGTCCAGTACGCGGACCAGCTGCTCAGTCTCTGATACGAGGCCCGCCGCATCGGTTATGGTCCACGTAACTGTCGTGTCGCCGATGGGGTATGTGGGGGGCGCATCGTTGATGATTGTGACCTCTTGGATATCTAGGACTGCTGGCTCTGGCAGGTCTATGACGTTCTGGGTTGCAGACGTGGCCTCCACTATGACGTCGGCAAGAGCCGAGGTGTCCGGCGGCGTCGTGTCTGTAAGGGTAACGACCTGGGTATCGTGTGCAATGTTTCCATGCGAGTCAGCAGCTGTCCACATGACGGTGGTGGTCCCAAGTGCAAATGTCTGCGGCGCATCGTTTGTAATCGAAATTACCTCGCCGTTGTCAATTACTACCGGGTCACCCAAAAAGACCTCGTTTTGGCCCATGTCTGTGGCCTCTAGAGTTATGTCCTGTGGTGCCCTGATCTGCGGGGGCGTAGTGTCCGTGATTGTGACATAGTGCGAGCTTGACGCAGTATTGCC
>JAHRAL010000106.1 GCA_020027325.1 Cenarchaeum sp. | reverse complement strand
AAGCATGGACGGAGTAGCCTCGTTTCTGGCAACATCAGTTATTCCGGGATATCGTATCTCGTATTGCGTCCCGCTGCTTGCCGGATCCGTCGTCACAAGTGTGAGCGTGCCAGTGGCCGCATCAAATCCGGCACTAATCGGGCCCAAGAAAGGACGGGCGGTAATTTTGGTCAATGCCGATGGGTCTGCCAGATCCTCGCTTGCGTCTATGGATATAGTGCGAGAATCTAGGAATACTGCATTAGAGAGTATGGGTTCAATTTCGTCAATTGCAGCTATCGTGGCATCCCCCAGAGGGTTGCCGGCAGCATCGGCCAGCCGGTCACCCCGTGGTGCGTATGTCACATCAGGTGTCGCATCAGTGTCCAGCGTGTCGTCAAGTGCAAGTATGACAAAGTTTTGGTTTGTGATGTCGGATGGAAGGACGTTTTTGATGGTGTTTCCGGCAACTATCCAGTCAGCGGCATTGGCAGGACCGCTTACCGTCTCTGAAAACGACACTGTGACATGGGATGCGGCACGGTTGGTCGCAGTCTCGGCCCGGAGAATCGTTGGCGCAGCAGAGTCAGTCGGGGCCTCGGGGGCAGTAGTGTCATCGGGGGCAGTAGTGTCATCAGGTACGGTGGCGTCATCGGGGGCAGTAGTGTCATCAGGTACGGTGGCGTCATCGGGGGCAGTAGTGTCATCAGGTACGGTGGCGTCATCGGGGGCAGTAGTGTCATCGGGGGCAGTAGTGTCATCGGGGGCAGTAGTGTCATCAGGTACTGTGGTGTCATCAGGTGGGGTTGTGTCATCAGGGGCGGCAGTGTCATCAGGGGCGGCAGTGTCATCAGGTCCTGCGGTGTCAACATGCTCAAATGTTGTCCGGAGCATGGACGGAGTCGCCGCGTTTCCGGCAACGTCGGTTATGCCGGGATACCTTAGCTCGTACTGCGTCCCGCTGCTTGCCGGCTCCGCCGTCGTGAGCGTGAGCGTGTCAGTGGCCGCATCAAATCCGGCACTAACCGGTCCCAGAAAAGGACGGGCGGTGATTGTGCCCAATGATGACGGGTCTGCCAGCTCCTCGCTTGCATCTATGGTTATCGTGTGAGAATCAACAAACACCGCATTGGCAAGTATGGGCTCTATCTCGTCAATTGCAGCTATCGTCATATCCCCCAGAGGGTTGCCCGCAGAATCTGCCAGCCGGTCACCCTGCGATGCGTATGTCACATCGGGTGTCGCATCAGTGTCCAGCGTGTCGCCAAGCCTGAGTATGACAAAGTTTTGGTTTGTAATGTCGGATGGAAGGACGCTTTTGACGGTGTTTCCGGCAACTGTCCAGTCGGCGGCATTGGCAGGGCCGCTTACCGTCTCTGAAAACGACACAGTCACGTGTGATGCGGCACGGACGGTCGCAGTATCGGCCCGGAGAATCGTTGGCGCAACAGAGTCGGTCTGGGCCCAGGCGGCAGAGGCAAGTGACATTGCAATTATGCCTGCGAGTAGAATTACAGGTATCCTCATACAGTCCTACACTGCTCCAGATCTCCTGATTTACCACAAAAAATCATACTGTCATCAACTATATACGACGTCAGCACGCGCCCCCCCCCCCCCCACTTGTCCACGGGTGTGAATTTTCAGTGATGGCGTTGGCGCCTAGATCTTCAAAGCAGGGGCCCCCATATACGACCATTCAGACACAATAACGGCCAATATGGTATTAATACTCATGTGTGTGTTCAGCTAGGTTGACACGTATTTTGTGGCCCTGCAAGGGCGTAAGACCCGTATGCCTTTCATGTGCTCACGCAAGCAAACCGGCTGGGGCCATCTGAGACGTCGTGTAGCTTGACTGCATGGTTTGGCATATCTTGCAGTGTACGACTTGGCTCGCCGATCAGTATCTCATTAAAATGCGGCAAAAGAGTTAAGATTCAGGCCAACCTTACAAAGGGCATGCCACTAGGGAATGGATCGATTGCGTATCCGACATCGGGGGGACTCTGCAGGGTGCCCCAAGTGCCATACCGGGATAAATCTGGCAGATCTACGAGCAAAGATAGAGGCGCAAACTGGGAGAGGGATAGTGAGATAGGATGGACGCAGACAGATTCAAGATAATATTTGAGGAGAGGGACAGGATAATCAGGGAACACTTGGACATGGGGATCGACATTGAAAAAGAGATGGCAAAGGACGAGGAGATAAGGAGAGTGAGGGAGGCCATAGAAGACCGGATGCCAGACGAGGAGCACATCCTTCATGTGAGCACCAAGCTAAAGTACGTGTAATTATGCGGCGATAATGTGCAATGCATTCAAACCTGCAAACACGATAGCATGTCAAAACCCGCACGCCGAACTAGTGTCATATCTGCAACATTTTATAGCAATGTGCACAAGTCCCTGAGCTAAAATCACACTTTGCATTCAATATTCAAGGAAAAAATAAGTATGAATGAAGCTCCGTGCCCGAGTCTTTACGCCAAAAGTCATTCTCAGGCACGATTTATGCCCCCACCTTAATTCGTACATATTCATTTATTCAAAAGCAGTACAGAGCATTAGAGTCTATCCGTAATTGGCCATAATGTTGGTTTTTAGGCACGAAATTTGGTGAATTTCTCAATTACGGATCGACTCTATTTAATCCAAGCAGGTTTGACCGTTGACGTTCTGATCCATCCAGCAAAGGTGCCATTACAAGACATCCTGCCGGCCTAGCACACGCATTTTAGGGGACAGCCGGTGCCCGGCATCATCAGCCAGAGCAGGTGCTACCCGCAGCAGCTTGCAGGCCATCCACCAAGGCGTTGCCCCTGCACGGCGTGCTAGCTGATGCGGCGCACGGACACAAGCCCCCATACAGACAAAGGCATCTTGCACGCCTGCACGCTTACGCTTAAATTGACAGATTTTCGCATGTGCGTGAAATGATGGCATCGCGGGGATATGACATGACTCCCACAATGTACTCGCCGGACGGCCGCATATACCAGGTAGAGTATGCGATGGAGACCGTAAAGCGCGGGACGCTCGCAGTCGGCCTCCAATGCAAGGACGGCATAATCATATCCGTAGAAGAAAAGCCGCGCACGCTCCAGGCAAACGACATTACGCAAAAGATATTCAGGATCGACACCCACATAGGGGTGGCAGCGGCAGGATACATACCCGATGCAAGGATCCAGGTAGAGAATGCAAGAATGTTTTCACAGGGAAACCGGCTCACGTATGACGAGTCAGTAGAAGTAGAGACCGTGACAAAGCACCTGGCAGACCAGTGCCACCAGTTCACCCAGTACTCCGGTGTCAGGCCGTATGGCGTCTCACTCATCATCGCCGGCGTTGACCAAAAGGGCAGGTCCATCTATGTCACGGATCCCAGCGGGACGTACATAAAGTATGCAGCAGTCGCAATAGGTGCGGGCTCTGACGAGGTGACAGAGTTTTTAGAAAAGCACTATACGGAGACCATGGGCATAGAGGACATTGCGTCACTCGCAGTCGCTGCAATAAACCTAAAGCTGGAAAAGCAGGACGGCGTCGAGCACATAAAGATGTCGCGCATTGACGACAATAACGGAATCACAAAGGTGGACAATTCCCAGCTTGCAAAGTACCTCGGGGATTCGGCCCGGTTTACAAGCTAGGCGCAGGTTCAAATTATACGCGGTATTGGCCCAGCTCTGATGGGTCTAGGCAGCAGCTGGGGCGGCGTAATCGACGTTTTAGGCGAGATCATACCAGTCTATGACAGGGTCAATGCGGCAATATCGCTTGGGAGCGCAGAGTCCAACAGGGTGCGCGCACTAAGCGGGAGGGTGGGCCGGGGAGACAATGTCCTAGATGCCGGGTCGGGGTTTGGCAACATGTCGGCCACGGCGCGCAAGCTGTGCGGCGGCGAGATCACACTCACACTCCATGACGCGCTGCTCCCAATGCTCCGTGCAACAGAGGGGCGGCTCGGGGTCGCACCGTCGCGCACGTGCGGCGTCTTTGAGCACCTGCCGTTTCAGGATTCAAAGTTTGACGTCGTAATGTGCGGGTACTCGCTGCGCGATGCAATCAGCCTGCGCGTCGCAGTCTCCGAGATCCACAGGGTCCTCTGCGACGGCGGGCGCCTGATCATTGTGGACCTGGGCAAGCCGGACTGTGCGCTTGTGCGCGCAGGCGTTTCATTCTATCTCAGGGCCGTCCTCCCCATAATCGCACTGGCAGCCGGTGGGAGGCGCGGCCTAAAATTCGGCGCGCTGTATGGGACGTATAAAAAATGGCTGCGCAACTCGGAGCTCGAGGCCCTCCTTTTGTCAAAGTTTTCCCGCGTAGAGTTTGATACCGGACTCGGAGGCGGCGCGATAATGGTCGCAGCTTACAAATGAACCGCCAGCTGATCCTAGTCAACACGATCGGGATACTGATCGGCGTGGCATACGGCATGCACGGGCCAATACTGCCAGTCTTTGCAAGCACGTCGATTGGCGCATCATATGCAGAGCTTGGCCTCATCGGCCTGGCAACATTTGCGCCGTACATGTTTATACCATTCATCGTGGGGC
>JAHRAL010000092.1 GCA_020027325.1 Cenarchaeum sp. | reverse complement strand
GCACAGGACGGATGCGGCAAACAGCATGATGGTGTGCATGGATTGGTTCTGACGTTATAAAAATAGTCCTAGTCGTTGTCGCAAGATTCCTGAATCTTGGTCTTGATCACCAAGTTTTACTCGAGATTCCTGCCGTCATTCGTGGATCGAGCCGTGATTCTAGGCTAGACTATGCGAACAATTAACTAGTCGCACCCAGGGTGCGCTGGTTATGCCACTGCGAAAAAAGGGCAAGCACCTACGGCGTGCAGATCAGGTCGCCGTCCGCCGCAAGATGAAAAAATCCAAGTCGCACAAGCGCGGCCCGCGATAGGATCGCAACCAACGTTTTTACGCGCCTCGTTCATGCATCACTCCTGATGGATCCGCTAGTGAGGATGCGCAAGGCGGCCTCTGAAGGCGCAATCGACCAGAAAATCTTTGAGCTGGTCGAATCCCGGTTCAAGCTGGCAGTCTCTGGAATCGATCGAATCGAAAAGGCGTCTGGCATCGCATATCCTGTTGCCTATGTCGAGCCGTCAATACTCCTCTCCGGCACCGCGGGATCCTTTGGCCAGGCGATACTCTATGCAAGGACTATACCACTTGTAGAGGACCGGCAGCTCCGAGTCGTCATCCAGATATGCGCACCACTTGTCGCATACGGACTAAAGGGGACCATACACGCAATACTTGCCCACGAATTTTTGCACTATCTGGACCTGGTGCACCGCATATCGACCATGGGCATCGTCTCTGACGAGGTGTCTGGCAACTTGTTTGAGAGCGCGTATGCCGATGAGGGCCGGCTTATTGCCCCACGCGCAGTCTTTGATGACCGCAACATACTCTCACACATTACAAAGCGGTTTCCAGAGGGCTTTCGCGACTACCGCCTAGAGGACAAGGTCACAAAGCTCTGGCTGGAACGCGGGCTACCGCGCACCAACATCGCACTAGACACCAACACGCTAAAGCTGTCAGCCGAGTCGCTATCGCAGATACGCTTTGATCAGGAGCTGCTCGAAAAGATGTCCAAGATTGTCAAGCGCAGCCAAAAGATCCGTTCGCGCAGACGCTATTGAGAAAACTCTGTGAGGCCGCACTTGCCGCACGTGTGGCGTCCCTTGTGCTCTGACATGAATACGCCCTTGCCGCACCGCGAGCAGACCTTTTTGAGGCGCGTCGCCTTGTCTGACTCTATCTTGTAGTATGTGTGGACCTTGGGGCTGGTCTTTTTTGCCATCTCTATGCATCCCCTTTGGATTCTGTCTCTGGGGCCTTTGCCTCTGGCTGTGCAGGCGCATCGTTGCCTGACGGTGCAGGATCATCCTTTGATGGCGCATCTGATGCTGGTGCGTCCTCCTTTGATGGCGGTGCGTCTTTAGATGCGGTAGCACCATCCTTTGGTGCATCCTCCTTTGGTGCGTCTGTGCCTTCCTTTGATGGCGCATCCGGTGCAGGCGCATCGTCTGCTGGCGCGTCCGCAGGCTTTGCAGCCTCTGCCTTTGCCGTCTTTAGCTTTTCAATGCGGGCCAAAACAGAGCCGGTAATGTGCTTTTTTGCAAGCGACTCGTCATCATAGACAAAAAACGTTGCAGTGGTGTGGGTCTTGCCCACGTGGTTTTGGAGCCTGATGGGCACGACGGTCTTGCCCTCAAGCGAGTGCTCCTTTACCACCGCATCGACTGCGTCAAGTTTTTTGAGGACGCCTGCGCCCCTGTCAAAGTCGCAGACAAGCTCGCGCCTAGAGAGGAACTCGTTTCTGACGTCGCTTACTGTTTTCATGGCTGACAACGGCGACAAACGTTCCGAATGCGCATATAAACCTTAATTGCAAGCTTGCAATGGCAGACTTGTGGAACGGTTTATGGTGCACCTTGCAAACTCTGAACATGCGCCACAGGATGCAAAGGCCATACTTGCAGAGTCGCGCAAGCTTACCAGCGGGATGGAGCGGGTAATCCGCGACGTCCGCGTGGCCGGCCAGCACGTAGAGCTTGACATCAGCGTCGATGGTGCAGAAATTGATGCGTTCGTCGAGTGCCTCCGCCCTGTGGGCCGGCGGCTACGGGCAAGGCACATTGCAGAGTCCGACACAACGCGGGATGACGCAGTACTGGCAGGTGTAGAATATTTCAACACTGAAAGGTTTTGGGAGTCGCACGAGTCCTTTGAGGGCGTGTGGCTCAGCTGCCGGCGCGGAACCACAGAACGCGACACGGTCCAGGGGATAATACTAGCTGCTGCGGCCCTAGTCCACCATCAAAAAGGCGAGGACGACATTGCTGTTTCGATACTCGGCCGTGCATCAGAAAAGCTACATGGGGCGCCTGCTGAATGCTGTGGAATTGACATTGGCGCAGTACGCGCAAAGGTGGAATCAATGATTGCATCCGGTGCGCCAAAACCGTTTATGATCCGGCCATCGACAGGGCGGTCCTAAGTACGTCGGCACCGGCAATCCTTCCAATGCTTCCGGTGCGCGCTTCGGACTCTGTCATTCTCGCGGTATGATCCGGTTTTACCGCACCGCCAGAGACCATGACGGGTACGGGGTCATCACTGTGGCCCTTTAGGGTGCACGGCGTCGAGTGGTCCGCCGATACTAGCACCACCACGTCCTCGCCGATCTGCTCTGTGAGCGGCGCAAAGAACTCGGAATCAATCCTGCCAATGTTTTCTGTCTTGCCTGGCGCATCGCCGTCGTGGCCAAACTCGTCAGGACCCTTTAGGTGGACATACATTACATTGTGCTCCTTGATTGCCCCTGCCGCAACGCTGGCCTTTTTTTCATAGTCCTCAATGCCGCCTGCCTTGTACGGCGTCATCTCTAGCACCTGTGCAATGCCAATCTCCACGGGCATGTCCACTATGCATGAAAAGCTCAGGCCATAAACCTCGCCTATGGGGCGCACCTTGGGCATTGCCGCACCCGCATCGCGCAAGAGCACGCAGCTGATCTCTTTGAGCCCCTCCGCCCTGCGCTCGGCGTTGATCTGACTTGAGCCAAGTATGCGCACGGCCTCGCCGGAGAACTCGTTGACTAGGACCGCTGACAGTCCTGCGGCATCTGTGAGGGGCACGCACTCTGCTATCTTCATCCTATCTGCGGTACTGCGCGCAACGCCCATGCCGCTTATGCGCTCGTATGCCGGATCGGTATTGCCCACGTCTGCGGACAGCGCCGTGCCGTCATGGCGTATGCGGACACTGACCCTGTGCGATATGGTCGGAACAACAGAGACCGATGCGCCCTCTTTTGAGAACCGGACGCCTGACTCCAGCTCGCGTGCGACTGCGTGTGCGTCCTGCTGTGATACGTTGCGCCCGGCACGGCGGTCGGTAATGTATCCGGAACCATCAAGCGTTGCAAAGTTTCCGCGCATTGCCAGGTCGCCGTCGACAAAGTCTACCTTTGCGCCGATCGACTCGATGACCCCGCGCCCCGGATACTCGTCTCCAAACGTGTACCCGAGCATGTTAAAGACCGCAATGTCTGACTCGGGGGCAATGCCCTCCCCGACGGTTATCGAATCGCCCTGTGCGCCGTTTCTTGCAAGCGCGTCTAGGGTGGGAGTCTTTGCGGCCTCTAGCGGCGTCCTGCCTCCTAGCGACGGGTTTGGCAGGTCGCCGACCCCGTCCAAAAGAACATAGATCATCCTGACGTCCTTGTCCTGCATGTGCGCTATCGCGTGCACGAACCTGCAAAGATCATTTTAAAGCTTGCACGGGGGACCGGGTATCGGGCTAGGCCCATGCACCATTTAGCAATCAAACTTTTGATCTATTCGATGGCGTCCAACCCCTCTTGCGCATCGTCTCGTGAAACGACAACAGCATGCCAAACCTCTCCATTGCGGCCTCTGTATAGTACGACAAGTGCGCCCACCTAGACAACCAGCGCGCCGGTCGTATCATAATCGGCGCCGCGTCCAAGCCATACTGTTTTCGGCGATTAAATCGGCTGACACCCTGTGCAGTATGACCGTCTCCGAGTCAGCCATGACTCTGGCGTGGTTTTGACCTGCAATGTTCCGAATGTTTAACATGTTTTGGACAATCGATCAGCGCCTAGCCTGACACGACCACCATGTTCCATTCCTGACAGACGAAGTAATGGGGTCAATCTAGCGGTGTTTTTAGTTAACAAATAACGAAACCGATCCTTCAAATATGCACTTATCGTATACCGTCCAATGATTGGAAGAGACAGTAATGAATACATGCGATCTTTGATCAAGATCAACATGCGATGCCAAACTCTAGATCTGGGTGAGATGGCATGAGCGTGTTGGTGGCCGCAATGGATCTTTCTGGGGACAAGGATAACGAGGATGCATACGTGGGAATTGTCATTGGAGTGAAAGAAAACATTGATGCCATGATTAGGCACCTTGACCTCCAAAAGTTTTCAGGATCAGGTGGAAAAAGCTCCATAACTCGTAAAAAACTTGTGAAGCAGCTCGACTTTAACAATCGAGAAAATATTGCGTTTTGCATCAAGATTGATAGGCACAGAATAACCAATAAAATCAAAGAATCAATGAAAAGAAAACACCCATACGTCGATACAACAAGGGTTTCCATTGCATTCAACCAACACCTGCTAAGGCTAATAGGGAACAAAATCCTGCCGTTTGTCCGCAAACACGGGGGTGATCTATCCAATGTTGTCTTTGAATGCGATAGCGATTGCAGATATTTCCTAAAGGACAACGGTTTACGGCATGACGGTCCAAAATATGTTCACATATTGGCAGATATTATCGCATGGGCAAACAACCGTGGAATTGAGCCCTCGGGGGTGGTTTTCTTTGATATATCGGAGAAGATTGAGCGAAAATTGACCCGTCATTTTAAAATAAAGACCGTATTCACATGAGCCCTTGACACTAGCCCCGCTAGCTCAAGGGATTCAAATACGGACAACAACATTACCAATGTTCACTATATTAGATTATGGTCTGCTCTATATATATTACCTGCCCATGATCCGGTATTTGAGAGCAGTGCCTTTGGTGTTTACCAGCTTTAGATTTTAACCAACTGGGCGAAAAACTGTCTCAGTCTCATACGTTTCTCTCATGTCCGATCTGCCGATCTTGTATGAACATTTGTTGATACGCATCAGGCTAGGACCGTGCACAAGTTATCTGAATTCCATGCGTTCGCCTAGCCTGATACGGGACCGGCGCCAGATCTTGGCAAGGTATTAATTGGCACTAGGATGAAAATCGCACCATGCAGAGGGCAGCGGATCTTGATTCAAAAGAGCCCACGGCGTTTGCAAACGTGAGTGAGGCAGAAATCACGGCCGCGATTGCAACAGAATTCCACACCGTCCTCATGGACAGGGCAAAGTCCGACGTTATCATCATCGGCGCCGGACCTGCCGGCCTGACAGCAAGCGGCGAGCTTGCCGCAATGGGCTACAAGGTGCTAGTCATCGAGCAGAACAACTATCTTGGAGGCGGGTACTGGCTCGGGGGCTATATGATGAACCCAGTCACGGTGAGGGCGCCTGCACAAAAGATGTGGGACGAGCTGGGAATACCCTACAAAAAGGTCGCCGAGGGCCTCTACCTGACCCCGGGCCCGCACGCAGTATCCAAGCTCATTGCGAATGCGTGCGATGCAGGCGTAAAGTTTCTAAACCTTACAAAGTTTGACGACCTGATACTAAAGAACGGGCGCGTCACGGGAATCGTCGTCAACTGGATGCCGGTCTCTGCGCTTCCGCGCAACATTACGTGCGTGGATCCGATCGGCCTTGAGGCAAAGATCGTCATCGACTCGTCAGGACACGACTCTGTCGCAGTAAAGCGCCTCCAGGACAGGGGGCTCGTAGACTGGAAGGGGATGAAGCCGATGCACGTAAGCGAAGAGGACATTGTAGTCGAAAAGACCGACGAGGTGTATCCCGGACTTGTTGCTGCCGGAATGTCCGTCACAGAGACGTTTGGAATCGCACGCATGGGCCCGACGTTTGGCTCCATGCTCTTTTCTGGCCGCAAGGCAGCACAGGTTGCGGCCACAAAGATCAAAGAGCTTGAACGCTAGCCGTATTTCTGCGCCAGATATCGTCCTGCACAACTGGCAGTCGTCCCGTGATGTAAACGTGCCAAAAGTTGCAGAGTTTCTAAAAGGAACGTTTGGTACCTCGCCTGGCATTGATTCTGATTTTGGGCCCGACAGAATTTTGGCAGAGTCGTGCCGCGTAACTGATACTCAGAGGCGCTTTGGGCAGGGGCGCGCCGGGGCCGATGCGGTCCCCGGTGCGCCAAATCTCTATGACGGCCACGAGATCCTGCGCGCCGTGAGCAAATCCGGCCTCTGCCCCCGGCTCGACGGCGCACTCCACATAATCATAACAGACATGCTTGTATGCACGTATGATGACGGCGATGCGCGGTATCATGCGCGCCCGATAGTCGCTTCCAAGACATCGCTGGTCTCAACTGCCGGCATGATCTGGGGGCCTGCGCGCTCTAGACAGTACTATGAGGATGTGACTGCGTGCGCGGGCGTGTCCGGCGACCTTGGTGCAGTCGAGTCAAGGCACGCACCGGATCACCTGACCCGGGGGGATGCGCGCATGCAGCAGGTCGCAGAAGGCTATGCCATGCAGGCCGTCTTTTACGACATTACACGCGAGGCGTTTTGCGACTCGCCTGACTGCCGCCTCTATGACGCGCACTGGCAGTCCGAGATGATGCATGCGCAGATCGGCGCGGCTCTGTGCGAAAGGCACGGGGCGGTGATTGATGGTTTAACTTAAATTAAAACGGATGGCGCCGCACGATCCGTTGATGTCTGCTGATGAGTCGCAGGTCCTAGTTGGGGGGGAGCCCGCAGGCGATCCGGATCCCAAACGCAGGCCGCCACTAGACAAGCCAAAGACGTCCTTTGATGTGATAATCATCGGCGCAGGACCTGCCGGATATACTGCGGGAATCTATTGCTCGCGGGCGCGGCGCGACACGCTGATCCTGTCCGGACTCCTTCCGGGCGGGCAGCTGGTAAACACCACCGATGTAGAAAACTATCCGGGCTTTGAGCGCGCAATAATGGGGCCGGATCTCATGGTTGCAATGCGCAACCAGACTGACAGGATGGGCACTACTATAATTGATGACGTGGTGGTAAACGTCGACTTTAGCAAAAAGCCGCTAAAGGTGCTCACAGAGTCCGAAGAGTACACCGCACGCACGGTAATCATCGCCACCGGTGCAAGCCCCAAAAAGCTCGGGATTGCAGGCGAGCAAGAGCTATCGGGCAAGGGCGTCTCATACTGTGCGACTTGTGACGGGCCGTTTTTCAGGGAAAAGGAGATAGTGGTAGTCGGAGGCGGGGATACTGCGATGGAAGAGTCCATGTTTCTCACAAAGTTTGCAAGCAGGGTGCACCTGGTACACAGGCGCCAGGAGCTTCGCGCAAGCAAGATAATGCAAGAGCGTGCGATGGCAGATGAAAAGATCGAGATGCACCTTGGATATACGCTCAAAGAGATCACAGGAGACGGGCGTGTCGAGCGGGTGGTCCTGCGTAGCAACGACGGTAAAGAAACACCGCTTGATGCCGGCGCAGTCTTTGTCGCAATAGGCCATGAGCCAAACACAAAGCTGTTTGCAAACCAGATTGAGACGGATCCCAAGGGGTACATTGCAGTCAGAGACGGCATCCATACAAACATTGAGGGCGTGTTTGCCGCCGGCGACGTGCACGACCATACGTACCGCCAGGCAGTCACTGCCGCGGGATTCGGGTGCATGGCAGGCATCACCGCCGACCGGTACCTGGCCGAGCACTAGTAAAACGTCTCTGAGCTGTGTGCCGAGCGCGCAAGCGAGTCCTTGAACTCGGATGACGTCATTATCCCCTGATCGACGTAGACGCTCTCAAACTTGCGCCCGTCATCAGCAAAGAGGCCCACGACGTGCGAGCCGTCAGGAGCATTGTGCTTTTTCATGCACGCATAGACTGCAGCTGATGATGGGCTCACAAGCATCCCGTCCTCCTCTAGTATGTGCTTTACAAGCCCAAAGACCTCTGCATTTGTCACATGCGACCACGAATCGACCACGTCCTCGCGCTTTAAAAACAGGTCCGGCTTGGCAGACTCCTCAAAGTTGCGCCACCCCTGTATGAGGTGGTCTTTTTGCGGCTGGCAGCCGATGATCTGCACGTCTGGATTCTTTTCCTTTAGGAACGTCCCGACGCCCGTTATCGTGCCGCCCGTGCCGACCCCGGTAAAAAAGTGGGTAATCTTGCCGCCGGTCTGCTCCCAGAGCTCGGGTCCTGTACCCTTGTAGTGCCCCGTAAAGTTGGCCTCGTTGGCATACTGGTTTGGCGAATAGTACTCGTCCTGGCGGTTTTCTGCAATCGAGGTGGCAAGCGCAATGCTCTGGTCGGTCCCGGCGCCGACTTTGGGGCACAGGTCGTCGCTTGTCTCAAAGACCTTGGCGCCAAGTGAGCGTATTATGCGCTTTGTCTCCTCGCTTGCCTTTTCTGGTATCACGATCTCTGACTTGTATCCGAGCAGGTTTGCAATGCCGGTCAGTGCAATCCCCGTGTTGCCCGATGTCGGCTCGATTATCGTGTTTCTCGTAGAGTTTAGGATTCCGGCCTTTTCTGCCTCGCGTATCATCCAGTATGCGGCCCTGTCCTTTACGGATCCAAACGGGTTGTGGCCCTCTAGCTTTGCATAGTACGTGCATCCGTCACCGCTGAGCGAATCGAGCCTGACAAGCGGGGTGTTGCCCACCCTGCCAAGAATGTCTTGCGTATCTCCGGCGCGCTGCATCTAGCTGCCCTTCTTTATCTCAAACTCGATTACGCTGCCGTCCTTGTTCATCGACACCATCTTGTGGCCGTGCCGCATCACCCACTTTGATATGTCGTCCTCGGCTGCGGGATCGTCGGCCTTGACCCTCAGCGTGTCGCCTGACTGCATCCTCTCTATCTCGATCTTTGTTCGAAACACGGGCTCTGGACAGAATAATCCAGTCGCATCTAGTTCCTTGTCTGCCATGTGCAATGGTGTC
>JAHRAL010000086.1 GCA_020027325.1 Cenarchaeum sp. | reverse complement strand
CGCCCATCATCCCTGTGCCTCTTTTCCAGTCCCTTTTAATCCGCCGGATCTCATGAGGCCGCGGGATGTCGGATTCGGGTCTGCACAATCGATGATTTTTCTTTGATCAAAATCTAGGCGTGGACCTGAACACGTACTATATGTTTAATGGAATATCATGTGTAAAGTTACGAATGGATTCCTTGATATCAGGGCCGGCCTCGTTGATGTTGACTTCGATGGCGAGGAGTCCAGTTGAAGGCTCAATCCACATTCCCAACAAAGGCAAACCACTATCTACCAGCCGGAACATGGCATCACGCATTCTTTTCTCGTCTACCTCCGTAACTTCCACTACGGGTATCGGGGGATAAACTTCGTCGATCTTTATCAAAAGTTTGTCAATTATATTATTATTGTGTTCCATGATGTCCCTTATCTGCTCGTTGTTAGGAGATTTGTTCAATTGGTAGTTTTGAAGTTGGATCTCATGTATAGCATGCATTAGGTCGTCAAATTGTTTTTCTATTTCAGGCGTCAATATCTCGTAATGCTTGAGATGCTCATTAACTGTTACCGGTTCTTGGCGCATGTCTTCTGCGCCCGGCACTACTTGCGCCATGGCACCTGGCAAAAGTAACATTAATGATATCGTCATGATGAGTGGCGAGACGGACAATACCGTTCCCATGGCTTTTTTGACCATCTTTGATGCGTTTGTCGCACCAAATACTGCCGTGGATGCCGTTACAGACGGCGTCACGGCTGCAATCAGGGCGGTCTTTGTCTTGGCGTTCATGGGCATTATGGCTTGGCCTCGGATATCATTTAAGAATTGATTTCGTCTTGCGGTGTGGCAGTTTCTATCGATCTGGCCCGTAAATGAGGCGGTTCCGGGTGTGCAACCGTCTAGGGGGGATGTCCTTGCTGTCTTTACATCAGACTTGCTACTTGCAGGCACCAAGCAGTGTGGCAGGGGCGCTATACGGCAACCGAATTCTGCTTGCCCAGGAGCAGCGAGCGCGACTTTAGCGTCCTCCTGATCAGGACGAACCCGAGCGCCGTGGTCGTAGCTCCAAACAGTATGCTTACAACGTTTGCATCATCGCCTGTGGCCATCATGGTAATCAGCAGGCCGGCGATCATCATGAATCCGCCCAAGCCCGCAAAGATCATCATTACCACCGGCAGCTGCCTCGGCTGGCTGGGCAGCTTTCTGTCAGTCTGCACGGCGCCGCTTGATGCGGCCTCGTGGCAGACGGCGCAGTATTCGTGGCGCTCCGTGCCGCGCCCGTACCGCTTCAAAAAGTAATAGTCTACGCCGCACAGGCCGCACTTTGTGGTGGGCAGCGTGATCCTTGCATTCTTGTCAAAGTCGGCGCCAAGGCCAAGCATGCACTGCTTGCAATAGTATCCGGGAATCCGCCACATCTTTTGAAACCTGTATTTCTTCCATCCAAGCGTCCTCCCGCAGCCGCCGCAGTGGGCCATCAGCTGCTGTCCCCGGACGGCTTGGGTGCCTTTTGGCGCCGCGCAACCTTTGCAATCCCGTGCCTTGCCTCGATTATCGGCAGCCCGACGATAAAGAATGTCGCAGTGCTCACCCACACTATTGATATTGCGACCCACAGCGAATAGAATCCAATGTCAAAGACGTATCCGGTAAAGAACAGCGGCAGCGGCCAGGCGATGATCAGGATCAGCGTCATTATGCCGCCGCCCTTTATGCTGAAACGGAACGCCTTTTTGAGCGTCTGCTCGTCGGCATCAAACTTTGCAGTGTCAGCAGCACTGATGTCTACGAGCTTTATCTTTTGCTTCATCTCCTCCCAGTCAAAGCGCGTCTTTGAGACGAGGCTTCCGATTCCGGCAATGGCTCCGCCGGTAAGTATGCCGGCAATGTTGCCAAAGAGCATCGAATAGTTGTTGCCGAGGCTTGCAAGCGTGACCTCGCCGCCGTACTCTGGCATCGATGCTGCCACGCTCACCCACGTGGTGAGTGCCGCACCGAGCCCGACTACGGCGCCAAGCGTTGCGGCGTACTTGTTGGTCCGCTTCCACGTGATGGTAAGCGCGATCGGAATCACCGCAGACCCTATCAGGACGCCCATTGCAAGGTATACAAAGCCGAGGCTCAGCCCGATGCCCAGCAGAATCACTGCCAGCCCGCCCATTCCTATTCCAAACCCGATTATCGTGGCCCTAGACACCTTTAGGAGCTTTTTGCCCGAGGCTTCGGGATTCTTGTACGTCCGGTACACGTCGTATGTAATGAGCGACGAGACGGCAATCAGCTCAGCCGAGCCCGCAGACGTCACGGCCATGAACAGCATTGTGAGCACCATCACGGCTCCCACCTCACCCATGAGCACAGACGCAGCGGCCGGCACCGTGAGTCCGAGCTGCACCTGCTCGGGCGTCAGGTCCACTCCCAACGCGACGGCAGTAAGCCCCATCGTCGTGGCAAGGGTGAATGGAATCGCAAACCAGCACGCACCGCCCAAGAGGAAGCCCTTTACGGTGGACGTCGGCTGGGCCGCAATTGCGCGCTGCCAGTATGCCTGGTCCACAAAGACTGTCCCAAAGTTTCCGACAATGTTTATGATTCCAAATATCAGTCCGCCAAGGGAAGCCATTGTAAGGTAGGCGCCGGCGGCATTGCCCTCGACCGGGTTTAGCCGTGCGGCCTCGACGAGCTTGTCATACATTCCCTCGATTCCGCCCGTGACCGGGCTGACAAAGTAGACCGTAGCTACAAACGTCAGGATTACGATGAATATGATTATCGTGTGCATATAGTCGGCAACAAAGGTGGCCTTGAGGCCGCCCACCAGGGTGTAGATCATCACTCCAATCGGGATCAGGAACGCCGCAAGCGAGATGTCCATGCCGGTCAGCCCGTTGACTACTGCTGCGCCGCCAAGGAGCAGCATCGCAGTGACGATCATGTTGGTCATCAGCGCAAAGACGAGAAAGACGCGGTGCGCCCCGTCGCCGTACCTTGCACGGATGATCTCGAGGAACGTGTGCGCGTTTGGCGCCTTGCGCTTTAGCTCGATGGCCAGGATTCCAAAGAGGAGCACCTGGATTGACGCGCCCGCGGCGTACCAGAACGGCCCGCTTATCCCGTACTGGTATGCAACGGTTGATGACTGGAGGAGTGTCGCGGCCCACGTCCATGCAGACACGATGGCAGCTGCCGTCAGGCCCGTCTTTATCACCCTCCCGGCGGTGTTGAACCACTCTGACGTCTGCGAGACGCCGAGGTACTTTTCTTCCACCTTTGTCTCTATCGTAATCACAACTGCAAAGACCGCGCCCAGGCCGACGACGATGAACCATCCCCAGCTCTCATCAAGTGCATCGCCGACCTCAAAGCCCTCGATGACTCCGGCGCCCAAGGCCGTCTGGGGGAGTGCGATGCCGATAATGGTGCCCAAGACGATCAATGGAAGAATAGTATCTAGCCGATTACCGGACACGTATAGAGTAGCAGCTAGGACGTATTTAACGATTCAATTGGTGCTATATGTAAGAGCCGGCTGCCCCGGATCTGTGGCAGGATAGGTGCGATCCCAGGCGATCAGGCATCCGGGCCTGCTGATCAGTACAGGTTGTAGAGCCTGCCAAGTGAGACCTCTGTGGCAGGGTCGACTGTGGCAATCCTGCCGTCGACTTTGACCTCGTATGTCTCTGGATTCACGTCAATGTCCGGCGTCAGGTCGTTGTAGAGCATGTCCTTTTTGCCGACAGAGCGGCAGCCGCTGACGGGTACCAGGCGCTTGCCCACGCCGAGCCTCGATTCAATCCCCGACTCGAGGGCCAGCTTTGATGTGAACGTGACGGATGTGGCGTGCCTTGCGCCGCCCATTGCGCCAAACATCGGCCTATAATGGACCGGCTCGGTGGTCGGAATCGACGCGTTTGGATCACCCATCAGCGAGTATGCAATCGAGCCGCCCTTTATGATCAGCTTTGGCTTTGTCCCAAAGAACGCCGGAGTCCACACTATAATGTCTGCCAGCTTGCCCGGCTCCAAAGATCCCACGTACCCGGACACCCCGTGCGCGATGGCAGGATTTATCGTAATCTTTGCCAGGTACCTCTTTGCGCGCAGGTTGTCGTTATTGCCGGACTCGCCTGCAAGGCGGCCCGTCATCTTTTTCATCTTGTCGGCAGTCTGCCAGTTCCTCGTTGTGACCTCGCCGACGCGCCCCATTGCCTGGCTGTCTGACGACATCATGCTTATTGCACCAATGTCATGGAGGACGTCTTCGGCTGCAATCGTCTCGCCGCGGATCCTCGACTCTGCAAGCGAGACGTCTTCTGGCACCGACGGGTTGAGGTGGTGGCAGACCATCATCATGTCAAGGTGCTCTGACAGCGTGTTGACGGTAAACGGCCTGGTAGGGTTTGTCGATGACGGGAGTACGTTTGGCTCGCCGGCCATCTTTATGATGTCCGGTGCGTGCCCGCCGCCTGCACCCTCTGTGTGGTACGTGTGGATGGTCCTGCCGGCTATGGCTGCTATCGTGTCATCGACAAAGCCGCACTCGTTTAGCGTGTCGGTGTGGATTGCCACCTGCGTGTCGGTCTGTTCTGCCACGCGGAGTGCCGCGTCTATCGTTGCAGGCGTGGTCCCCCAGTCCTCGTGGAGCTTTAGGCCGCAGGCACCTGCTGCAACCTGCTCGAGGAGGGCCGCCTCCTGCGAGTCGTTGCCCTTGCACAGGAATCCAAAGTTGAGTGGAAGGTCGTCGACTGCCTGGATCATGCGGTGTATGTTCCACAGTCCCGGGGTGCACGTCGTCGCGTTGGTGCCGTCTGCCGGTCCCGTGCCCCCGCCGATCATGGTCGTGGTCCCGTTGCAGATGGCCTCTAGTGCCTGCTGGGGAGAGATAAAGTGGACGTGTGCGTCTATGGTTCCCGGCGTGCAGATCGTGTGCTCGCCTGCAACCACCTCGGTGTTTGACGAGACGACCATGTCTATGCCGTCCATAATGTCGGGGTTTCCGGCGTTTCCGACGCCTGCGATCCTGCCGTCCTTTATGCCAATGTCGGCCTTTACTATGCCCAATACTGGGTCCATGACCACGGCGTTTGTAATCACAAGGTCAAGCGAGCCCTCTCGGGTGACGCCGCTTGCCTGTGCCATCCCGTCCCTGGCCGTCTTGCCGCCGCCAAAGACCGTCTCATCGCCGTACCGAAGCAGGTCGCGCTCCACCTCGATTACCAGATCGGTGTCACCAAGCCTTATCCTGTCGCCGGCAGTGGGTCCAAACAAGTCCACATACCTCCTTCTCGGGATTGCCAGCGTCATGTCGTGGCTCCTGCAAATCCGCGCTCAGCGGCTGCCTTTAGCGCATCCTGGCGCCGCTCATCAAGCGGGCCGTTTACCAGTCCGCTGAACCCAAAGACGATCCTCTTTCCGGCATACGCGACTAGCTCGACGCCCCTCGAGTCGCCGGGCTCAAAGCGCACCGACGTTCCTGCCGGGATGTTTAGGCGGAATCCGTACGCCTCCTCCCGTGGAAATGACAGCGCCCGGTTTACCTCGAAAAAGTGCGCGTGCGAGCCGACCTGGACGGGCCGGTCACCCGTGTTTGTCACGCGCAGCGAGACTGTCGGCCTGTCGGGGTTGGCCTGTATGTCCCCGCCTGCAATAATGTATTCACCGGGCTCCATTGCCACTCACGTTATGGGATCGTGGACCGTGACGAGCTTGGTCCCGTCATCAAACGTTGCCTCGACCTGGATCGTGTGTATCATGGATGGGACCTCGGGGAGGACGTCGTCCTTTGAGAGGACGTGGCGTCCGGTGCTCATCAGCTCGGGCACCGACTTGCCGTCGCGTGCGCCCTCCAAAATGTGATCGGTTATCAGCGCCACGGACTCTGGGTGGTTGAGCTTGAGGCCGCGCTTTTTGCGCCTCTCGGCCAGCTGGGCCGCCATGGAGATGTGGAGCTTGTCCATCTCCCGCGGTGTAAGCATCATGGATCCCGTTGGGCGGCCAATCTAATTAACGTATGGAGGATTCTGTTCCAAATTCGGGCGCAAATATATACTCAGATTTCACGCCTAACCCAAACCCCACCTATTAACAATCCGTTGCAATTGTGCCTTCAGCTCCGCCATAGTTAGTCCATTACCTTTGGCCTGATTACAATTCTCCATTTCCAAACCATCACCGGCAAACATGGCGCGGTTTGTGGGAGCATTCCCCCTCAAGACACGCTTGATCTTGGCATCATTCATCACCTGATTCCACGATTACGCGATTCCGAATTTTTTTAAACTTCAATTTTTTAGGATTGCCTAAAAATTCACGTATGGGTTTTGGGATTACACCCAATACTGTTCCAGCACTCTCCACCGTGGAGACGACAAACTCTGTTGCGTCTTTTTTCCATTTAGGCATGACGAGTATTTTGCAATTCCCATATATTAATATTTTATTATCTTATATGATATGCAAATAGTAATATATCCTATAAGATATATTATCACACGTGGGAGGTTGCCCAAGCATGGCCGGGGGAACAGACTTGGGATCTGTCGGGAATTTCCACCATATGCGGATTCGCGTAGTGGCAACCCACATCCGTTACGGACATTACTGACCTAGTCGGACGATGTCAAATCCGCGATCTATGAATATTTGGGCAGTCTCGTTTGTAATGCACACAGTCCTGTCGTTCATCATGACATAGTGTCGGTCCATGTCACACAGTAGGTCCTTTGACTGGACGCCGTTTGCTATCTGCGTTTTTGGTAATGGTATTGGCTGCATTTTATCATCGAGTTTAGCAGGTTCATTCGTGTCATCCTCTCGTAGCACCAAAAACATTTGCAAGTTGTCATCGGCCTCAATTATGTCATAGTCAGTGACCGTGCGGTTGTTGATGATTACCGTTATATCTTTACCAAGAATCTCATTTGGGACGGGGATTGAATTTGGGACGACGGTCATTGTTGCGTTGATTATGGCAGAATTATCATTCAGAATTATGTCAGTCTTGTTGGCGGGGAATTGTTCGGCCTTGGTCGAATTTTGATGTACCTCGTCTTGATCTGTCAAGCCACAGTCTGTGCAGGCAGCCATACCATACCCATTTCTGGTTTCAATAGCTTCGATGACATCCACATCTTCAAGCAGTGGAAGAAAGTCTTCGGTAATGTCCGCAGTTATGAAATTGGTAATTGAACCACGTTTTAGAACAGTTTGGCCGTTTGATTCCAACAGATCAATGACTGGCTGCTGCATTGCCGCATGTATCGGTGCAATCTCTGCGTCTCTTTTGTCAATCATCTGACGTCTTTCTTCCCTTGTAATGTTGGTCCAATCTGGGGAGCCGTCGGGCCATGTTTCAACCGGTGAAAGTATCAGAGACAAGTTGAAAACTGCCCGTCCATCATCGTTTTTGTCCAAGGGGCACGTGGTAAGTATATACTGGTATATTAGACCGGGTTCTTGTTCGGGTCCTAGTTCCATGACAACAATACGGTGGTCCAAATACTCAAGAATTCGAGATTCGTAATCAATAGTATAGTCCTCCTTTGGAACAGGATGGTCGTCTTCATCTAACAAAGATATGATATTGTCTTTCTGAATTATAGGAAAAAGGCAGGGTTTCATCCCAGTGTCTATCTCCCTCTGCAAGGAAGGGTAGAATTTGGAGTCATGACCAGCTAAAGCGTACAGGGGTATCCATTCCTCCTTGCCATACACGTCAATGTTTGCAACAAAGTCACTGTCAACCAGCTCGTCTAGCAACGATGCAGGAATCGCGGCCCAGATAATTCGCGCTGGAGCCCACTCGATCTGCACGCCGTCTTGACTCAAAAGGCCGCGAACGCCATCTCGCACATCGTGCAAGTGAGATGAGAAACGGATGTATTTCGGATCAAGGTTAGGCATGATCGTGATGCAGAGGCGCTCGGCACCAGAGTCTATGACCTCTTGCAGATCGGGTAGGATCTTTGAATCCTCGAATTTAGAGTCCCACCGTATTGTCCCCTCAGTCTTTGTACATCCTTCAAGCTCGGGATCGGGCGGAAGCCTGTAATATTGTGCAGGTATTGTGTACTGCTCAAATACCGGCTCGCCGTCGACTACACGGTGTACCGATTGGGTCATGTTGCGTATCTCTACTATGCACGGCGGACTACGGTCAATGCAGAAATCCGGGAGTGGATAGTCTTGCAGTGCATCAAATTGTCTCTGATAGTCCTCGTCTGTATATTCAATGTATTCCGCATGTGCCTGTAGTAGCAGAGCGATGGCAGTAATGCACAGTGCAGATACAACAAACAGGGCCCCTATGCTCAATGATGCCATTAGGCGACGGGACCTCCAATTCGTTGTTGTCTTGATGAGAATTGCCGCCACTCTCCCTGCCATGCCTGTTCCTGTGCACCGGATAAATAGTGCCGGTGTGGCCCAGACAGATTCCCGCGGCCTAGCTCGCCATGTTTATCATGTGAGACATTGCAGGGCCCGTAACATCTGTGATACTGACACAAGATCCTAGCCGTCACCAGATGCCAGCTCAGTCGGCAGGGCAATGAACTGTACGCGGTGGTTTCTACTGTCGGCCACGTATATGATATCCTCGTATATGGCAATATCCTGGGGTCGGTCAAACTGGTCTGGATCTGTGCCAAACTCACCGTACTGCTCCACGTACGTACCAGACGAGTCAAAGACCTGAATCCG
>JAHRAL010000064.1 GCA_020027325.1 Cenarchaeum sp. | reverse complement strand
TCTTTGTCTCTAGGTATGGGCGCGATGATGCGTTCTTTGCAAACACGTATCCTGCCGCACTCCGGCCGCAGGCAAAGGACATCGTGCGGACGTGGCTCTATTACACGCTGCTGCGATGCTACCAGCTTACAGAAAAGACCGCGTGGTCCGAGGCATGGATCATGGGATACGGCCTTGACTCTCGCGGCGGAAAGATGAGCAAGAGCCGGGGCAACGTCCTTGATCCACTTCCGCTGATAAAGGAGATCGGGGCAGACACGTTCCGCTTTTGGAGCGCGTGCGAGGTGGGCCACGGCCAGGACTTTAGGTGCGATGAGGAAAAGATTGTATCCACCAAAAAGTCACTCAGCAAGCTCTGGAACGTTGCACGCCTAGTCTCCACGTTCCCGGTGGCAGGAAACGACATACAGAGTGACAACCCCACGGACATGTGGATACTAGGCGAGCTTGACGCACTCGTTGCCCAGTGCCAAAAGGGGTATGCAGAGTATAATTTCTTCGTCCCCGCCGTCGCGGTCCGCGAGTTTACGAGAAACCTGTTTGCTGCGCACTATATCGAGATGGCAAAGGCGCGCGCATACGGCGACGGGTTCACCGACACAGAGCGCGACATGGCAATAGCCACCATGCACACGGTGCTCAAGACCCTGCTTTTGCTGCTTGCCCCCGTTACGCCGTTCATAACTGACCACCTCTGGCGCAAGCTCTATTCGAAGACCAGCATACACGGCGAGCAGCTCCCGCAACCGCACGGCGCTGCCGGCGCAGCCGAGACGACTCGCGCAATTACAGAGTTCAACTCTATGGTCTGGAATGAAAAGAAGAGACGCGGCCTCTCGCTCAAGGATTCAATCGATGTAAAGATTCCCCAAGACCTTGCAGAGTTTGCCGTGGATCTGGTCCCGATGCACAACCTAAAAGATGACAAACTAGGCACGTCAAATGGGGCGCAATAGGTGCATGTTATTTTATCTGCGGTTTGTTCTACGCGGTTAAAAAAATGGCCGGCAGTGGAGGGATTCGAACCCTCGGACCCTTTCGGGCCTCCGTGTTATCAACACGGTGGCTTTCCTTGCTCGCCTACACTGCCATGTCTAGTATGTGAATGAATCAATATATAACAACGTGCACAAGTCTTTGAGCTTAGACTGACATATTCATGTCTATGGTCATCAATACGTCCAAACTTGTGCACACGCCCATTTGTTTGTAAATGATCGGTGCCATGAATCCATGGCACCTGCGACGACCAAGGGCCGCCACCGTGTTGATAACATTATTCCAAGAACGTTGCCTTTTTTAAATATTCAGGAGAAAATCATGCCTAGCACCCACATGTGTTATAGAACCCTAGGCAGAAGCCCGGATAGTACTTGCAAAGCCGGCGTGAAGCTCGGCTCCTGCAAGCTCGGGATGAAACGCAACCCCGATGATGGGACCCTGCCGTACTGCGACTATCTTTGAGCCGAGTTTTGCAAGTATGCTGACGCCGCTGTCCGCACGCAGTATCGTCGGTGCGCGGATAAAGGCGCCCACAATCTCGCGTATGCCAAGCTCTGGCATCGAGACGGCGGCCTCAAACGAGCGGCTCTGCCGCCCAAACGAGTTGCGCTCAACGTCGACGTCAAGCAGCCCGAGTGTCTCGTTTCCTGGTCCCACAACCCTGTCGCGTGCGCTCCGCGCAAGGAGAACAAGCCCCGCACATATCCCAAGAACCGGCATTGCATCAGACTCTACACGTCTCTGCACTGCGCGCAGCACGCCGTTGAGCTCGGATAGCGGGCCGATTGTCGTGCTCTCGCCGCCCGGGATTACCAGCGCATCAACGCGGTCAATCTCGGCAGCACTCCACACCGGCGCCGCGCTCCCCGACCCGCCGAGTGCCTTGCGTGAGGCTGCCACGTTCTCGGCTACATCGCCCTGGGTGCCAAGCACGCCTATCGCGGTCAGGATGCGTCCCCCCTGTCCTGCATCCGCATCTCTAGGCTGGCAATGTCAAGGCCCACAATCGAGCTGCGCTCATCGATCATCTTTTGGGCCTCCATGACGCGCGCCTCATCACGCCAGTACGTCGTTGCAAGCACGACTGCCTTTGCGCGCTCGAGGGCGTCTTCAGCCTTGAAGATTCCCGATCCGACAAATATTCCGTCGCACCCAAGCGACATCAGGTATGCCGCATCTGCCGGCGTTGCAATCCCGCCTGCTGCAAAGTTTACAACCGGAAGCCGTCCCAGCTCTGCTGTCTGCTCGACGAGCTCGTACGATGCGCCCAGCTCGCGTGATGCGCGGATGAGCGCCTGCCGGTCGCCGTCTGCATGGACTGCCCCGATCTGGCGGATCTCGGCATTGACTGCCTTGATGTGGGTTATGGCCTCTGCAACGTTGCCGGTCCCGGGCTCGCCCTTTGTGCGGATCATCGATGCTCCCTCTTCTATCCGGCGCAGCGCCTCGCCAAGCGAGCGGGCCCCGTTTACAAACGGCGTGACATGGTCCCACTTCCATATGTGGTGCTTTTCATCGGCCGGCGTCAGGACCTCGGACTCGTCTATCATGTCAACGTCGGCACTTGCAAGTACCTGGGCTTCAGAGACGTGACCGATCCTGCACTTTGCCATGACGGGTATGGTGACAGATTCCATGATCTCGGATATGACCTTGATGCTGGCAGTGCGCGCAACGCCGCCGGCCTTGCGCACATCAGACGGCAGCTTGTCAAGCACCATGACGGATACTGCGCCGGCCTTTTCTGCTATCTGGGCCTGCTCGACGGTGGTGACATCCATGACCACTCCGCCCTTTAGCATGTGTGCGAATCCGCGCTTGATGAGCGGCGTGCCGCGGGTCGTGCCGTCCTGTGAGACGGGCTTGCCGCGCCGTACCGGTGGAAGGGGTATCAATTCCTACCCACCATGCAAGCTGTCGGTATTTGTGTTTATCATCTAGGCTTCAAGTACGACGCAGTCGCGCGATACCGAAATGACCGAGCCGCCGGCCTCCTTTACTGCCCGCTTTAGCCGGCGGTCCATTGTCGCGACCATCCCGCCGTTTTTGCGCACGTGCCGGATGATGGCCGCATCGGCATACTTGTCGGTGCCAAGCTGCACGGATCTGTACTTTGAGGCCGACTCGAGGGCCCCGGCGAGCCCCGTCTTGGAACCGCTCAGGCGCTTCAGCTCGCCGAGGACAATGTCTGGTACCACGAATGTAATGTCGCCGATCTCTGTGTCAAGCGAATCAATGTTGTGTATGCGCGCCCCCGCAAGGTGGATCATAAAGCTCGTATCACAAATGACGTCAGTCAATTGTTCCTGCACCTATGAGGCGCCAGCGCTCTGCCATCTTGCGGCTTATTGCCACGCTGTGGCCGCCAAAGAGGCACACGCTGCGCCGGAACTCGACTGATATCCGCCCGTCCTTGGAAGACTTTACCTCGCAGAGTGCGGGTGCGGTCCCTATGCTCAGCCGCAGCATCTCGCCGGCCTGTATCGGGGCAATCCTTGTCCGGGTATCGCCTATTGCCAGATCAAAGAGCTTTACGTCCATGGTCATCGAGGTTATGTTGTCTGGAAGCGAGCCGGGCTTGCCGATGACAGAGCCCATGAGGCTGTCACTAGATGTGACTGCCGGATCGAGCTTTGTGCCTATTGCGACCAGGCCGCCGGGCCTGACCTCGTCTACCCTTCCGGCCCCCGTGCCAAGCGAGACGACGGTGGTAGTCATCGGCTCGTAGCGTTTCTTTTTTTCGTCCAGTATCCCTGGGCGTATCTCGATCTCGTCTCCGACCTTTATGATCCCCTGCGTCAGGCTTCCCCCGATAACGCCGCCGGACATTTTTGGGATCTTTATTCCGGGCTTGTTTACATCAAAGGAGCGGAGCGTGTGCATGATCGGGGTGTCTGCCGGGTTGCGCTCTGGCGTCTCGATGGTCTCCTCTATTGCGCCGATGAGTGCGTCAATGTTGAGCGAGGACTGGGCGGACACTGGTATTATCGGCGGCGTGTTTTTCCTGTCCCGCTTTTTGAGAAACGCCTCGATAGAGTCGTGGTTTGCCAGGTCCTGATTGTATGACAAGAGGTCGACCTTGTTTTGAACCACGACTATCTGCCGGATTCCCAGTATGTCTAGTGCGAGCATGTGCTCTTCTGTCTGGAGCTGGGGGACCACCTGGTTTGCGGCAACGACTAGAAGCGAGCCGTCCATGAGCGCGGCACCTGAGAGCATGTTTGCCATCAGGCTCTCGTGGCCTGGGCTGTCGACAAAGCTGACAACGCGCGATAGTTCGGCCTCGCCGCCGCAGGCCGGACACTTTGGAGTCACGCCGTATCCAAGCGGCGGCTCGCACGACTTGCACTTGTAAAATGCAGTGTCCGTGTATCCGACACGTATCGTGATTCCGCGCCGCAGCTCCTGGCTGTGGACGCTGGTCCATATTCCGGTAAGCGACTGGATCAGGGTGGTCTTGCCGTGATCAACGTGTCCTGCCGTGCCAATGTTGACGCACGGCTGGCGACCGTATTTTTTGACGTACCAATCCGGGAGATCCTCATGCCAGCTCAATATCAGAGCGCGTACCGGCGCAATATGTTAAGCTTGTTTTTGTGGGTCGGTCGGGGGTTTTTTGTCACCAGACTCTGCCTTGCCGCCGTCCCCGGCGTTGGCCTTGTTCTCAGGTTTTGGGGGTTTTTTGTCGTCATCAGCTTTTGATTCGGGCTCTTTGGCACCTCCCTTGTCATTGTCCCCTGTGCCGGCCTTGTTCTCTGGTTCGGCGGGTTTTTTGGCATCATCAGCTTTTGATTCGGGCTTGGCGGCGCCCTCCTTGCCTTTGTCCCCGGCTCCGTCCTTGGCCCCGGGTTCGGCGGCGTTCTTGGCGTCTTCGTCTTTTGGCTTTTGCTCAAGGACCCCGTCATACTTGCAGTTTATCTGGAATATCTCTTCGCTTATGTCCCTGCCGCGGACCAGTTTTCGCACACGCTGGCCTGCATGGGCACGCGGGAGTCCGACCCCGCGTGAGAGCATTACATACTTGCGTGC
>JAHRAL010000059.1 GCA_020027325.1 Cenarchaeum sp. | reverse complement strand
AAAACGGCTTGGTCAGATGGGGACTACATTCCCAAAGCCGCCATTTGAGCTGGTAACTGGCTCGATTTGTGCCAATTGTGCGTGTTTTGGGTCGTCAGAATCGTGTCTACTTTTGACTTAACTGGATGGCTGTGTCCAAATGCTTCGTGCCGTACTCGTCAACCCAATATCCTATGAGGGGCTGGTTGGTGATCAGCATCAGCTTTTCGTATGCACGTCTCAGTACTGCATTTACAGAAATGTCCGTGTTACAGGTAGTCGCTATCAGGTATATCGGACGGTCGATCCGGAATTTCCTATTGCCTCGGGACAGCTCTTTGTACAGTGCATTCGACTGATCCAGTTTTCTGACATCGTATCTGCGGTTTGACTTGGGACTCCATGTAAAGCCGGACCAGTCTGCCAGATCTGCGATGATCGCCAAAAGACATGGGATTATAGGATCAAAAGGAATAGGATCGGTATGTTCTGCCCTAAAATAAGCCGTGCATGCTCACCTCTTTCACGGCATGTCGTAGCAAGCCCACGATATATCCTATTTGGTGATCGCTTGTCAGTTGCAAAACCCCAATGCCATGCCTAAATTTTGGTCATTAATTGATCCTCTGAGCAAGATTATGCAACATACTATGATCGCAACAGCTGTAACAACGTTTTCGTATACTGCTGATCGCATACTGCCATGCATTGAATCTTTGAGCCAAATTCTTGGTCCAAACGATCCATGATCTCGCAACCAAACGGGCACAACGTGTTCCACCTAAAATATGGCATTGATATCCTCTGGAATGTCGGGGATCTCTTTTGGCGGATCGCCGAGCTTTGAGCATTTCTTGAGGTAGAATTTTCTGAACGCCCTGACCATCGCCTTGCCCTCCTCGGGCAGGTCCCTAAATGGAAACCCGTACTTGCATACGTAAAAGAGCGATGACGGTGTAAAGTACTCGTTAGCAAAGGTAGGGGCAAACGTGTTCTTTATTGTCCACTTGCGTAATTCCGATAGTGTCGTATTATCCGTCTGGTTCGATTCAGAGGATGAAGTCTTGGTCATATTTTGTCACACCCACCTACAATATGGCATTGACGTCCTTTGGAAAGTCTGGAATCTCTTTTGGCGGATCGCCGGGCTTTGAGCATTTCTTTAGGTACTCTTTTCTGAACGCCCTGACCATCCGCTTACCCTCCTCGGGTAGGTCCCTAAATGGAAGCCCATACTTGCATGCACCAAACAGCTCTGCCGGTGTAAAGTACTTGTTTCCACAGTTTTCCGCAAACGTGTTCTTTATGGTCCAATTATCTAACTTTGATCGTGTCGTATGTTCCGACCGGGTAGATGCGGAGGATGAAGTCTTGGTCATATTTTTTGTCACACCCGCCTAAAATATGGCATTGATATCCTCTGGCAAGTCTGGAATCTCTTTTGGCGGGTCGCCGGGCTTTGTGCATATCTTGAGATGCTCTTTTCTGTATGCCCTGACCATCCGTTTGCCCTCCTCGGGCAGCTCCCTAAATGGGAACCCGTACTTGCATACGTAAAACAGCGATGACGGTGTAAAGTACTCGTTTTCACAGTCGGGTACAAACGTGTTCTTTATTGTCCACTCATCTAACTTTGATCGTTGCATACTTTCCGTTTGGGCGGATTCGGACGATCTCTTTTTGCTCATACCTTTTTCCCATCCTTACTGCATCATCCTCGTTTATAAACTGGACGGGCAAAATATCGTCCAAGTACGCGTAACCGTCATCATCGAACCACAATCCAAAAAGGGGCTGCCTAGTCTTCTTTAACAGCTTTTCATACCCGCATCTTAGGACCATGTTCTTGGTGAGGTTCGTATTGTTGGTGATGCCGATTAGGTATATCGGCCTGTCTGGTCGAAAGTTCCGGTTGCCGTCTATCAGCTCCTGATGCAGGCCAAGTGCGTGCCCTGGTATCTTGAAGTTGTATTGACGGCCCGACTTGGGACTCCAGGTAAACGCTTCCTGATCCTTTAGATTCGCAATGACTCTCGCAAACTGCTCCCAGGCGTCATCAAATGAGGGCGGTTCTGTGGATCTGGGATCTGGATTACCTTGCATGTATGATCACCATGTGTCCCACGATATGTGGTTACACATCTCTGATATAACTAGTCAGTTCTGGAAACGTGATCGCATACGGGCAAATTTTCCAACAGTTTTCTTTACACCGATCCGCAACAGGAATCTTCTATACCCTGTCCATACAAGGAATGATCTCGGTCTGTATGAAAACCACGTCTGTCCCCCATAGCCCCTTACATCTGCTTGGGGGTAGCTATCGCATACGCATCTGCCCTTTGGTTCCTGAGCACCGTGATACGTCCCATTCGATTCAAACGGGTGCCAAACGTGCCACTCTGTCTAAAATATGGCATTGATATCCTCTGGAATGTCGGGGATCTCTTTTGGCGGATCACCGGGCTTTGTGCATTTCTTGAGATATTCTTTCCTGAACGCCCCGACCATCCGCTTGCCTTCCTCTGGCAGGTCCCTAAATGGAAGCCCATACTTGCATGCGCAAAACAGCTCTTCTGGTGTAAAGTACTCGTTAGCAAAGGTGGGCGCAAACGTGTTCTTTATGGTCTTTGTACTGCGTGTCGATGTGGGCGTATCAGCCATGCATGTCCGCCTCTTTCATGGCGTGTCGTCACCCAGTCCGCGATATATCCCATTTGGTGTGCGCCTAGTTTCCACATACTCAACATAGATAAGTGGCAATTACCCCGTCTTGCTTGCATGGGAAAGCGAAATAACACACTGTTGGATCACGCACGCAAGGCAGGCGCATCGGCATTGGTTGCATACGAGCCAGAAAACCTCTTTTACATGACGGGATTCTGGGGTGAGGCAGTCGGCGTGCTCTCCGGCGACGGGCAGGCCGTGATCATTGCCCCCGCGCTAGAGGCCGAGCGCGCAAGGGCGGATGCGCCCGGCTGTGAAATCATCTCGATGGAGCGCAACACGACTCCTTCCAGCGCGCTTGCGCGCCTTGTCGGCAGCGATGTCGTATGCACGGATGCAAAGAATCCTGCCGATGTGCGTGCGCTAAAAAAGGCGTGCAGGCAGCTAAAGCAGGACCCGTCCCCGTTTGTAGAGTCGCGAATGATAAAAGACTCTGGCGAGATAAAGATACTCCAGCACACGTCCAAGGTAATCGATGAAATGTTTGAGCTGTGCACGCAGGTAATGCGCGCAGGCCAGCGCGAGTCCGAACTCCAGGCAAAGCTCATGGCATTTGCCGCCGAGCGCGAGCTCTTTGATACCGGATACCGGTACACGACAAACCCGCTGATAATTGCCAGCGGCCCCAACTCTGCAATACCACACGCACAGGTGACGCAGCGCAAGTTTGTTCGCGGCGACCTGGTCACAGTCGACATCACCCTGCGCCACTGCGGGTACGTCTCTGATGCGACGCGCACATTCGGCGTGGGCCATGTGGGGGACAAGGAGCGCCGCGTATATGCGACTGTCAAAGAGGCCCAGGATCGCGGGATGACGGCGCTGACCATCGGTGCCTCGTGCAAGTCCGTCGATGCGGCGTCTCGCGACTGTATATTCTCAGCCGGCTATGGCGCAAGGTTTGTCCATGCCACGGGACACGGGATTGGCTTGGACGTGCATGAGCAGCCCTCTATATCTGCGCGCAGCACGCAGCACCTGGCACGCGGCATGGCAATAACGGTAGAGCCTGGGATCTATATCCCAAAGACGTTTGGAGTGCGGATAGAGGACTCTGTCATCGTCCGCAAAAAGTCGGTTCCGATGCACGAGTTTACAAAGGATCTCATCGTCGTGTGAGGCGCGGGTTGAAAATTCATATATCCAGTGCACTGTCCAATATGAAGAGTTGGAATGACTGCCAAAGATACTTCCAAGGATAGACGGGACATGACAGATGTCAAACGCATGGAGGCCAAAACCGACACGCACGAAAAGACTGACGATGAACGTCTCGAGGCGGACATAAAGGCCCAGATGAAGCGGTATCCTTGGATTGACAGGGAAGCGGCCATTGCCAACATCAATCGCTGGTCATAGGCACCGCAACCAAAACTG
>JAHRAL010000056.1 GCA_020027325.1 Cenarchaeum sp. | reverse complement strand
CCGATTCCGGCCCCCGGCGATGCCGATGCCGACGGAATCATGGATCTAAGTGACGCGTGTGCGCTGGCACCCGAGACGGTAAACGGCTACCTTGATGCCGACGGGTGTCCGGACATTGTGCCCCCGGCCGATGCCGACTCTGACGGCATCCCAGACGATGCCGACTCGTGTCCGGACGAGGCCGAGGTATGGAACAGGTATCAGGATCTTGACGGCTGCCCTGACGAGCTCTCCAGGTTCCGATAAGCCGCGTGGGAGCTTTTCAAACACCATCTGAGCGCATCTGCCGGCGCCGTCTTGGTTTAACCTCTTGATGCGCCGCCTGTCCCAAATACTACCGTGAAGTTTAATAAAGACGCATGGAGTACAATTGACAGAAATGCGCCGTTATTGGACATCCGTGATTATAGCGGCAACACTCTTGATGGCGTTGCCTGCAAGCGGTTATGCGCAGCTCGGCGTCTCTGATGTGGATGCCGATGGAGTCCCCAATTCGGTCGACGGGTGCCCGTACCTAAAGGAGGACTATGCGGGCGCAGTAGACGGCTGCCCATCAATAATAGTCCAGTGGATGGACACCGACAGGGACGGAATCGAGGACAGCGCAGACCAGTGCGTTCTGGTTCCAGAGCGCTACAACAAGTACCAGGACGAGGACGGGTGCCCTGACATCGTCATAAGTGCGGAGGGTGCAACCGTGCTGACGGACACCGACAATGACGGGATAATCGAGAGCCTTGACAGGTGCCCCACCATCAGCGAGACATACAACGGGATAGATGACAACGACGGCTGTCCTGACGACCTGGTCTCCATAGCCGACACCGACTCTGACGGCATACGAAACTCCGAGGACGCGTGCCCACTAGAGCCTGAAACATTCAACAGATTCACAGACTCTGACGGCTGCCCTGACAGCGTCGACACGGAACGCGCCATGTACACGTTCCCCGACCTTGACAATGACGGAATAGACGACCGGTGGGATCAGTGCCCAGACGACGCAGAAAACTATAACGACTATCTTGATTACGACGGTTGCCCGGATACGCTGGGGGCCCGCTCTATCATACCGACCGACACCGACTATGACGGCATCTCTGACATTGATGACAGGTGCCCTGATGCGCGCGAGATCTACAACGGCTTTGCAGACGATGACGGGTGCCCAGACGCGTTGCACCTCGTGTCAATGGCCGACACCGATCTTGACGGCATCCAGAACCACATAGACGAGTGCCCGCTAGTGCAAGAGACCTACAACAAGTATCAGGACGATGACGGGTGCCCCGACAGTATAGTTGATGCAGAATCTGCGCCGGACTCGGACGGCGACGGAATCGTGGATAGTATAGACTTGTGTCCGAGTATGCCCGAAACGCTCAACGGTGTAAGTGACTCTGACGGGTGCCCCGACAAGGATCCGTCCGTGGCCGACACCGACGGTGACGGAATCAAAAACACCCAGGATCTGTGCCCGACAGAGTTTGAGACGTATAACAAGTTCGAAGACGCCGACGGGTGCCCCGACTCTGTTGACGACGGGCAGGATCCTTCCCCTGACTCGGACGGGGACACCATACCTGACCGCATTGATCTGTGCCCGACAATACCCGAGACGCCAAACGGCGTACTGGACGCCGACGGGTGCCCGGACAAGCTGGCCCTGACCGACACCGACGGTGACGGCATCTCTGACATCAACGACTCGTGCCCTCTGTTGACCGAGACATTCAACCAGTTTGAGGACACAGACGGGTGCCCTGACACGGTGGACGGCGGCGTTCTCAACGACGTTGACGGCGACGGATTCAACGATCTGGCAGACAAGTGCGTGTTTGCGCCCGAGACGCAAAACGGCTACCTTGACGATGACGGGTGCCCGGACATTTCGCCAGAATCAGACCGGGACTCTGACGGCATTCTCAACAACATCGATCGGTGCCCGGATTCGGCCGAGGTCTACAACCTGTATCTGGACACCGACGGCTGCCCTGATGTGGCACCCACGTCAGTTAACCGAGGCGACACCGACAGTGACGGCATACGCGACAGTGCGGATGCGTGCATAGAGCAGCAAGAGACATGGAACGGCTTTGAGGACACCGACGGGTGCCCGGACATCCTGCCGTAAGCGCGGTGCAAAGTCATACAACAGGAACCGGCAACGCCGTGACATGCCGGTTGCGCGAGATCCGTTCGTCTTACCGCGAAGTTTAATAAAGACGATTGGACAAAACGCCATTGATGCGCCAATACGGCCTAATCACAATGATGGCAATGACGCTTTTGGTCTCATTGCCGGTCGGTGCGCTGGGACAGGCACCGGGATCCAGCTTTGCGCCGGACTCGGATTACGACGGAATACTGGACATCATAGACATATGCCCGACCGCTTCTGAGACATTCAACGGCTTTGAGGACACCGACGGGTGTCCGGATCAGGCCCCCAGTTCCAGGGACACGGACTCGGACGGAATTCCAGACGATGAGGACGTGTGTCCCCGACAGCCCGAGGCATTCAACGGCTTTGAGGACGCCGACGGGTGCCCCGATACGCAGGTCAGCACCTCTACAAGCTTTACGTTTACCGACAATGACAATGACAGGGTTGATGACAGGTGGGATCAGTGTCCCAATGCAGCCGAGACGCCAAACGGCTACCTTGACTGGGACGGCTGCCCGGACACTGCGCTGCCAGAGACGCCGTACGTGAACATTGATTCTGACTTTGACGGTGTCCCAGACGACGACGACTCGTGTCCCGACGTTGCAGAGCGGTATAACGGGTATATGGACGAAGACGGGTGCCCCGACGTCGTACAGACTGCGCAGGATCACGACACCGACCTTGACGGAATTGCAGACAGCCTTGACCAGTGCCCACACCAGGCCGAGACATACAACCATGTTGACGATGCAGACGGGTGCCCCGACACGCTTGCAGTGGAGCGGATAATCGCTGATACTGACAATGACGGCATACCCGATGCCGACGACCACTGTCCGAACAGGCCCGCAACAACAGACGGGATCGCAGGAAGCAACGGATGTCCCAGCTTTTACGTGGTGGTAATGGATGCAGACGGAGACGGGATCGCCGATATATTTGACGAGTGCCCGACGGAGCTTGAGACATTCAACCACTTTGAGGACGGCGACGGATGTGCCGACAGCGTGGCACCTGAGGCGCCGCAGCTGACATTTTTGCTGCATGACGGCGACAGTGACGGAATTGACGACAGGTGGGACCAGTGCGACAACGAGCTTGAGACGGTCAATGGCTATCTGGACTCTGACGGGTGCCCCGACACGCTGCTGACCAGGCTGAGTCAGGTCACAGACGACGCAGACGGCGACCGCATACCGGATTATCTGGACAACTGTGTTGGTGCCCCCGAGCGCTATAACGACTACCGCGACGAGGACGGGTGTCCAGACGTTCCGCCGTACACGCTAGAGGACGACGCTGACAATGACGGCATCGCAGACAGCAGCGATGCCTGTCCTGACTTTCCCGAGACATTCAACAGGCTGGATGACGCAGACGGGTGCCCCGACGTCGTGATGCAGGAGGGCAGCATAGCTGACACGGACGGGGACGGTGTAATCGACACGGCCGACACATGCCCCACCCTGCCCGAAACGATAAACGGCCTTGATGACGGCGACGGGTGTCCTGACAGGGTTCGCACCGTGATTGATGCGGACTCGGACGGAATTGCAGACGCATTTGACGAGTGCAGGGGCGAACCGGAGACATACAACAAGTTCGAGGACACCGACGGGTGTCCTGACACCGTGGATGTGGAGACGGTCGCGTTCTCGTATCCTGACGCCGACGGGGACGGAATTGACGACAGGCTGGACCAGTGCGATGCGGATCCTGAGACATTCAACGACTATTTGGATTATGACGGGTGCCCGGACGTAATTCCTGCCGAGCCGCTCCCGACAACATCACCTGATGCCGACGGCGACAACATCCCCGACAGGATAGACTATTGTCCAAACGCGCCAGAAACTTGGAACAACTATCTTGACCATGACGGATGCCCAGACATTACCCCCGAGCAGCAGCTCCGATAGGCAGAGTCTGTCACGCCGCTAGCGCGAGACCCATCCGAGCTTTCTAAAATAGGCATACATTATGCCGGCAGGAACTATCGATGCCAAGAGCACGAACAGGAACGTATTGTATGTGCCATCAACGAGTGAGCCCTGGGGGTCGTTTATGCCCCCGGGCAGGTTGACGTTCATGCCGTAAAACGTACCCACGACGGTCGCAGGTATGGCAAGCGTGAATATGATCGTCAGCACGGCTAGCACCTTGCTGGTCTTTTCGGTATTGAGGACAAAGTCCGTGTCCTTGTAGATCTCCATGGTCTCCTTTGACTCTTCGAGCATGTCTGCGGCCTTGTCAATGTGGTCTATTACGTCATCAAAGTGGAGCGAGAGATCGTCAGTCGAATAACCTGCGACGCTTTTGGCAGCCCCCAGGACTATGCGCTTTAGCGGGCTGGTCAGCCTGCGGATTACCGTGATCTCGCGCCTCAGGACGTGGATCTTTTTTGTGACAGACTTGTCGGCATCAAAGACGTCGTCCTCAATGTCATCCAGGTTGGCCATTATGCGCCGGAGCGTGTGGAGGAGGTCGTCTACGAGCCTGTCGATTATCTCGTGGAGGAGGGTGGCAGTCGAGCTTGACATCAGCTGGTTGTACGTGTCGGGGTCGATCTTGTCCTTGCAAATGTTGACCAGGTCTACCAGGGACTTTAGGTTGCCCTGGTGTATGCTGATGAGAAAGTCTTTTCCCACGAATATCGAGAGCTGGTTGTGCATCGAGGCCGAATGCTTGGATATGAGCGGCGGGAAATGGAGTATGAGAAACATGTGGTCGTCATAGACGTCTAGCTTGGGAATCTCAAACTTTGTAAGGCAGTCCTCGACGTTTAATGCGTTAAAGTTGTACTCTGCTGCGAGTTTTTCAATGTGTTCGCGGTCGGGGTTTTGGAGGTCTATCCACACGAAATTCTTTCCGTTTATCGTCTCTACATTTCGCGCAGTGCCGTCGTCGGAGCCCTTGGCATACCTCCGGCTGGACCACAGCCTTTTTGTGATGGACATTCGATTCATGGCAGAGCGGCGTTGAATCTGACAGGTATAAAACTGATCTCAGACTGCAAACATGCGCGGCTGCACATTGCCAAAATCCGGCCGTCAATCATATCGCCGGTGCGAAAATTCATACCCGTGGACACGGGGTGATGGCCTCGCACCCCCGGTTCTACTGGCCGCTTATATGCCAAATTTGTACTGTGGGCCGGTGATGGGATGTGCAAGGATTGCTGGATCTGATATTTTCGTGGCACATAAGTGGATTATGGGGGTATGAGCTGGCAGACACATTGTCAAGCTTGGGATTGGTTGTTGTCACATTGGTTATGGCGGCATACCTACGCAAAACATTCAGCTCGCAGATAATTTCTACTACCATGATCAAGATCAACCAGGTCGAAAATAATTTCCGTAAACATCACAGGAAAATCATAAGCCAGATATCCCGCAATTTCACAAACCGGAACAATCCAAGGCATGTGACTATTGAATATGAGGAACAAGCACTTTGTGAATTTTTAAATGAATTGGAAGGGGTATGCCTGTTTACCAAAAACAGGGTTATTCATCCGGAATTTGTATTTGGATTGTTTCAGCCCATGTTGGAGCCGTGCTTGACTGACCAACAGATTAGAAACGAATTTGGCAACAAGAAGGCTTATTCAAGCATTCAAATAATTTCAAAATGGTTCAAAATATATGCTAGAAATCCAAAATGGTTCAAGATTCGTCATCTTTTTTATTGGGTTTAGAACTGGCCAGATTGATTCTCGTATCAGTATACTTTACAATTCCATCCATTTGACCTACATATTCCTCCGAGTCGTCTTGTGGCCCCTGCTCACTCTTTTTTTTAACCGCCAATACATGATTACGGAATAGGATCTTAATAAACTGTTATTTGATCGTTGGCCTGTCGCACACGTGATAAAAATGCCGTCATAGTCTGGCGTGCCTAGTCCTTGCGATCTACCACATCGGTTCTGCGGCGTTTTAAATCCAAATCCGTGCTGCGATTATGTGGAGACAACATGCGCCGCAGGCGGACCGAGGGCAGGAACCGGGGAGCCGGCACTGCGCCGCTTTGGGCTAGAAAACACCGCACTTGCAAACAAGGTGCTAGGCGGGATCATTGCCGAATTCAAGAGCGGCAAGATTGCCAAGACAATCAGCAACACGCCGTTCATACGGGATCCCAACGATGACCGGCCGTGCTGGAACTGGTCGCTCAAGAACCGCATCCTCATGGTCATGCAGGGCACCTTTGATGCACGCAACATCGTGCAGTGGAACGCAGTGGGCAGGAGCATCGTTCCGAACCGCAGTGCAATCTACATAGTCCGGCCGCGGATCCGGTACGGGTGCGCAAAGTGCTCCCCAAAGCAAAAGCGCACAGTATGGATGTCATACCAAAAGGACTCGCGCAAGTACGTCTGCGCCAAGTGCGAGTTCTCGTGCGAATACACAAAGATCGGCGAGACATCAGATGCAGAAACCATCAAGCGCATACGCGGATACGGGTGCCAGCCAGAGTTCCGCATCGAGGACACGGTGGGCAAGACGCTTCCCCAGTACCGCCCAAAGCAGATGCCGCCATTGTCCGACGTTGCAGCAGAATGGAACATTGCGATAAAGTACCAGACGGATCCCACGTGCAGGACAATGGGAAGCTACCGCCTTGAGCACAATGACATCCACCTGGGAACAGAGAACGCCGGAATATTCTTCCATGAGATAAGCCATGCAGCAGACAACATCATACTCCAAAAAAAGGGAAAGAGACTCAGGGGCGGCCAAGACGCAATCCAGGAGGCCGTCGCGCAGCTTTCCGCATGCGTCCTCTCCGAGCTGTACGCCACAGACTCGAACAAAGAGTTTACGTTTGAATACCTCCGCCAGTACTCGAGGCACGGAAGAAACGACGAGGTCGCACGACTGGCACTCCGTGTCCTTGACAGGACCGGCGCAGTCATCGACCTGATACTCTCCACTGCGCAAAAACTAGAAAAGAAACGGCCTATGTGAGGCCCAGTACGGCAACCAGTGCAAGCGCGCACGTGCCTGCAAAATATGGGACCATAAACGGCACTGCCGCAATGACGTATTCAGTCCTTGCCTCAATGTCGATAGAGTCCAGGTTCCTTGGCAGGAGAACCAGGCGCCTGCGTCCAGAATCTACAGTCTCGCCGGCAAAACAAAAGCGCTCGCCGGGGGACCGCCTGTGGACTATGAAGAATGCGGCCATCTTGCGCACCGCCGTGTCGTCGATTCCCCCAAAGACGCGCCGCGTACTTGCAAACTCTGAGACGTTTGCGGCAAGCGTCCTTGTGACATAGTATGCCGTGGCAACGACAAGTGCTGCGCCGAGCGTTATTACGACTGTCGGAATCCCGTACAGTGAGGGCACCAGCATGCTTGTCACCATGATAACTGCAATGTCGCCGCGTGCCACAAACACCTTTCCCCAAAGCATTGCCCCGAGCATTGCGGCATACAGCGCCATAAGCACGATATCGGATACCGCCGGGAGTATTCCAAAAACCGCCCATTTTGTGCACAAAAACGCCGCCGCGCCTGCCCCCATTGAGCAGAGCGTGCCGTTGTGTATGCTGCGCTCATTTCTGTCAAGCCGGGCCGCTATGCCGGCAATGGCTGCCATCAAAAGTGCGCCGGCCAGATCGGCTGCCGGCTCTAGCATGTCCTGGGGCACTGGAGATCGTCCAGGATCAGATGCATGCCGGCAATGCTGCGCGACGTTCTCTCAAGCGTGTCCAGACCGTGCAGCGCTTCTGTGAGCTTTGAGAGGGCCGGCCAATACCTTGAGAACAGCGAGTGGGCCGGGTTTGCCCTTATGGTGTTGCAGTGCATGCTCTTTGACACGCTGATCATCCCTGCTTCCTCCAGATCCTGCAAGGTCCGCGTTATCTTGTACCTGCTGCAGCTGGGAAACCTGCGTGCAAACTTTATCGTCGTAAACGGGCTGATCATCTCCTTTGTGCCATCATCCATTGCACCATATTGTGCGCCGCGGCCGGCCGACATCCTGCTGGAGTTCATGGCATGGTGTGCATAGATCTCGGCTGCCAGGCACATGCCAAACAGGCTGACGTTCAATGACAGCGCAATTGCCATCCACCGGCCAAGCCCGGTCAGATTCACGCACGTGATCCTCTTTACGGAGCCGCCTGCGCATATCGGCCTGTGGTTCTTGTTTATCAGGACGAAAAACCCCGCGGGCGGGCAGTCGTTCAGATCAGGGTGCTGCACGTTTAGGAGCGGCGCGTTTATCCTGAATCTACAAAAGCTTCGAAAGCTCTGTATGTTTTTTGGCATGACTACGACCGTCTTGCGCTGGGTGCACTCGCTTTTGAGCACTGAAACGAGTAGGTTTGACAGGCACCCGCCTTTTTTGACCTGGTGCACGTTTAGGACCGCGTCTTCCTGCTCGTCTGCGGATTCGATGCACATTGTCACAGAAATCCTCCCCCGGCACCTCACAGTTCCGCCGCTGAAAGTATGCAGATGTTTGAGCCTTTTTTCAGCTTTTTTACGATGGAGAGTGCCTGATCACGGCCGGACATTTTGAGGAAGATCCTGCCGTTTTTTACGCGCATAAACCTGCTGCACTCCTCTGAGATGCGGTATACGTTGTTTTCCGAATCGATGCGCTGGAGCCGGACTATGGTCTTGTCGTCACCCTCATCGACATGAAAGATGCGCGACTTGCCGTCCATGTACAGCAGGGATCCGTGGGGGCACTTGAATGCAAGCTTTTGCCTGGATGCAGGCGTGTTGTCTGCGCATATCTTGCGCATCTCGGACTCGCTTGGCGGCTTGCTGACTACCGAGGCGCCGACTATCGTGCTTTTTGGCCTGCCCCTCATTCCCTCGTTGTTAAACCGCAGCGGTACCGGCACTACCTTTTGGTTGGCGGGGGCCTCGGCATGCCTCTGTATTACGCGCACCTCCATCGGGGTAGGCCATATGAATTTGCGCTCAGAGACGCCGATCAAGTCGTCGATGGATCTTCGCAGCGCAGCTGCCGCTGCAACCTGCTTGTCCATGGGCTGCCTGAACACCCATTCAATGAGATTGTACGGGAAAAAATGGTGCACCGAATAATACATCTTGGAGAGATCCACTAGTATGCCTTCTAGCTCCTTTACGGCATCGGCGTTGATCTTTAGGCGGAGCAGGTTGCCGATGAACTTGTTTGACTTTAGCGCCTTGGCTATCTCCCTGTCAGAGTCACCGGCCTTTCTCATGTAGAGTATCACCTGGACAAGCTGTATGGGGTTCGGAGGATTGTTCATGTTGTGCTTGACGTGCATGGTTATCACCTCCCTGATGTTTTTGACGTTGTGGACGGCTACGCGCACGGACTTTATCCCGAGCCTGCGATGGGCCTCGACTAGCATGTGACCGTCTATTACGTACATTTTGGAGTTCAGCTTGGCGATGCGTATGACGTGCCCGTGTATGTCGGCCTCTAGGTTTGCCGATATGTGCTCTGTCTGCTTGTTTGAGTGGATGTGTACGGGCACCGGCGAGCTTGTCAGATCCGATATCTTGACGATTCGGGCATTTTCTAGACCCGTCAATACCTTACGCCCCTCCTTACGGACTCGTATCCGCTAGATCCCAGCACGGACAAGAACGTGCTTTTTACTCGGGTTCTCTCCCCCATGGACTGCGGCAGTGACTGGTACTTTTTTCGCGCATTGCGCTCTAGGTAATTCCTGTCAAGCTCGTCTAGATTCAGCGTCTCGTACACTGATCTGAGAAACGCATTAAAGTAAAATCCCGTCGGCTGGCCGTTTTTGTATATGCCGAGCTTTTGCGCCTCATCGGCAAATATCCCATAGATCTTTAGCGCCGTGTACATGGTCTTTAGGTTGCAACAGTGGCATATGGCATCGCGGAGCTCTGACTCGTTAATCGCAGTCGCGCCGCGCTGCCTGCACGTGTTATAGAACGCAAAGAACAGTATGAGTGAGGGCCTGTGCGAGGTCTTACGCCTCAGCAATGAGAATACAAACTCTATCTCCTTGCGCAGGGATTTTTTTATGTTAAACTGGTCTGCCAGCTTTCGTATCCGTTGCTCCCATACGGCATCGGCCCTGCGCCTTGTGTAGAGTTTGTTTGAGCGTGAATTAAGAATCGGGTCGGCGGTTCCTAGAAATTCCTGGGCGCCGTACCCCGAGTGCTCGGCAGTATACTCGCGCGATTCTGCGCCGTATACCCCTGCATCCTCGATGCGCCTGATGACATTTCCAAATATCCTGCACACCACTTCGCCGTCACTTGAAATGAGGCAGTGGGTGCCGTGGTACACGCATTTGGCCTCCCGTGTCTGCGGGTGATTCATCGAATGCCTGAGATCTGGCCCTCCCGTCCGAGTCTGTGCATTCAGAGTCATGCGGTAAGTATTATGGCACCTACTAGTAATTAAATTAAAAGTTGGGGGGACTTTGAAGAGCCACGCCTTGCCCCGCATCTGCGAGGCTTGCACGAACCAAAACCCCCCGTTCCATGCACTAGGTAGCGGTGCACCCGGGAAAAGATCCCGGGACCAAAACTCGGCTCATGGGTCGCAGATTCCAAGGCCTCCGTGTCTAGTGCGGGTCCAATCATGCCAGAAATCACAAGTCTCTTGCCAATTCCAAGCTCCCCTGCATGTGCACATGTCCGATTATTAATCCACACATGCTCAACTATGAATCCGTACATGCCAGACTATATTTTCTCTATATTCAAAAATGACTCGTGCTTTAGGCAAGCACGCAGTAATTACGCAGTAATTACAACATGGACGCATATTGTGCCGCGGTTATCCGGACATGCGCACCAGATCCGCCGGCGTTGCGCGCTTGAATCCGTCGACATGTCCTGATGCCGTGTAAAGTCCTGTTGATTCAGAGATCCGCGGAGCAATCCACTCCAACAACTCCCTTGCACGGCGCAGCTTTTTTCTTTTTAGGGCAATGTTTGATCTGGGAGTCATCGAATGCCTGCCGACCACAGACCCAAAATCCATTCCCAGCAGCGTTATGCTCTTGGCGTGCATTGCGGATGCAACAAAGACGCACCGGTCGCCGTCGGTAAACCCGCCAAAGTTGTGCACCCTGCCGGCGGGTCTTGACTGCGTGGTGCAGACTATATTGGCAAAGTCCCGCGCAGCTGCAAGCCTGTCTATATTGTCTGCATGTGCGTGAACCACCATGATCGCACCTGCGCGCGCAGCATTGCACAACGACTCTGCATCCCCGTCTAGATCGCTCACAACTACGTCGATGCGCATCCTGTTACGCACCAGTTCTGCTACGGCACTGTCTGCAACAACGCGGACCGGTTTTGGATGCCTCTTCATGATCGCAATGCCTGCTCCAAGCGATGGGCCGGCACCCACTGCAAAGACGTCCTTTGAGGCCAGGCGCCTTCTTAGCAGTACGACTGCCCGCCGCCCCGTGGCCAGTGCGTCAAGCGTGCGTGCTGCGGCCTCGTCCCCTGATCGGCTATATCCAAACTCGGCCAATATCTCGGCATATCTTGCATACCATCCCCGTGGCGGCACACCACTAAAATTAACGTGGTCTTTGATAAACCATTGTGAGCAGACTAGGCGGTGTACGAATAGGCAGGAACCATCCCGTACGTGTAATGGGAATACTGAACGCCAGTCCGGAATCGTTTCTTGCATCGTCTGTACGAACCGGCAGAAAAGCGATTGCAGATGCGGCCTCGTCCATGGCCGATGACGGGGCAGACATTATCGATATCGGAGGCATGTCTAGTGCCCCGTACAAGTCCACCATGATTCCTGCATGCACCGAGGCAGAGCGCATTGTAAGGGCGATCCGCATAGTTGCAAACAAGACCAACCTTCCCATATCTGCTGACACGTGCAGGGCCAGTGTAGCCGATGCCGCACTGCGCGAGGGTGCGGTAATACTTAACGACATAACAGGCCTCGATTATGACGCACGTATGCAACGCGTAATAGATCATCACAGTCCGTCACTCGTCTTGTGCGCACATTCTGCGCGCCGACTTGGCCACGGCGATCCCGTAATCCAAGCTGCGCATCTGTTAAAACAAAGCGTACGCAGGGCTCTCTTGTATGGTGCAAAGCGTTCTGACATTGTGTTGGATCCGGCAATCGGATTCTTTAGGAGGACCGGCAACGGCTCAAGATTCACACGGACCGGTGATGACTGGCCGATCCGCGACCTCCTTGTTCTCGGCGGACTAGGACGGCTGGGATCTGCTGTCTGCTCTGATCTCTTGGTATCCGTATCAAACAAGTCATTTCTTGGCCGGCTCGAATCCGGGGCACCTCCAGAGCGCCGTTTGGCCGGCTCGCTGGCAGCCGAGGCAGCTGCTGCAATTCAGGGTGCCAGAGTAATCCGCACACACAATGTCGCACTTTCACGTATGGCACTAGACGCACTGCCTGCCTAGATCATGTCTAATGATAAGCTATAATGCTTATCATTAAAATGATGCAGAATTTGTGTATAAAATACAGATTAAATCAGATTAAAAATCATATATTTTACTAAATATATCGATTTTTAATCGATATATTGTATAATATTGGCGGAATCATAAACTGGTACTTTATATGACAAAGTCCCATACCATACGCCAATATGGCACAAATACCGGCACTGATCCCAAAAGAGGTCGAGATCCAGAGACTGAAAAAGATCTGGCTTATCGTCATCGCTATGGGATCAACTGCGGCATCTGTCGAAGTGGACAACTTTGTCGACGGGTCACTACACCAGACATCAATCAGAGACAGCGCGTTTACGCCTGCTCACTGGTGGCTCTATTCGCACTTTGTAGCCCTGCCTCTTGGCTGGGGTGCAGCTGCGATATATGATCGCAAAGTACCAGTTCTTCGTGGACCAAACAACTCGATAAACACTGGACTAAAGATGACCATTCTTGGCTATCTTGCAACCATGTTTACTATCGGTGTCAACGAGATGTGGCACTTTTGGTTCGTTGAGGAGATCTTCGCAGTACCAAACCACTGGATGTTTAACATGGGTGTCGTCGTGGCCTTCATGGGCGCACTGGCTTATGTGGTCAGGGTCTATGCTAGACTCGTCGAGCTCGGAGCAGAAACACCAGGTGAGAACCCCTATGTTGCCGAAATGTACAAGATGGCCCTAGAAGGCAAGCTGTACAGTCGTTCAATTCCATAGGACACACACACATTACGGCAATTTTGCCGTTTTTTCTTTACATCCCCAGCGTTGGCTGAACGCGATTATTGCATACAAAAGCTTATAACGATACGCCAGCCCCAAGTGTTGGGTTGCCGTTGGAGATCAAGGAAGGACTCACATTCGATGACGTGTTGCTTGTTCCAAAGTATTCAGACATTGCAAGCCGCTCGCAGACCAGCATAAAGACCAGGCTGTCCAGGCACATCGAGCTGAACATGCCGCTCATATCGGCAAACATGGACACGGTGACAGAGCACACAATGGCAGTCACAATGGCGCGCTGGGGCGGAATAGGCATCATACACAGGTTCCTTACGATAAAGGCGCAGGCCGACGAGATCCTCAAGGTAAAGCGCTCTGGAAGCGTGATTGTCGAGAACCCATACACCATATCCCCCGAGCAGACAGTCGCCGACGCACTGGCATACGAGCGCGACATGGGGGTATCCGGCCTGTTGGTCACATCGCCGGACTCGGGCAAGCTCGTCGGGATAATCACCGAGCGCGACATCATATTTGCACCCGACAAGAAGACGCTGGTCCGCGACGTAATGACTACTGATGTCATTACGGGCAGCGTTGGGATAAGCCTTGATGACGCAAAGCGCATCCTGCACGAGAACCGGATTGAAAAGCTGCCGCTAGTTGACGGGGACAAACGCGTAAAGGGGCTGATAACTAGCACGGACATACTCGATAACAGCGCATACCCAGACGCATCAAAGGATCCAAAGGGCAGGCCGCTTGTCGGCGCCGCAGTGGGGGTAAAGGACGACTTTGTTGACAGGGCCGAGGCGCTCCTCGATGTCGGCGCCGATGTCATTGTAGTCGACATTGCGCACGGACACAGTGAGAACGCGCTCAGTGCGGTACGCACACTGCGAAAGGCGTTTCCAGAATGCGAGATCATCGCCGGCAACGTGGCCACCGCACAAGGCGCCGAGGACCTCATAGCTGCGGGCGTTGATGCGATAAAGGTGGGGGTGGGATCCGGCTCGATATGCATAACGCGAGTAATCACCGGCTCGGGCGTGCCGCAGCTGAGCGCAGTCATGGACTGCTCCGAGGTTGCAAAAAAGCACGGCATACCGGTGATATCAGACGGCGGAACGCGGACATCAGGCGATGTCACAAAGGCGCTGGCAGTCGGCGCCTCGTCCGTCATGCTAGGCGGACTGCTCGGGGGCACTGACGAGTCCCCCGGAACCGTGCTGACAAAGAACGGCAAGCGCTTCAAGGTATACCGCGGAATGGCCTCGCTGGCAGCCTCCATTGGCAGGAAGACGCAGGAGGGAAGCGACGAGACCTATGACATAAACGACTATGTCGCCGAAGGCGTCGAGGCCCTGGTCCCGTACAAGGGCGGCGCAACTGAGATCCTAAACCAGCTGGTCGGCGGGCTGAGATCGGGGCTGAGCTATTGCGGCGCACACAACATTGAACAGATGCAGGAGAATGCAGAGTTTATCAAAATGTCTTCGGCAGGATTTGCCGAGAGCCGCCCCCACGACGTGACGGTGATCTGAGTGATTACAAGGCGCACCATGATTGGAACCGTCGCAGGTGCGATAATACTCTCCATAGGCATTGCATCATTCATCACAAACTTTGGGGTCCGCGAGTTTGACATAAACGACACGTATGAGGCAGGCGCAGTCATTGCACCGTTCACGCTGAGGGCCCCGGAGGGGACTATCCAGAACCTGACCATAAACGCAGAGTCCTTTGAGACGGTGCTGCGCACGCCGCAGGGAGACATGGGCGAGTCACATACCGAGAGCGCTGCGCTCAAGTGGGTTCACGGCGCCGACCAGGTGTCCGTACTAGAGGTCACAAATACCGGCCCCGGCGAGCTCTACATATTTGGCACCGTATACTCTGAGACGGACTGGGTATTCATAACATACAACTTTTTTGTAATGATCTCGGGCCTGGTTATAATCGGGTTCAGCGCCGGATTTGGACGGCGCAAGCCTCGCGGCTTTTAGCCAGTGTGCACAGGCCGTAATTTCTGGCCCAGCTGGCACCGCCGTGCATCATGCGGCACCATAGATGCCGCCTTACTGTGCCTTGACAAAGCCTGACTGGCCAAACTCTGAGGAGAGCTTGCGATCATCAATCCACCCACACTCTGCGCATTTTACTGCGTCGCGGTGGGTAATGACTCCCAAGCCGCATCTACGGCACTTTGTGAAAAGCACCCCGAGCTGGGGCTCGTCTACTGTCGCATGGATGTTTCCGTTAAGGATGCTGACTATCTTTAGAACCATGACATCGCCGGCTAGGGCGACAATCCTCATGCGTATGTTTCTAGTAGAGAGTACGCACTCTACGTTGTTAGTCACGCGCCGGCCGTTGACAAACCGTATCGTAACTATGAGCCTCGAGGAGAGCGTCACTGCCACCTCGCCGATTACAGTGTCCCCGGGGCGCGGAACCGGGACTAGGGGTCCGGACGAGCCGATTACCCGCTCTTGGGAATTTAGAACCGACTGCCCGATTATTGATGCCCGCACACTCTGGCCGTCATCATATGCACCGTATCCGGCGGCATACTCTTCGATCGAGGAGAGCTCGTCTCCGGGAAAGACCTGTTTGCTCATATCCGGCCCTGCCTTGCGCCGGTTGGTATAATTGTGTATTGTGCAAAGCTTGTCTGCCGGAGGCATGTCCGTTCGGCGATCTTGCAAATAGTGTAAGGTATTTAGCCATGTGGCTTTGTGCCCCCGATAATGGCAGTCTCAGACATCACAGAAGCCGCCCAATGGGAGACAGACGTCATAGGCTCCTCCACGCCGGTCTTTGTGGACTTTTGGGCCGAGTGGTGCGGCCCGTGCAGGATGGTGGGCCCCATAGTGGACGAGATCTCTGGCGAGTACGAAGGCAAGGTAAAGTTTGTCAAGGTAAACGTCGACAAGGCGGGCGAAATCTCATCGCGCTATAACGTCTTTAGCATACCCACGATGATACTCTTCAAAAACGGCGAGATCGTAAAACAGCAGGTCGGCGCAGCGTCAAAGGACCAGCTAAAGAAAATCATAGACGAAGCAGTCTGAGACAGGGGGCATTCCATGACTGCCGGGCTTGAAGATATTAATAATGCGTGATCCACTTTGTGCTTCATGTCATACGGCGAGGTTGACACGCTCAACATGCTGTTTGAAAAACTCGACAACCTGCTCAACGAATCGCAGGGGTATTACGAGTCGTTTCTTGATTCCAACACGCTGTACAAGTCGGGCAAGATGGATGACCGCGAGTTCTTTGGCAAGATGGGTGACTATCTTGTCGCATGCTCGGCACTCGAGTTTCTTGCAGTAAAGTCAATGTTTGAGCTCAAAAAGGCAATCGACAAGGGCGCAGCTTCCGGCACTGCTGCCGTACAGCCGGGCGGGATGCCGCCGGGAATGGCCGGCGCGCCGGGGATGCCGCCGAATCTTGCCGGACGCCTTGGAACCCCGGGCAATCCCGTGGGCGGCGCACCGCCGTCAATAGTATCGGCCGCTGAGGCATTCACGTCGCCCGGAACCCTGCCCACGCCTGATCCAGCACTTACATCGGGCCCACGCGCATCCTCGTGCACATCGTGCGGAGCTCAGCTCCGTCAAAACGCAAAGTTTTGTACAAAGTGCGGTGCCCGGACCTAGGGTGCCGCAGTTCCACACTTTACGCAGAATTTTGCACCCTGTGACACACCAGAGCCGCACTCTGCGCAGAACCTTGACCCCTGTGCACCCTGTGACGGATCCCCATACATTGAGCCAAGTACTGCGCCAGAGGGCGTATAGCTGTCATCATCAACGACGGGCATGGGCTCAAAGTCCTTTTCCTCTACAAACGTGTCAATCCTTGGAACCGTGCCCTCTGCACCGCTCGGATCCGGAACCATGTCCCCAAGCCAGAACGCAAACCGCTTGAGTGTGAGATCCGGCGTAGAGAATGCAAGCGTATGCGCAGACATGTAATCCTCTGCGGCCTTGCGGCCATCAAAGACCCTGATCAGAACCACGCCCCCATCGCATGTGCGCCCAGCAACCGGTGCCAGTAGGGGCCGGCAGTATGCGCCAGACAACTAACTGTGATTGTGGATGCGTCCATCAACGGCAACCATGCCTGTATTTGCTATAAAAATGTGTAGGCGCCATGCCGCTGCACCGATTTGATGCATCCGTCACTTCCACGGCAAGAGGTACACGACACCATAGAATGTAATTGACGCAGCTGCGATCATTGCAACCCACCAGCCGAGTCCGCTTTGCATGGCACGACTCGACCAGCTAGGAGTAATAAGTCTAATTCCACGCTAGAATGTGAGCTGCATATCGCCCTTGATCTCGTCGATCTTTAGCGTGAGCGCCTTTTTTACCCTGTCGTTGCTCTTTGTCTCAAGTATCTTTGAGCACATCGGGCACTTGAACATCGTCTCCAGCGCGTCCTCAAAGGTGGTGCGCGGACAGTCCGCGTTGCCGCAATGGTAGAACTCGGACCCGCTCTCATAGTTGAGCCTGTGCTCCAGCCGGCTGATGATCTTTTTCTTTTGGTTCTCGATAAAGCCCTCGACTTCCTCCCTCCGTGAGCGCCACCTGTATACAAACCAGCCCTTCTTTTCATCCTTGACGCGCACGCCGCTGATGAGCGACTTGCCAAACAGGTCGTAGAGTATCTTGCGCACCATGTTTATGCGGAGCCCGGTAGAGCTTGCAATCTCCTCGTCTGTTGCATCAATTGACTTTAAGAGGGAGCGGGCCACCTTGTGGTACTCGGCGCCGCCTATCATCGTTGCTATCTTTATGAAAGGATCCTCGTACACGGTGCCCATGAATCCTGTCCGGCCGTGTTGGTATTAATCAGTTTCGTGAAACTATTGGACTACCAGCGGCTGCGAAGCCCGTTGTAATTGCGCTTCTCGCCGCCCTTTTTGTACGGCGGCCTCGAGTCCTTTTTGTGCCCGCGTGATGCCTTTGATCCGCCGCCCCTGTCTCGGCCTCGCGGGCCGTCATAGCGGCTGCCCCTTGGACGCCGTGAAAACTTGCCCCCTCCGGGCCGCCTCCCAAACCTCTGCCCTGCACGCGGGACCTCGCGCTTTAGCTTGTCCGGTATGTTTACCTCGATTCCCATCTTCATGTTGAGATCAGTCATGTCGACTTTGATCTGTTTTTTGATAATGTTAAAGTCGCCCACAGACGAGTATGAGACAAGCGTAATTGCGCGTCCCTTGCTGCCCGCACGTGCCGTGCGTCCGATCCTGTGGAAATAGACCATCTCCTGGTTTGGGACGTCATAGTTGACGACCAGGGCGACCTCGGGCACGTCGATCCCGCGTGCTGCAACGTCGGTTGCGACCAGTATCTGCGCCTTGCCCTGCCTGAATCTTGACATCGAGTGCTCGCGCTTGTTCTGCGACATGTCCCCCTCTATTGTCACGGTGTTGAACTTTTTGTCGCGCAAAAAGCCAGATACGTCGCGTGTCCTCCATTTTGTGGAGCAGAACACGATTGCCTGCTCGCCCTGGTTCTCCTCGATGAACTGTACCAGATACTTTGTCTTTTCACGGTCTCGGAGTATGAGAAACGACTGGTCTATTCCCTCGCCGCTGAGATCATCGGCATCCAAGAGAAACTGCTTTGGATTGTTTAGATACTCTTCGGAGAGGCGCAGTATCGGCACGGGCATTGTGGCAGAGAACAGCGACATTACCTTCTCCTTTGGGGTGTGCGAGAGTATCTTTCTGATGTCGTCGATGAACCCCATGTCAAGCATCGTGTCGGCCTCGTCTAGCACCACGTGGCTGACGTGCGAGAGATTGACTGACTTGCGGTTGACGTGGTCCAAAAGGCGCCCGGGAGTTGCCACGACGATGTCGACTCCGCGCTCTAGGGCGTCAAGCTGCGGGCCCATTCCGGCCCCGCCATAAACTGTGATGACCCGTGTGCTAGTGTTCTTTGCAAACTTTTTGATCTCTGTTGTTATCTGGAGTGCAAGCTCGCGTGTCGGCGCAATTACCAGTCCCTGCACGCCGCGTCCGGGCTCTATTGCCTGGAGCATTGATATCGCATAAGCTGCCGTCTTGCCGGTACCAGTATGGGCCTGCCCGATTACGTCGCGCCCCGACAATAGCACGGGTATTGCAGCTTCCTGAATGGGAAACGCCTCCTTGAATCCCTGCTCTACAAGAGCGTCCAATATTGCTGGCTTGATTCCAAGCTCTTCAAATCGTGTCATCTGTTCTCTTCTCTGGGCAATGACAGAGAAGTGTCGATGCCACTCCGTCATTATTCCGTTAATCAGCAAGCCTCCCAGCCCATATAATAAACTGATCGCATTTCAAGTCTGGCGTGCGTTGCGCAGGCACGATAAAAGAGAGCCAATGGGGGGATCCGAACCCCCGACCTTTCGCTTACAAGGCGAATGCTCTGCCAGGCTGAGCTACATTGGCACGCAACGCAACACAATGCGGCAGTGTTTAAAGGATTACGTTGTCGTTTGCCAAATAGTGCCGCCGGGCAACATGGCCCGTCTGCCTTGCTCGGTCTGGGCAAAGCCTCCAGCCGGCAAACCGCTTGATACAAGTTTTATATCTTACAGTATGGAACCGTTGCCATGCGCTATATCAAACCCAAAAAACTCAAGGTCATGCTTGCCGCATTCATGGGCACCGGCGTGTTTGGCATCGTACTTGGAACCAGCGCATTTGGCGCGCTGTCTGCCTTTTACGCCTCAAACTTTTACCTAACATTTCTTGGAACCATCAACCTGTGTCTCGGCGGGGTTGTGGGATGGCTGTATCTTACACAGGCCCCCAAGCGGCGCGACCCGCGCAAACCGCCACGCGATTAAACATAAATAAAGATGTGCAAGCCGGTGTTGCATATTGCTTGACCTTGTCCCAAAACGCATGTTTCTAACAAAAGGCAGGGGGATACACGAGGACCGGCTTACCAGTTTCGAGTATGCGCTGCGCGACGCCGGAATTGCGGGCACAAACCTTGTCCTCATATCGAGCATATTTCCGCCGCATGCAAAGATGGTCCCAAGAAAGGCGGGCCTCCGGGAGATAAAGGCCGGCCAGATACTATTCACGATATATTCCAAGACCCAGACAAACGAGCCCCACAGGATGTGTGCTGCATCAGTCGGCGTGGCCCGCCCAAAGGACAACGGGCGCTACGGGTACCTCTCTGAGCACGAGTCATTCGGGCAGAACCAAAAGCAGGCAGGCGACTATGCCGAGGATATTGCAGCACAGATGCTTGCCTCCTCGCTTGGAATAAAGTTTGACATCGACAAGAGCTGGGACGAAAAGCGCCAGCAGTGGAACATATCGGGGCAGATATACAAGACATCAAACATTACCCAGACTGCCATAGGCGACAAGGACGGCCGGTGGACCACGGTCTTTGCCGCCGCATGCCTGCTCTTTTAGGCGCGGCGCATCAGGAACCATGCCGCCGCACCGGCCCCTATTATGACTGCCAGTATGATGACGAGTATCTCTGCTGGGACGCTGAATGTGGGCACGGGTTCTGCCGGCATCTGAGCCGCTTCGGCTGCCCTTAGCGTAAACGAAATGTCGCCGCCCTCGATCTTGTCTTTTGTACCAAAGATATACTTGGCCTTGATGAGCTTGCCTGATGCGGATTCAAATATCCATCCAGGGGTGTTTAGCTGTAGCGGAACGTGGTCCCCGTCAATAATCCTAGTCGGCAGTATCTCTGACTCTGATGATGCAAGACCCAGCTTGTCCGATGAGATTACTGCGACTTGGATGATGGAGCCAAGCGGATTGGCTCCGCGTGAAAACATTGCAGAGCGTTCTATCGAGTCCGCTGAGAACAGTGCGATTGGATCAATGCTGTGCGGATCTGCAATCTCGAACTCGGCGGCTATGCGCATCTGCATGAGGGGTGTGCCTGCATTGGGCGTCATGGAAAAGAGCATGCGTGCGTCATGTGCCGCAAGTATGTAGCGTGCCACGTCGTAGAATCCGCCCCCACTGCGTATGTCCGGCGAGAGGATTATGCCGCCGATCTTTTCAAACATTGATGCGGTATCCTCGCGAGGCATCGTGTACACTGTCGAGACTATGACCCTGTCTGATGCCTGGCTCAGCCGGGCCTCGCTGTCATAGCGGATATACACGGAGTGAAACTCTGCACTCGTGTCAAACGCCCCGTTGAGCTCGTCAATGTACGAGTCGCCGATGATTTTGGCACCGGATTGGACGTCATCGATGGTGCTCCATTCGCCGGACCTGAGTATGCTTACAAGTATGCACGACTCATCACCAACTCCCGGCACGCACGCACCTTCGTTGGTCAACGCAATGTATGCAATGCGATCATCTTGTGCCACCCTGCCGACCAGCTCGGGATCGATCATCATGTCATTGATGCTTGTGCTCTGGAGCGTGATCGAGACAGTCGCGCTAGGCGTCTTTGTCGCATTTACGATGACGTTGGCCACCTCGTGAAACGGTATGTTGCTGTCCTGCGCAGACGCCGGCATTGCAGATACTGCGCCGATTCCAAGAATCGCGGCTGCCACATACACAAAATACCAGTTCACACAAAGACGCCCAAAACCAAACCATAAAAGCTATGCGTAGCCAAAGATTCTGGCATGTAACCCAGCACTTGATCCGCTATTGACGACTTAAATATTCCCTAGCAGATCATGACATGATGAAATCCACCATGGTGCAATCATACGGAAAGATAGACGACTCGTGGGACGAGTCAAGATTCCGTGAGGTGTTGAGCGATGCCTCGAAAATGGCCAATGTAAACGACTCCACATATTACATCGGAGAGGACAAAAAGGGAAACGTTGGGATACATGCAGGCGAACACTTCGCAACGGCGGCGCATATATTTGCATGCGGAGTATCAAAAGTGACAATAAGTGATCACCGAAAGGAAAACTTTTCTTCAAAAGAATTGGACATATTTGAAAAGCAAGAATTTTGGGACCGTGTTGAATACAAACACTACACCATTGATGAGATGGTTCCAAGAGTATATGACTGTCTGGTCAATGGAATAATCGAATGGGGGAATCTGGGATTTCTTTCAGAGGGGAGAATGCAGTTATCTCTTGCAATTGATGATGTAGTCAAACTGGTAGAAAAACACAATGTGCCGTTCATTATAGGCAAACTTGAAAGAGGCGGAATAATGATAGCTCCGGTATCCAAGAGATCAGAGTTCATCGCACCGCGATCGGGTATAGCTACAAAGTCCGACTTTTGGAGTATCTCTGACCTGCATTCGAGCAAACTATGGACGTATTCGTCGAAGTTCGCGCCCAAAGAGTCAAGATGGGATGATCCATTCTATACGAAGGAAGTGATGATAATGTTATATCTGGGAATAGCATACGGGCAAAAAGAATATGGTCAATTTCAGCCAGAATCTGGCATAGTTCAATTGGAACACGCATTTGAGGATGCCGCAAAACTAGCTAGAATTGGTAAGCATAAAGCGCTCATTGTATCTTTGTCATATAATGACCGAGTAGAATTGTATCTCAAAGTGCGTAGGGATCGCATGCGTGTTTCAAAGTTATCCTTTGATGTGTCAGAAGATGAATTCTGGGACGGCGATGTGCTGATGCTTGACAAAGTGCAAGATTTTGCAAGGGACGCATATGAACAAATTATGAAAAGCAGTCCACCGCATCACTGACATCATCTCGTATCCGAGGACCTCCCACTCAATAAGAAAAAGCAGCGCAAGGTTGCCAACAAGGTATGGCCAGAGATTCGCGACGGCACTCTCAAGCGAGTCGCCAGAGACTGAAACAAGGTTTAAATCGCCACCAGCAAGAGCCGGTTCGACATCGCTTCAAACCGTATGGGGCACAGGGAGCCTGAGTCCGGTGCGTTGGATGACGGCTCCCCCTTTTCATTACAGTCTTTGCAGGGCGCCTAGCTGGGCTCCGACATAGTCGAATCCCTCCTGCCAGAATGCCGCGCTCTTTATGTCAAAGCCGTGGGACGCCATGAGGTCCTCGGGCTTTTTGGAGCCGCCTGCTGCCAGGATGTCCAGGTATGTCTGTGCAAACCCCGCACCCTCGCGCTTGTACCGCGAGAAAAGCGACAGTGCCATGAGGTTTCCAAACGAGTACGCATAGCAGTAAAACGGCGTGTGGTAGAAATGCGGTATTGCAACCCACTCGTCTGCAAAGTCTTCTGAAATGCTGACCGATCTCCCGAACTGGGACCTCAGATTCTTCATGTATGCAGCTGAGAGCTCGCCGACACCGGCGCCGTCTGTGACGAGCTTGTGCGCGCTGATCTCAAACATTGTAAAAAACGACTGGCGCGCAATCGTCGCATACAGCGAGTCAAGCTTTGATGCCAAGAGTGCGCGCCCCTGTGCCTGCGGCGCACCGGCCATGATGCGGTCATAGAGCAGCATCTCAGAGAACGTTGATGCGGTCTCGGCGACCGGAAGCGGGGCGTGCTGGACCAGTATCGACTGTGAGGCGGCCGCAATGCTGTGGACTGCGTGGCCCAGCTCGTGTGCAAGCGTGAACGTGTCATCTTGCGTGCCGGTAAAGCTCAGCAGTACGTACGGGATGTGCCTAGGCGAGACCGTGCTGCAAAATGCCCCGCTCATCTTGCCCTTTCTTACAGACGAGTCGATATGGTCCGCATCGGCGACCTTTTTTGCCATCGCAGACATGCGGGGATCAAAGTCAGACATTGCACCAAGGACGTCCCTGAGCGCGGCCCCGTACGGGCGCCGGCCCGGTGGGCGGGATGTGGGCGCATAGAGGTCGTATCTCTGCATGGTTCTGCGCCCCAGCATCTTGGACTTTGCCGCAAAGAACCTTCGAAACACGCCGGCGTTCTTTTTGCACACGCCCAGAAGCGACTCGACTGTCCTGTCGTCGATGTTGTTTGCCATGTTGCGCACAGATATTGCAGAATCGTGGCTACGGATGTCGACCTCGACGCTGTTCCATTCCGAGACGATGCTCGTATAGATGTCGCCTAGCACCGTCCTGTTTGATGCAAACTTTGAGAGCAGCGCCCTGTACGCGGCACGGCGGATTTTTGCGTCTGGACTGCGCACAAGTGCGCCGAGCTCCTCGCGCCCCATGGTCTTTGAGTTTACGCGGTACTCAAACTTGGACGTAATCGTATCATAGAGCCTGACTAGTGCAGACGAGCCGGTCACATCCATTATGTTGATAATGCGCTCCTGGGGTTCTGGAAGCGTGTGCTTTGCGTCAAGGCGCATGTGCTCATAGTATGCGCGCAAGTCCCCGAGGACGCCGAGCAGCCTGCCGGCGTTGTGCGCATCAAGTCCGAGCTTCCACCACTGGTCAAAAAAGAGCATCTCGTTTCTCACACGTGCTCCAAGCCGGTTCATTGCGGCAACGCGTGCAATGTTTGCCTCTGACTGGGTGTCAGCCGCATGCGAGAGCGATGCATGTGATGCAAGCTCGGCAAACTTTTCGGCAATCTCTTCAATCTTTGAGATCATGCCGCGCAGCTCGGCATGCGTTATCTTTGGGCGCAGGCGGTCCTCTGATCCCCTAAACCCTTTGACTAGCCTGAGAATCTCCTTGATGCGCCGGGGCTCGGCACTCTTGCCTGGGAGTCCGGAGAGATCCCACCGCCCGGTACCCATTGCGTGCGCCTGCCGCCCTGTCTTGCGCCTTGCACGTGTCCCGGTCAGGGAAGCTCATCCTTCAAGTCAGAGCACGCATCGTGGACCCACTGGCCCTTGGAATTCTTTTGTATCGTCTTTCCCACCTTTATCTGGCCGCCGCACTCTGTGCACGTTCCTGGAAATCTTGCCTTCATACTGCCAGACAAAACATCTAGGCCGTTATTACCCTTACTTTTGTGACGGCGTGGCCCGATATGGTCTTGTGGGTCGAGGCCAGCTCCTCACTGCGAAACGTGAGGTTGCATCTAAAACATTTCCACAAGTCCGACATGACCTAGTATGGATCTGTGATTGATATAAATCTAGTGAACACATGGTTTTGCCGCAGTCAACCGTAATCGACGTACCGCTTGTACCTGCGCTCTACCTGGGGGTTTTTGCCGGACAATATCCGCTCTGTCTCTTCATTGATGCGCCTCTTGATGTAATCGCTCAGGCCCGACAGGCCGTCGTTTTGTGCAATCTGCGCCGTATACTCTGCAAAGCACTCTGCGGCACGCCTGCGGTACTCGTCGCGGCTAGGGGTCTTGTTATGCGAGGCCCGGAGCAGCGCCGTGGCACACGTGGCCCCGACTATGTGGGGGAGCTCGTCGAGCGCACGCATGATCTCGTAATTCTCGTCAGTCCTCACCGGCAATCACACATGACAGCTGCTGCCTCCTTGGCAAAGTATGTCACGATAATGTCCGCGCCGGCCCTCTTTATGGCCGTGAGTATCTCGTGTGTGACGGCCTGCCCGTCTATCATGCCGCCAGAGGCCGCATTCTTTACAAGCGCATACTCGCCGGACACGCTGTATGCTGCTATCGGGAGATCAAAGCGCCGCCGGGACTCGGCGATAATGTCCAGATATGCAAGGGCGGGTTTTATCATGACAATGTCGACGCCCTCCTCGACGTCTGTTGCCACCTCTTGGATCGATGTCCGCGCACTGGTATATGGAACCTGATATGACTTGCGGTCACCAAACTGCGGGGCGCACGCGGCTGCGTCCCGGAACGGCGCATAAAACGACGAGGCATGCTTTGCCGAATGCGACATTATCGCAACGTCTCCAAAACCGTCCCTGTCCAGGGCGGCGCGTATTGCGCCTACCTGGCCGTCCATCATGGCCGACGGTGACACGACGTCGACGCCGGCGCGCGCCTGGCTGACGGCGGTGCGTGCAAGGGCCTCGAGGCTTGAGTCGTTGTCTATGGTGGTGCCGTCTTTGACCAGGCCGCAGTGGCCGGATTTGGTATACTGGCACAGGCACACGTCTGCCATCACGGCGATCTTGTCCCCGAGTGAGCCGCGTATGTCGCGTATTGCGTTTTGGACCAAGCCGTCGTCTGCAAACGCACCGCTGCCCTCATCATCCTTTGATGCCGGGACACCAAAGAGCATTACCCCGCGTATCCCAAGCCCTAGTATCTCTTTTACCTCGCCGACAATATCGCCGGGCGCAATGCGCGATATGCCGGGCATTGATTCCACATTTGTCTTGCCGCCGGACTCGTCTATGAATACGGGGCAGACAAGGTCTGCGGGACAGACCCTAACATCGCACATCAGGTCGCGCAGACTCGGAGTTTTGCGCAGGCGGCGCAGACGCGTTGCTGGAAACGGCATGTGTGCAAATCTGCCCCCGAGTTCAAATATAATCCTAATCGGCAGGCGGCCCAAAGAGCCTTTGTGCGGCCTTTAGCGTCGAGTCATCGCCTTGTTCTGAGGCGTGGCGCAGATGTTCGATAGGGCCTGCGACAATCTCCTCCATTATCGAGCGCGTAAGGTCGGCTAGCGTGCGCGCAGTCTTTTCGTCCACGTCGCCGAGGATCTCCATGGCCTTTGCCAGCTCGCGCCGCCGGACCTCGTCGGCGTGGCGGAATACGCCGGCCACTATGGGCTCAGCTTCCAGCCGCTTTATGGATGCCTCGAGTACCGGGAGCTCGTCTGTGAGCATCCTTTCTGCATCCTCCACCTTTGACTCGCGTTCCTTGACGTTGCGCTCCACGATACCTGCAATCTCGTCAAGGTTTACTAGTCTTACCCCCTCTATGCCCGAGACACTCTCCTCGACTGTACGTGGATTTGAGAGATCGATTATCATCGTGGAATCCCTGCGGCGCGAGCTTGCCACCTTTTCGGCTGTCACCATAAAGTAGGGCGCAGTTGTTGCAACAAAGATCACAGAGTATGCCCCAAAGTCGTCTAGTATGCTCTCAAACTTTACCGGCTCGCCGCCGTTTGAGCTGCAAAAGGCATCGGCGCGGTGCAGTGTGCGGCTTGCAACTGAGAAAGGATACCCGTGGTGCTTGAGCGACTTTGCAACAAGGGTTGAGAGCTCGCCGGTGCCGATGAGGAGTATCTCTTGTCCCTCAAGCGTCCTGCCGTGCGCGTCTTCTGCCAGCTTTACTGCCATCGACCCGACGGAAATTCCGCCCTTGTTCATTCCCGTTGCGTGGCGCACCCGCGCCCCGACCCTGACTGCACGATCAAAGAGCGTGTTGAGCGACTCGCCGGACGTGCCGCACTTGCGCGCATCGGTAATCGAGCTGCGTACCTGTCCGAGGACCTGCTCTTCACCGACTACCATCGAGTCCAAGCCCGTTGCCACGCGCAGGAGGTGGTTCAATGCATCCGTGCTCTTGGAGACCTCGATGTTTCCCTTGAATGCGTCCCTGTCAAGGCCCGCAAGCGAGGCCCACGTCCGCCGGATCTTTTCCTCGTTGAAAGTGTCTGCGGCCCCGTAGACTTCGACCCTGTTGCACGTCTGGACAATGACGCACTCGTCAAGCTCTGCATGGTTGCAAAAGCTCGACATTGCCGAATCGACGTTGTGAAACGTAAACTGCTCCATGACGTGTATGGGGGACTTGCGGAACGTGACCCGTGCGTTAACTATGGTCTTTGGCATTATCCCACCCGTCTAGAATCGACATTGCTCTCATTTGTGCGGCGCCTGCCTGACCATCTTTAATTAACTCTTGTACGCCGGCATCCACCGCTATTGCCTGCAAGAAACGCCGGCGCTCTGACGGCGCTGATATCCTGCGCTTTGCCTCTGATCGCAGCTCCGAGTACAGCGCGATGCGCGACTCGTCATGGCCGGTGACCAGGCCTGCCAGCGATTCGGCCGCACGGTCGCGGAGGGACTTTGCCATTGCGGGGCTCTGCCCGTGCGTGGATACTGCAAACTCTACCGTTTCAGAAAGCCTCGATGTTGCAACATGCGAATAGTCGCTTGGTGATGACCCGTCGGCCGAATATGCAAGGCAGTTTGGCTCCCGGCGCGCCGCATTGGCAATCATTGCATTAAGCTCGTCGTCGCTGGTCGCAGCAATGACTATACGTGCGCCGCATCCGCGGATAAACGAGGCGTCCTCGATCTTTTGTCTCCTTATTGTCATCTGCTCGCATCCAAGCTCTTCGAGGCGACTGTCAACATGCTCGCCGACGACTAGGATGCGGCAGTTCTCGGCGAGCAGCGACTTTGCCCTCTTGTATGCCTGCGCTCCGGCGCCGGCTATGACTATCAGGCACCCATCAAGGTCAATGTCAGCTAGCAACAGCAGATGTGAACGCCAAAATTTTCTATTTATGTTTACACATTGCACGGCTGGTACCTGCGACTCGGCCGCAACGTCGGGTGTGGATTGCGTGTACGCTAGGTTTTTATCAAAATCATGCACGGGCTCGGGCATTGGCAGAGTTTGACAAGACCGATGCGCGAATACTGGACACCATACAACAGTCCTTCCCGCTGGTTGCCGAACCGTTTGCAGAGATATCATCGGGGCTCGGCATACCGACTGCTGACGTCATAGACCGCATCACCGCGCTCAAAAAATCCGGCGTCTTGCGCCAGCTCAGCGCAATATTTGACACGCGGAGGCTCGGATACAAGAGCTCGCTTGTTGCAATGGGTATAGAGCCCTCGAGGATAGAACACGTGGCCCAAATCATCAACGCCCACCCCGGCGTCAGCCACAATTACGAGCGCGAGGGCGCATTCAACCTGTGGTTTACAATCGCCGTCCCGCCGGGATCCAACCTAAAGTCAGAGCTGGCAAAGTTTGAGGGGATTGAGGGGATAAAGACGGTCCGCATGCTGCCCACGATAAAGCTGTTCAAGATCGGCGTAAAACTAGAGATCGTAGAGTCTGACAAGAAAAAGGTCGCCCCGTCTGAGCAAAAGCCCAAGGTCTCTGCGGTAGACTTTGTGCCAACAGAGTATGACAAGGAGTTTATCCGCGAGATGCAAAAGGATCTAGAGATAACAGAGCGCCCCTTTGAGGCCCCGGCGCAGAGGCTCAACATGACGCAGGACAGGCTCTTTTCAGAGCTGCTGCGGTACCAAGAGATCGGCGTCATGCGAAGGTTTGCAGCAATACTCCGCCACCGTGATGCCGGCTTTGCAGCCAACGGGATGATCGTCTGGAAGGTTCCCGAGCCGCGGATTGAAGAGGTCGGCCAGATGCTCGGCGCGTTCCCGCAGGTAAGCCACTGCTACCAGCGACCTACGTATGAGGACTGGCCGTACAATGTATTCTCAATGATCCACACGCGCACGCGCCAAGAGGCCGACGAGGTCGTGCGCCAGATACAGTCGCAGATCAACGTAGACGAGTACCGCGTCCTCTTTAGCCTGCGTGAGTTCAAAAAGACCAGGGTCGAGTACTTTGTCGAGCAAAACTTTGAGATTGCAAAGACGCCTAGCGTCTCTGCGTAGCGCGCCTCAGGCCCGCAACGTATGATGCAACCCTTGCCTCTATGCGCCCCGGAGGAGACTCTGCTGCAATCCTGACAATCGGGCTGCCTACGATGACAGCATCGGCTCCTGCACGCACGCACATGGCAACATCCTGCGGAGTCGATATTCCAAACCCGACGCCCACCGCGGTATCCTTGATGGTGCGCTTTGCGGCGCGTATGGCCTCTAGCGTGTACGGTGCGACCTTTTTCCTCTGGCCCGTCGTGCCATAGACGCCGACAAGGTAGACAAACCCCGATGATGCCGCAGCTATGCGGCCAAGGCGCGCACGGCTTGTGTTGGGCGATGCCAGAAACACGGTTTCTGCGCGCAGCCTGCGTGCGGACGACACATAGGATGCAGACTCGTCAACCGGCATGTCTGCAATTATTATCCCGTCGATTCCGGCATTGACCAGCCTTGAGATCAGCGCATCGTACGTGTGGCGCTCAAATATGTTTGAATACGTCATCGTTATGAGCGGGACGTCTGTGATCCTGCGCGCAAATTTTACAATCTCAATGTATGACTTTATCGTCATTCCGCCCTTTATTGCAACGGTTGCCGAATTGTGTATGACCGGCCCGTCGGCCAGCGGGTCCGAGAACGGGTAGCCAAGCTCTATGATGTCGGCGCCGCCGCGCACCATGCCGCGAACAGCTGCCTTCGTTGCGCTCACATTTGGATGGCCTGCCATCACATATGTGGCAAGCCCCGACCTGCCGCCTGCGCGGCACTCTTCAAGTTTTTCTGCTACGCCTGCCATGTCCTGTCATCCATTCCCCAACGACGTCTACGTCCTTGTCGCCCCTGCCAGAGAGGGTCACGACTATTGCCTCTGACTTTTTCATCGAGGGGGCAATCCTTAGCGCCTCGGCGACTGCGTGCGAGGACTCTAGTGCCGGTATTATCCCCTCGGTGCGGGCAAGCACCATGAACGCATTGACTGCCTGCCTGTCAGTTGCCGTCCGATAGTCCACCTTGCCTGCATCCTTTAGCCACGAGTGCTCGGGGCCCACGCCGGGATAGTCAAGGCCGGCAGACACGCTGTGCGTTGAGCCGATCTGGCCTTCAGAGTTTTGCATCACATATGTCATCATGCCGTGCAATATGCCGCGAGAACCGGTCCCCAGGGTTGCCGAATGCCTGCCGCTGCGAAGGCCGCCCCCGCCGGCCTCTACGCCTATGAGCTCTGCGTCAGTGTCTACAAACTCGTGAAATGTCCCGATTGCATTGGAGCCTCCCCCGACGCATGCCACTATCGAGCTGGGATTTTTTTTAATCCTGCGCATCTGTGAGCGTATCTCGCGGCCGATGACTGACTGGAATTCGCGCACCATCTCTGGATATGGGTGGGGTCCGACTGCTGAGCCGAGCAGGTAGTGCGTCGTCTTGACGTTTGCAAGCCAGTAGCGTATGGCCTCGTTGATTGCATCCTTTAGCGTCTTTGATCCAGAGCTTACGGGGCTCACCGCGGCTCCGAGCATGTTCATCCGAAGTACGTTGAGCTTTTGCCTTGCCATGTCGGTGCTTCCCATATAGACCCGGGAATCAAGGCCGAGGCACGCGCACGCCATTGCAGTGGCCACGCCGTGCTGTCCTGCACCGGTCTCTGCAACAATGTACTTTTTTCCCATCCTGCGCGCAAGGAGCGCCTGGCCGAGCGTGTTGTTGATCTTGTGCGCGCCGCCGTGCAAAAGATCCTCGCGCTTTAGGTAGATCTGCGCGCCGCCGGCCTCGTCGCTGAGATTCTTTGCGTGATATAGCGGGGTCGGCCTTCCGGCATACTCGGACAGCAGCTGCTTGAGCTGGCGCTTGAATGATGCCTCGCGCCTGTACTTGTAAAACGCCGACTCTAGCTCTTCGAGCGCGGGCACAAGCGTCTCGGGCACATACCTCCCCCCATACTTGCCAAACCGCCCCTTCATACCGCACTCACCAGGCTCCTCACGGCCCCGGCTATATCGCCACTCTTCATTATGCTTGTCCCCACCAAAAAGACCTCTGCGCCGCACGCACGAAGGCGCCTGATGTCGCCGGGGGCCGATATGCCGCTCTCTGTCACTATCGGCACCTCGCACGCAGGGCCTGCTGCCATGATCTCCTCCGTGGTTGCCAGACTCACCTCGAGCGTGTCAAGGTTTCTGTTGTTGATTCCTACCATGTCCGCACCCGACCGTACCGCCGACCCAAACTCTGCGGGCGTGTGCGCCTCCAAGAGCACCCCGAGCCCGTGCGAGTGCGCCAGATCGATCAGCCCGTCGCGCACACTGTTTGATTCAAAGACCGACTCGATGAGCAGCACATAGTCTGCGCCCATCTTTGCACCTGCCTCTATCTGGTGCGCGTCTATGATTATGTCCTTCATCAGTATCGGGACGTTTACATTTTGGCGTATGCGCGCCAAGTTCTCCGGCGAGCCGCCAAAAGAGTGGGGCTGTGTTAGAACAGACAGCGCAACGGCGCCGCCCTCGACCATCTGGGCTGCAACCTCGACCGGATCCGCGCCGCGGCAAATATCTCCCTCGCTGGGCGATGCAAACTTTACTTCTGAAATGACTGGGACGTGCGGGGTTTTGCGCACCAGCTGGGCCAGATCAACGCCCGAGCTCTTGTGGGGACTTACAGAGTCATACACCCCGTCGCTTACTGCGCGCCGCGAATTGCTTACCAGCGTCTCTAACACGCCGCTCATTTTTTCCGGATCTCCTCCAAGCTCTCCGTCCTTCCATAGCTCTTTACAAAACTTTGCAGAGTCTCAGCCGATCTGCCAGAGCGCACGATCTCGAGGGCCGACTCTAGGCCGTCTTTGATCGACTCCTTGATGCCTGCTGCCACGAGTGCGGCACCGGCATTGAGTGCCGCAGTCTCGACTATGGCCCTTGATGCCGTGCCGTCTATGGCGCCAACAAAGGCCCCAAAGGCCTCCTCCATGCCGCCGACCCGGATCTCGTCAATCCCAGACTCTGCCAAGCCGAGCTCTGCGGGGGATACCTCGATTCGCTCCGTGCCTGCCTTGCCTGCAATGATGGCAGTCCCCCTCGATGATGTTGAGAGCTCGTCTAGGCCGTTTGCCGAGCGCACCCCTATCGCACGTGTTGCGCCGCGCTTGGCAAGTATCGAGGGTATCCGCTCAAGGTGTGCTGCCGAGCTTATCCCCACCAGCTGGCGCCTGACGCACGCAGGATTTGCAAGCGGTCCTAGCAGGTTGAGCGCCGTCCGCGTCTTTACAAGCTTGCGCGCCGCGGCAGTATTCTTCATTGCGGGGTGGAATCTTGGCGCAAACATGAATGCGATTCCGTGCGAGGCTATCATCCCTGCGACGACCTCTGGCGTAGAGTCTAGGCTTACTCCGAGCTGCTCAAACATGTCTGCACTTCCGATTGCACCGGACGACGACCTGTTGCCGTGCTTTGCCACGCGTGCGCCGGCTGCTGCTGCAATGAACGCAGCACTAGTCGAGACGTTAAACGTGTGTGCGCCGTCCCCACCGGTGCCGCACACGTCGATTAGCGAGTCCTGGTCAAGGTCTACACCTACGCAGTGGGACATCATCGAGTCAAGCATGCCTTCAAGCTCTTCATCCGTCTCGCCCCTTTTTGCCATCGACTCTAAAAGACTTGCAATCTCTGCATCCTTGCATTGTCCTGACAGTATCTCATCCATTGCCCTGCGCGCCTCGTCTGCGCCAAGCCCGGCACTAGCTGCGCGTACTGCCAGCCCTGCAATGCTCATCTCTTGTACTCTCCTGCCATCTTTGCAAAGTTTCGCAGTATCTGCTCGCCTGCCGGCGTCATTATGGATTCTGGGTGGAACTGGACCCCCTCTATCGGGTACTCTTTATGGCTGACTCCCATGACCTCGCCGTCATCATCGGCACGCGCAGTAACTTTGAGCGAGTCAGGAATGCGCGTGGACTCGCCTACAAGCGAGTGGTACCGCGTGGCCTGAAACGGGCTGTCTACCCCCTCAAAGAGCCGGTGGCCCTCGTGGCTCACATTGCTGGTCTTGCCGTGCATGACGCATGCGGCATTTGTGACGCGGCCCCCAAAGGCGCTGATTATGCCCTGGTGTCCAAGGCACACGCCAAGTATCGGCGTGCGCGGCCCAAGTATCCGTATGACGTCCCCCGAGATCCCAAAGTCGCGCGCCCTGTCCGGACTTCCGGGACCCGGTGATATGACAATTGCATCATAGTTCTTGTCCTCTATCTCTTTGATGCTTGTTGCGTCGTTTCGTACGACGTCTGCCTCTATTCCGATCCTACCGAGGGCCTGGGCTATGTTGTAGACAAACGAGTCATAGTTGTCGATTATGAGAAACCTCATCTTGATGCCTCCCCGAGTGCTGCAACAAGCGCGCCGGCCTTGTGCTCTGTCTCTTGGAACTCGCGCGAGGCAACAGAGTCCGAGACAATCCCCGCGCCGGCCTGGACGTATCCCGAATTGTGATCCAAAAACATGCTCCGTATTGCAATTGCAAAGTCGCAGCATCCGTTTGTCGAGAAATATCCCACGGCCCCGGCGTACCCGCCGCGTTTTTTGCGCTCTAGCTCTGATATTATCTCCATTGCGCGCACCTTTGGCGCACCGCTGACCGTTCCTGCCGGAAATACCGCACCAAATGCGTCAAAGGCATCGTACTTGCCGGCAAGCGTCCCCGTTACATGAGTCACCATGTGCTGGACATGGCTGAACTGCTTGACTGACATTAGGCTTTTGACATCGACTGTGCCCGGCTCGCAGACGCGCCCGATGTCGTTGCGCCCAAGGTCCACGAGCATGACGTGCTCTGCGACCTCCTTTTGGTCGTGCTTCATCTCGTCCCCGAGCCGTGCGTTGCGCTCTGCATCGCCGGTGACGGGGCGCGTTCCTGCTATCGGAAACGTCTCGACCTGGTTGCCCGTTATGCGTATGAGCATCTCGGGACTGGCACCCATTACCGTGCGCCCGCCCATCTTTATGTGGTACAGGTATGGCGACGGGTTTAGCTCGCGCAACTTTTCATAGGCGCGCATCGGATCGCCCGAGAATTCAAAGCTAAACCTGCGCGACAGCACGGCCTGGAATATGTCGCCTGCATAGATGTATTCCTTGGCCTTTTTGACAATCTCTTCGTACTCTGCCTCGCCGGGCTCTGCGCGCACCTCTGTATGTGAGAAGGCCTCGTGTGCGGGCTCTGCTGCCGGTATCTGCGACGACCTGTCAGGACCCGTGTGGAAATAATATGGCTTTTTCTCCTTGCTGTCAAAGAGTATGCCGTCACTGTATATCCCAAACTCTGCTAGCGGCACGTCGCCGTCTGGCTCCAGACGCCTCTCCCACAGGCCTGCGGCCTCGTAGTCGATGATCCCAACGGCGCCTCCCATGTACCGGTACTCTTGTGAGTCGTTGGAAGCGACCAGCCGGCGCAGCTCGACTATGGGATTCTCCGCCTCTATCGTCCTTGCCGTGCTGTTGCGATCCGTGACGACCAGCCTGTCCTTGTAGGCGACGACTGTCGAGTCGGGATCAAAGCCGATTATCGACGTCTCTGCTAGAATGTCCGGACCGCTGAGGGACTCGAACAGAAATGCGTTAGAATAGTGTGAGGCAATTCTGCGGTAAATCTCAAACTGGGTGCCCTTTAGGTCAATCTGCCGTATCTGCGGTGCGTCCGAGCTTCCAAAGGCACTCATCCATGTGCCCCTGTGGGGCGTATCAGCTATTTAAAACATCTTGAATATATATATAGTACCGTACTGTACCATACCATATGCTCGAATGCGAGTACTGTACGGGCGTTTTTGTCGAGGATCCGATTGGTCTGGCCGCAAAAACCTTCCACAAAATCGTCCACCACGTTGATGCTATAAACGAATAGCATCCCTGCATAGTTTTTTTTACCAACCCTTTTTTTTAACATCGCCTGAGATCGGGACGCGTTGGCTACTAGAAAGGCTGCTGTCAAGACGCGCAAAAAACCTGCAAAGGCTGCCAAAAAACCGGCACCCGTAAAAAAGAAGGCCCCCAAAAAACGGCTCGCCCCCAAAAAACCGGCGGCGACAAAAAAGTCCGCAGCTGCGGGTGCTACCAAAAAGCCCGCCCCCAAAAAACCTGCGACTGCAACTAGGGCCGACTCGCGCTCGATAGAGGCGCTTGCCAAAAAGGTGGCAACGGTATCGACTGACACAAAGTCGCTCTCAAAGGACTTTAAGACTATAGCCAAGATATTTGGCGACAACCAGAAAATCCTGGTCTCGATGAAATCCATGATCGACGAGCTGGTCGGCACACTGGAAACCATACAAAAGCAGTCAAAGAAAATCGGCTCGCTCGAATCGGACTCGCAGAAACTCTTTGACGGGCTCGGCGAGATGCGGGCACATGCACGGATGATTGCAAAGCTTGACTCACAGGCCGCAAAGATGCACGAGGCCGTGCGCGGAATGGACGAGCGCACGCGCATATCAGGCGGCATTGAAAACATTTCAAAAAAGGTCAACGAGAACAGCGACTCGATAAAAAACAACGCACAGATGATAATAAAGGTGGGCAGGCACATTGACAAAATACGCGAGGATCTAAGCAGTGCAACAAAGCCGTCGGCAATCAAAGAGGTCCACTCCGAGATTGCACGCCTCCGGGAGCTGTTCCGGGAGGCCCAGGAAAAGCACGCCGCGGATCCTGGGATTACCCGTGAGATATCCGCACTCTCTGCCAAGATGGCCGAGCTCTCACAGCTCCCAGTCGAGATAAGCAGCATACAAAAGCACCTCCAAGAGCTGTCTTCTGCAAGCGACACGCTCCCACCCATAGTCGGCAAGCTCCAAGACCAGCTGACGCGTGTCGTATCAAAGGTGGACTCTGCTGGCTCGCTCGAGTCCGTAAAGTCCGAGTTTGCATCGCTGCGCGACGAGGTACTGGGCCGTGCGTCCAAGGCTGATGCCGGAATTGCGTCGCTGTCTGAATCGCTCAAGCGGTCCGAAAAGTCGGTTGCAGAGTTTCACCAAAAGTCCGACGCCCTCTTTGAGGCCGTAAAGTCCATCGGGGGCCGAGAAGACGAGACGTCTGCCCAGTCCACAAGCGAGGTAATGGCGATGCTGCGGCTATCAGAGTTCCAATCAAACGTACGCATGACTTCGGAATCAAAGTACGGCGAGGTCTCTGACCTTGAAAAGATTGCAGAACAGACAGTCGACGTGCTCAATGTCTTTGACAAGCTTGCAGTAGAGACGGGCTCAGACGTCGCCCTCCCGCGGGGGGTACGGCAGTGGGCCGTATCCAAGATCCTCGAGTGCTCCGACCGGTGGGAGATCCGCTTCTCTGACGTGCTAGGCGTCCTGCGCGAAAAGCTCGGAGTAAAGCTGCTCGGCGAATCGGTCCGGATGGGCCAGGTGCGCGACATTTTTGGCACGCGTGCAGTCGATGAGATCGAGTCAGTACTTGCGGGAAACTAGCGGTACGCCTATGCGCCTGCATCGACTTTTTCCATGTGGGCCTTTTTGCGGTTGAGCACGGCAAATATGAGCAGTATTGCTGCCAGCCAGATGCACCCCATGACAATGTTTGCAATGCTGACATACATGTAGGGGGTGGCATCGACGATGTTTTGGCGTATCTCTTGGGCGCTGTTGTGCACGTTGGTCATGCCGGTGTGGTATGCCGCATTGGTGGTGTCTGCCCTCATGACCTCGCGTATGGTGTCTTGCATTATGGCAAGCGAGGACTGTATCAGTGCAAAGTCCGTCTCGCTTGTGGGAAAGAGCCAGACGGGGTTGCCTTCTGCTGGAAGCGAGTCGATTGTCAGCTGTATGAACTCGCCTGTCTTCTCTGGGCTCGTCTCGCGGAGGATCTCGCTGAGATAGCCTCGTGAGAGGTCGAGTGGATAAACGTCGGTCCTGTATCCCTCGTACATTGCAACGGCGCCAATCAGGATTATTGCAATAATTCCGGCCAGTGCAAACACGTATACCTTATCTGCCATCCTCGATGTACGCGTGCGCGCATTTGCGTCTCTTTTAAATCTTGAATGCATGAGGCTGTATCCGGCCACGTACATGAACCCGGCAGTCTGTATTGCAATTATCGGCACAAAGACTATCTTTGATGCAAATATCGCTACAAATATTCCGGCTATCCCGTATACGACAAAAAAGATCTCCAAGAGCACGGTCTTTGTGAACGGAAGGTTGTACGACTTGCCGCGCCACTCGTCGCCCTTTGCCGTTATCCCGTACTTTGGCGTGCGCTTGAACTCGCTCTTTTTGCCAAAGACCCCGTCAAAGACTGCGACCGTGTTGTTTACTGCCATCCCGGCACTGTAGATGAACAGCGTCGGAAGGATGAGCGCCTTTTTTGCCCACGACTGGCCGTACATGTTGCGTATGACCATTACATATGCCACCGGTCCGAGCGCAAGGTATGCAGCTATGGTCATCACCGGAAGCCCGAGGGCGTAGAGGTTGATGTCCGTGTTGAGGAGTATGGGCAGCGCCAGAAACTGGACCAGTATGAGCGGAAAGACAATGTGCCTTGTCAGCTGTACAAAGGCCTGGATCTTTGTATTTAGGCCGATCTTGCGGAGTATCATTATCTTTGTGAGCAGCTTTATGGCGCACTGTATCGAGCCCTTTGCCCACCGGAACTGTTGGCGCTTTATGGCGTTCATCTGCACGGGGAGCTCGGCATTGATCACAAGGTCGGGCAGGAATATGCACTTCCATCCGCGCATCTGTGCGCGGTAGCTCAGATCCAGGTCCTCGACCAGGGTTGCCGCATGCCAGCCGCCGGCATCTACTATGCACTCCCTCCTCCATATCCCGGCGGTCCCGTTGAAATTCATAAACAGCTCCGAGTCACTCTTTGCCTTTTGCTCTACCAAAAAGTGAAAGTCAAGGCTCATTGCCTGAACCTGCGTTATTGACGAGTACTGTTCGTTGATGTGGCCCCACCTGCACTGGACAAAACCGATCTCTTTGCGCGCAAAGTAGGGCAGGGCGCGCCGCAAAAACCACGCAGGCGGGATAAAGTCGGCATCAAATATTGCCACAAGATCCGTGTCCGTGCTCTTCATTGCGTGGCGGAGCGCGCCGGCCTTGTACCCGTCGCGAGTTCCCCTCCTGACGTGCTCGATATTGATCCCTGCGGCGCGGTACTTTTGGACCATCCCGGCAATCATCTCAGTCGTGTCATCGTCCGAGTCATCGAGCACCATGACGTGTAGCCGGTCCTTTGGATAGTCTAGCGCGCAGACTGCGTCAATCAGGCGCGTCGTGACATACTTTTCATTATAGACTGGGAGGTGGACCGTCACAGATGGCTCTTCTTCCAAGCTGCCGGCACCTGTTGCAGGGGCGCGTTGTGCGGTCCGCACTGCCAGATAGTAAAAGTTCATCGTGTAGGCCATTATGAGGACTGCTGACATTATGAACGCATCAAAGACTAGCTGTGTCAGCGGATTGGCCATTATCGACACGCGGCCCTGCTAGTCATTTATAATTGAGCCCGCCATTCTCTGTCTTTGCGGTTGTGTAAAGTTGGCGTGCCAAGTCACGGACCGTTCTTTTTCCAAATCTGAGAAACCACCTCGGGGCCGCGCCTTGATTATGGGGTTCTGGACGAGAACCTGCCGCTTGTTGCGTCTATCTATGGCGATCTTAATGCCTGCCGAGGGGGTTCGTCCGACCAATCCACCGTGTGGCCTCGACGAATTCTGGCACTCTGGTCCACTATGAACATAATATTCTACATTGCAAAGCTCACAACATATGTTATATATACCTACAATGTTGATTTTTAAGCGGGACATTTGGTAATTTTTCTGATTATGGATCGACTCTATTATCTGAGGCTGTTGTGGGATGTGGATTGTTTTTAGCTCCGTTGCCATGAACACTTGGTGTTATTGACAAGTTGTCAATTGCTATTATTTCACTACTGGCGTCCGATTGTGCAAGAAAACGTAAATATGTAATGTCACGTGGAACGTCAAGTACTAGATTGGTGCTGGTCCACTGTCCTGTGTGCATGCTGTTGTTTCCTGTGTATGCTGCAAGTGTGATCCAATCGCGATAATTATTCTTATACTGAATGTACAAGCCGTCATCATGGTCAACATCAGCTGCAATGAATCTATCAAATGTAATCAATAATTCTCTTGCTGTGTTTAGAGTTTTAGCTAGAAGGAGAATACATTCAGTACCACAATTAGACGAACTTGCAACCGTATTGGTTTGGATATTCTCATTTGGCACGGCTTCAGAAGGTTGTACTATATGCCAGTTTTTATAATCATAAGTAATCCAGTTATCTAGACTTGCAAAGTCATCGGTATACGTGTGAGGTACTAGATCGCAATATCTTACCGATTTGCCATCCACATTTTTATCAAATGGTGCAATCTGTAACCTTTTAAATTTTGAATCATAGTACATGGGGTCGGGACTATCAAGAGGCGTTTTAGGCGGCCTGATACTATCCACTATTTCAGATATATCTTTCCATTGTATGTTATCATTCGCCCAGCCACCGTATGTGAGAAGTTTTTCATTAGCTTCAACCGGTATTTTTAAAGTATAGTATTCGGGAGTTACAGCCACGATTTCTGTTGAAATACAGTCTTTAGAGTCGGCAAATCTTTTATCCCAAGTAACCAGATCATAAAGGCCTAATATCCTATCCGGTGTCAAAGCATACCACGGGATCTCAATGGTAAGATATTCGAGAGACCTGATGCCACTAAAGTGTATGTCTAGCGAACGGTTTCTAATCGGATAACCTTCTTCAAAGTTTTCGAAAAAGTTTCCACATATTTTGTCTACTCGGCCGCCGGTAATGGTATAATTCAAATCCAACAAGTCGGGACATTCTGGCGGATCTGGCATATAATTGGGCTCTACCCGGGGGAGATGTCCGGCAGGATCATGGCCGTTTTTTTCATATTCGTCTATGCAATAGTTTGGTTGTGAATAATCCACGCCGTCAAATATGCCATACGCGCCAAAATACTGTATGCGTCCTACCGGCTTGTCAAATGTAATCTCTATTGTTCTGGAATCGTCCGACTGTGCAACCTGCTTTACGGAATATCTTGACTCATGAAGTCTTTTACCATCAAAAGAGTATGAATTTCTGTAACAGTCCAAGTAATCATACTGTTTTAGGTCGACTATGTCTTTTGGTATCTCTAGGGTAATGCTTCCACCAGTGTCCGTATCAAGATAAATGGCAAACCACTTGTAGTGGATGTCAGCACAGAACCCGAGAAACTCTCCGTCGGTAATAGAGTGTGAGAGGGGTTCCACCAGCGTGTCTGCGAAATCGCTGTGGCATATCTCGTCTTTTGTTGTAATGGATTCTGCAACTACGGGCGTGTGTGCGTCTTTGGTTGCATCACTTGGGTTCTGGATGGTTTGTGGGGTTTCAGGCTGCACTACAGAGTTTTGCAACAATGTAATGGATTCTGTATCTTCTATATCTATATTGTTTGTTGTAGGCTGTATTTCATCTGTATGGGGTATTTCTGTTATTGCATAGCTCCATCCGCGCTGAATGAATTTTTCGGCAGTGACAGACGTCACACAAGCCGTCCCTGCATTATCGGGCCTCATTACTGGGACAAAATCCGATTTGCATGGCAGTGGGTCGTCTTCCTGTGCAAGTGATTGCGGCAGTGCTGTAAATGCCAGTATTACAATCACAACTATTGCAGAGAACCTGCCTGCGTCCATGTTATTGTATAATGTGTTTCAAGCAATAATTAAACATTGGTATTCATAGTCGTGTATTGTGCCGAACCGCCCCTACGAGTTTTCAAATATCTTGATCGCCTTTGGAGGGCACACGCCCTCGCATGCAAGGCAGAATATACAGTCCGACTCTTTGGACATTAGCGGCTTTTTGTCCGATGCCGCGTTTCCCGGGGTGTCAAACCACTCGTACACGTCCACGGGGCATGCGTCAATGCACGCGCCGTCTGCCACGCAGATGTCAAAGTCGACAGAGACAAACTCGCCCCACACGCCCATTACCGCATTGTCCGTGCCCCTTCGTCCCCACGTCTTTATCTTGTACTTGCTGTCGTCCACCTCGTATGCCGCCGATGCGGGCATCTTTGACTTGTATTCGACGTCTATGGGGCCCGGCTTTGCACCGTCTGGAACCTCGACCTCGAGCTCGGCTACGGGCTCGGCAGCTCCGGGGACTCCTGCGGGGGCCGGCGCTACGGGCTTTGGCTTTGCATTCGGAACGATCTTTGATAGCGGCGTCATCTCCTCAAGACGCAGCATTGCATCGGTCTTTGTAATGTCTTCAGACTTTGCAATCGACTCGATCATCTTGTCTGCCATTATCGTGTTGCGCAGGATTGTGTCAATTATCATCTTTGCAAAATGGTCTGCCTTTTTGCGATAGTCTGCCACCCACCTGGGATCGCCAAACTTTTCTAGCGGAAAGACCTGGTAAATGATGTCGACTACCTCGCCTGTGACTATCTCGACTGTGACAGAGAGGTCTGCTGACTCTGAATCCTCGCCGTCCTTGTACTCGACCCACCTGTATGTCGCAAAGATCCTGTCCGCATACGTGTCCATCTCGAAAGTCTTTTTGAGCCCGTCTACAATCGATTTTATCTCGCCTGGCTCGTCTATCCGTATCGGGAGCCTGTAGAGTCCGAGCTTGTATCCGTGGAGCGGATAGACGCCGCGCTTGGCAGTCGGGGCCTCCATCGTATACACCCTGTCCTTGAGTAGCAGCGACACTGTTGGCAGATCCGGCCTGTTTGTTTAAAAACCTTGTTGGGCCCGACGCCCAAAAACCGCTTGGCCGAAACCGCCCGTGTCTTGTCCGTCCTTGTGCACATGCAATGTTCTTTTTGCCGAGTGCCGGAGATTGGATTCTGTGAAATATACTTAAATGCGGTATGTGGTCTGATTGTACTGTGAGCTCAGACCAACGACTCAAAAAACTCCGGGGCTCTGGCGGATACGTTATGGCCACCATCGGTGATGACCTGCAGCAAAAAGGCAACCTTGGCGGCCCGGACCTGTTTCTGGCGCCAATCGGCCGCCTCCCGGAACCATCCGTGTCGTCATACCACTGCAACGTCTGTGAAAAAGATTACGACGGGTGCCCAAAGATAGACTATGAATCGCCAAACGAAACCGTTGCAGACAATCTGGTTCTCGTAGAGCGCGGCCAGTACACGTGCACCACGTGCGACTCGCCGATAGCAGAGTACCGCGTGTTTCGCAAGCCAGAGGACGGCATGGACGTCGGGCTTGCAAAGACCGCATCTGAAATCGCACCGCCCAGAGACTTGGTGCCGCCGCCCCCTCCGGTCGAGGAATTGCCGCCCATCCCGGGTCTGACACAGCCAAAGTCCGATGCGCCGGTATCCATCAGCGCCATTGCGGGAATGGATGTTTATGACGAGCGTGCGTTTAAAATCGGCGTTGCACGCGAGGTCGGAGTCGATCCCGCATCGGGAAGCCTGGTTCTAACCGTTGAATCCGACGACGGACAGGTTGCAAGCGTGACGTGGAACCGCGTTGAAAAGGTCGGCGAGATCATAATACTTGGCGGCTCGTCTTCTGGTACATCCGCACCCGGGCCGCAGCAGGGCGCGTGCGCATCGTGCGGATTTGCAAACAAGCCTGATTCAAAGTTCTGCGAAGAGTGCGGAAAACAGCTCTAGATCCGACTAGCAATGTTTATCTTATGAGGTAAAACCCGCGATATACAACATGGGGTTAAAAAAGAACAAACTCGCCGTCGAGCTGGCAGTCACAGGGATAGCACTCGTTGCCGCATGGCTTGTCATGTATGCGGCGTTTGCAACACCCTATCCGTTCTATGTGGTTGCAAGCGGAAGCATGGTTCCGGCACTAGAGGTAAACGACATACTCATCGTCCAGGGCCATGAGACAATCGACCGCGTGGAGGTGGGCGACATCATCGTCTTTGACCGCCCAGACGGCGCAGACACGGTAATCGTGCACAGGATAGACGATATAGTCAGCGAGGATCCGCGTGTCCTTCGGACGATCGGGGACGCAAACCAGATATCGATACCCGGCACTGACTATCCCATAACTGCCGAATATTACATAGGCAAGGTGGTATACGTGATACCGCAGATCGGCATAGTCACGCAGATCCTGGCCCCGCCGATAAACTATATCCTGATTGCAGTAATCGTGGGGGTGATGATATACAAGCACAGGCGCGACTCACGTGGGCCGGCGTCTGCCGATACGGATGTCGGGGACCTTGACGATGTCCCGCGTGACGGCGAATACTCTGCACCCGAGACCGGGGACACAGCATCCCCGCACGATGATGTGCTCAAGGATGCAACAGAGCCAGATAACGGCACGCCGGATAAAGGCGAGCAGAATCCCGGAAAATCCTAGGACGGTATCTTGAAGACGCGCTTGAAATATTCCGAGTTTTCTTTTAGCTCTTTTTCATCGCCGTCGATTCCGGCAAGATCCTTTGCAAGCTGTTTCTTGTATCCGAGCTGCATCTGGCGCGCAATCTGGATCCGCTGAGCCTGCGGCGAGCCGGCCCCGTGCATCGACTCTGTGAGGTATCCGACCGCGTTGCGTCCCAGGGTCATGTTCTCTATGAGGCGGAGGATTCTCATGCGGTCCTCAATGTCTGCACCCTTGCGCCCTGCCAGATACTTTTTGAGCAGCGGCCCCGTCTTTGGGTTCTGGAAGTCCTTTTCAGAGGGAAGCGTCACCACAAGCCCGCCTGCAATATCCTGGGCAAGCCTGCTTATCTCATAGGGGAACCGAGTCACGTTGTGTTTGCAGACCTGGGCCAGCATGTCGTCGTTGAGCCAGACCCCCGAGTCCATCCTGTGTGCCTGGTACGACGAGGCGATTCCTGCGGCATATATCGACTCGTTGAGGTGCGTCATCTCTACCAGCTTGTCCTTGATGTGGGACACCTTTGGCACGCCGTTATAGTCTGCAACGGTGGCCGCAGCTCCAATCAGTACGTCCCCGAGGCCGGTCTTGCAGACATAGCTCCGGCGGTGGTAGCAAGTAAACCTCTCGACTAGCATTGCGGCAAACTCGTACTCGCCGTTCATGAATACCAGCTCCCACGGTATGAATACGCGGTCAAGTATTACGAGTGCCTCCTGGCCCCCAAACTTTGCGTTTCCCGCATCAATGTCGCCTTCTTCCATGCTGCGCGTGTCGCACGACTGCCTGCCATAGATGTATGTCACACCCTTTGCATCAACGGGAAACGCGCCGACTATGGCGTACTTTTTGTCAGCATCGACGAGTCTCATCGTGGGCATTATGATTATCCAGTGCGAGTTTATGCAGCCCGTCTGGTGCGCCTTGGCACCCGTAACATACACGCCCTTTTCGTCCTGGTCGACAATATGTACAAACATGTCGGGGTCATCCTGCTCAGACGGACCCTTTGACCTATCCCCCTTTGTGTCAGTCATTGCGCCGCCGATTACAAGATTTTCTTCCTGTATCATCCTGATAAACTCCAAGAGCCTCTCGTGGTATTTTGTATTGTGCGCCTTGTCAATCTCGTGCGTCGTAGAGTGGAGCGAGTTTAGCGCATCCATGCCGACACACCTCTGAAAGCACGTGCCCGTAAGCTGGCCCAGCTTGCGCTGCATCTTGTTTTGGAGGACGAGATCCTCGGCACTCTCTGCAATGTGCAAAAAGCGGTTTACGCGCCTGTTGGATATAGACGACTCTGTTGATGCAAGCTCTTCCTCGCGTACTGCCAGGTCGTATGTTTCTGCGACTGCGTTAATCGAGGGGCGGATCATCGGGTGGTCCACCGGCTCCTTTATGCGCTCGCCAAAGAGATAGACATCCAGGTCCCTGCCCCGCAGGCTCTGGATGTACTCGGCACCACTAGTTATGGGCACGACGGTCTTCATCCCGTGCTTGTCCTGTGTCACAGGCATGCCACAGATTACACTGCCGCACTATAAAAATTCTAGACTGCCACACAGTGTGCAAGATCCCGAAATCATGGGTATATATGGAAAAAATGCAAAAGCTAGATGGTAATTAGGGCAAGTCATTATGGCACCAAAAAAGACGCAATGATGCGCTCAAACCACTAGACTATTGCCGTGTATGGCTCAGCTGAGCCCGATCCGGACATCGAGTATGCGGCACCCGCGATTCTTTGGCATTACCAGTACTGGATTCATGTCAAGCTCCTTGATCTCCTCAAAGTCTGCAACAAGCTGCGAGACGCGCTCAATGCATTCGGCCAGCTTTGCCTTGTCAGACGGCGGCTCACCGCGCACCCCGTCCAAAATCCGCGAGGTCTTTATTGATGAGACCATGTCGTGCGCTTCTCGGTTCGAGAGCGGTGCTATGCCAAAGACGACGTCCTTTAGGACCTCGACGTATATCCCGCCGGCCCCGAGCATGACTGTCTGCCCAACGTTTGGTCCAAGCTTTGAGCCGATGATCATCTCCTTGCCCCCACTTACCATCTCTACTACCAGGACGCCGTTTATCTTTGCGTGCGGGCTGTGCTTGCGCGCATTGGCGACAATTTCTGCATACGCTGCGCGCACCTGCCTGTCATCGCCGAGGTTGACCTTTACGCCGCCCACGTCTGACTTGTGGGTTATCTGCGGCGAGACTATCTTTAGTACCACGGGATAACCGATCTTTTTGGCAGCCTTTACTGCCTCGGCAGGCGTTGCTGCCACGCTGCTCTTTGGCAGCGGAAGTCCATACGCCTTCAATATCTCTAGGCCCTCTTCCTCTAGCAGGCTCTTTCTCTTGTCTGCAAGCGCACCGTCAAGTATGCGCCTGACTCGTGCCTTGTTTACCTTGAACTTTGTAATCATGCCTGCGGACCGCTTTGTCCATTCGGCAAAGCGCAGCATGACTGCAAGCGCATTGATTGCGCCTTCTGCATACGTATAGTACGGGACGCCGCCGTCGGCCAGTATCTGGCGGTTGGTAATCCCCTCATCCAGGCCCATCAGGCTTGCAAGCATTGTCTTTTTGTGCTTTTTTGACATCTCGACGATGACGCGTGCAAGGCCGTCATAGTCCAGCGTGGCAGAAGGCGTGCACATTGTGATTACAGAGCCGACGTTTTTGTGGGCCAGGACGACGTCCAGCGTGTCCCGGAACCTGTCATAGTCGGCATCGCCTACGATGTCGACTGGGTTGCGGGAGCTGCCCCAGGGCGGGATGACCTTGTCGATGGTCTTTCTTGCAGAGTCGATCTTTGCCATCCGTATGCCGAGCCTCGAGCTGGCATCAGTCGATATTATGGCCGGACCCCCGGCGTTTGACACTATTGCCAGGTCGCCGCGCACCGGCAGCGGCTGCTTTGCAAACGCGGTTGCATAATCAAAGAGCTCGCCCATGGTGTCCACCCTTATCGCACCGGACTGGCGGAGTATTGCGTCGTATGACTCGTCGGATCCCATCAGCGCACCCGTGTGCGACATGGCCGCCTTTGCCCCCTCTGGACTGCGTCCTGCCTTTAGGACGAGCACTGGTTTTTTGTGCTTTTTTGTTATCTTTTTACAGACGCGCATGAATCTGGCGCCATCACCCATGTCTTCTAGATACATGACAATTACACGGGTCTGTTTGTGCTCGCCGAGCATCTCTAGCATGTCGACCTCGCTCATGGCCGCCTTGTTGCCCATGCTTACAATGGCCGAGAATCCTATCCCCTGCGCGCTTGCATCCTCGACTAGTGCGGCGCAAATGGCGCCGCTCTGCGAGACGAGTGCGACGCCGCCGGACTTTGGCGTTATCTTTAGGAACGTCGCATTCATCATGACCTTTGGGTCCAGGTTCATGACGCCGAGGCAGTTTGGACCTATCATCTTGATGCCATACCTCTGCGCAATGCCGACAATCTTGCGCTCTAGTGCGGCTCCTGCGTCGTCGACCTCCTTGAATCCGGCCGTGATGACCACCACGCCCTTTACCCCCTTTTTGCCGCACTCTTCGAGGACGAGGGGGACGATTGTGTTCTTTGTGATTATGACTGCCAGCTCGACTGGACCCCGCACATCAGCCACCGACGCGTACGCCTTTTTGCCAAAGACGGTCTTGCGCGTGGGGCTGATCGGGTATACGGTGCCCCGGTAGCCTGACATTATGTTTGAGGTGATGGCGCGACCCACGCTTCCCTTCTTGTCTGATGCGCCAATCACTGCTATTGATCTTGACTCTAAAAAGACAAACTCTGACACTATGCGAGTGGACAGCTAGTTTTGGATAAAAAGGCTTGGACTGCTAGTACCTTGGCATTATGCTCAGTCTGGACCTGGCGCCCAGAACCACTATTGCCACTATTGATACGACCAGTACTGCCATTGCTAGTGCGCCAAACTCTGGCACCACGAGGCATTCGCTAATCTCCACGTCTACTGACTTTTGGAACAGCGAGTTGGATCCCTGCTGGACGTCTATGGTGTAAAAGCCAGCCTCCTGCCAGTGCGGGCATCCGAGGTTGATGTCGGCGCTAAACACACCTGATGCGGATGGCCTGACTTGATCAGTGTAAACCTTGTTGCCTGACGGTGATGTGACGATAACAGTTACGGAATTTGCCTGCGATGTCGTGGTTCCGTCTATTGTTATTACATCAGAGCCAATGTCTGCTGTGACATCGATCATGAGGCCGCTGATGGGAGCCGGCCTTGTGTCGACCTCTCCGGGAACGTCAAGTGAGGACTTTGCCGCATTGTCCGTGATTATCCTTCCGTCTTCCACCTGTATGGTTACATCCAAGTTGTATGCACTACTGTCCCTTTGTTTTGCAGTGACTAGGTATAACCCGTCTTCTGGCCAGCCCTCAGAATCTGTCGAACTGTAAAAGCTGTACGTTCCGTCTGCATTGGGTGCCTCTTGGTCGACAAATATGACAGAGCCCGTATTGGAATTTATGACGCTGACAGCGATATCATCTGTCTTCGTGGTCTCGCCGCTGATTGTAATGTCGGTACCGTCAGTCGTTGTGACCAGCACGGTCATGCCTGTCTGAGCCTCAATGTTTGGAACTCCGGCAGCCGATATCAGCCCTGCCGATATGAGCAAGAGTACTGCAAGACGTGCCTTCATCAGCAACAGCCCCCAGCGTGTCTATATTTATGTATATTTTGCGTTGGCAAACTCTTCCTCAGTATCTGGGCAAGATGCTTACAGATGATCTAGAGCTTGCCACTATTATGGCCACTATTGCGACTGCCAGTATGCCTATGGCAATAATGCCAAACTCTGGGATGATCCACGAGCCAAAGATCTCGATTACATCGGTTCCTGCCGTGAAGGGTATTGTAAGCGTGCGCACGCCTGCACCTGATGTCTCTATTGCGTTGGCTTCTGCACTGTCGACTAGGACGATAAACGGAATATCGTCGCCTGACTGACCGTCAGACTTTGACTCGAATATGTCCCTTGGAATGTTGAGTGTAAGCTCTCCGTCATCAATTGCATCAATGATGACTACAACTGCCGCCTCATCGTCGCCTATGCGGATGCTGGTTATGGTGCCGCCTGTTATTGACGATGTAATTCCTGCTAGTGGATCATCGGCCGGGGGCTCTGGGTCCGGTGCGGGTGCTGCAACGCCTCCGGTATACTCGATGGTCGCCGTGTTGGTTACAATGTTGGCCGCGACTACGCCATAAGATACCACTATCTCGTATTGACCGGCAGTCATCCATTGGGGACCGCCTGCAACAAATGTCGTAGAGAACGCTCCTGCATCATCTGGTGTAAGCTGATCAACATTGATCCTGTTGCCGTTTGGTGCCAGTACCGTGAGTGCCACTGCGCCTTGCATGGTCTGGCGTATATTGCCATTGACTGTGACAGTCTCGCCGGCCGAATACGATTCCTTGTCAGTAGAGATCGTTATGGCATCCAAGACCTGAGCGTATGATGGGACAGCCGCAACGCCTCCAATCAGCATTATTGATAGTGCTGCAATGACGATGCTTGACTTCATCTGCATCCTGTCCAATATATGTAGTATTTAAATGTGTTCTATCACTATTCTGTTCCTAAATTAATGATTTAATTTACGAAATCTTGACCAAAAGTGACGCCGGATTCCAATTACGTATATATTAAGCAAATTTACCCTTTATCATAATTTGCCGTGTTTTGATCCTCTAGCAGCTGGCGCGCATGGGGGTAAAAAACTATGGTAAAAAAGAATCAGATTCTGGTTCCGGATCACGTTTATGTGCCAAAGCACGAGATAGTCTCAAAGGAGGAGGCCCGCGAGGTCATTGCAAAGTACAACTGCCGGCTCGTCGAGCTCCCCCTGATCTTTGTCACCGATCCTGCCATAGTCGGACTCGGCGTAAAGCCCGGGGACCTGATCAAGATTACCAGGACGAGCAGCACCGCAGGCCAGGCCGTGTACTATCGATACGTAGTAGAGGTATAAGATATGGCGGATCCATCAAGTAAGCGCTGGCCAATAATACAAGACATTCTGCGACGGGAGGGAATTGCGCGCCAGCACCTCAACTCGTTTGACGAATTTCTGGACCGCGGACTACAGAGCATCGTCGATGAGGTCGGACAGATAGAGATCGAAAACTCAGAGTACCCGTACAAGATCGAGCTTGGAAAAATAATCCGCAAGGCGCCAAGAATAATGGAGCTTGACGGCTCGGTCACGAGCATCACACCTGCCGAGGCGCGGCTTCGCAACGTGACGTATGCGGCGCCGATCTATATCACGTCGTCTGTCATCGAGGACGACAAGGTGCTAGAGACGCGCGACATCCACATCGGCAACATCCCGGTCATGATAAAGTCCGGAATGTGCATACTCAACACGTTTGATGACAACAAGCTAATCGACCACGGCGAGGACCCGCACGACCCCGGCGGCTACTTTGTGATCAACGGCTCTGAGCGCGTAATCGTCGGCCTTGAGGACCTCTCGTACAACAAGATCATAGTGGACAAGGAGACTGTGAGCAACAACGTCGTCTACAAGGCAAAGATCTACTCGTCCATAGTCGGATACCGCTCAAAGCTCGAGCTCTTGATGAAAAACGACGGCCTGATTGTGGCCCGGATCCCCGGCTCACCGGTTGACATACCGGTAATCACGCTCATGCGGGCCCTGGGCGTCGAGTCTGACAAGGACATTGCCTCGACGGTCTCGCTCGTGGACGATATCAGCAACGAGCTGGAGGCCTCGTTTGAAAAGTCGAGCACCGTGGTCACATCAAAGGACGCCATCGTATACATCAGCAAGAGGATAGCACCAGGCATGCTCGAAGAGTTCCAGATAAAGCGCGCAGAGACCCTCCTTGACTGGAGCCTGTTGCCGCACCTGGGCAAGCACCCCGAGAACCGCAAGGAGAAGGCAAGGTTTCTCGGCGAGGCCTCGTGCAAGCTCTTGGAGCTAAAGCTCGGGTGGATCCAGCCAGACGACAAGGATCACTATGGCAACAAGGTCGTAAAGTTTGCAGGCCAGATGCTCGCCGACCTCTTTAGGACCGCGTTTCGCAGCCTGATCCGCGACATGAAGTACCAGCTAGAGCGCTCTGGGCAAAAGCGCGGTATCAATGCAGTAGCTGCTGCCGTGAGGCCCGGGATAATATCGGACAAGCTCAACAATGCGATTGCAACGGGCAATTGGGGGCGCGGGCGCATGGGCGTCACGCAGCTGCTGGACCGGACAAACTATCTCTCCACGATCAGCCACCTCCGCCGCATCCAGTCCCCGCTGAGCCGCACGCAGCCAAACTTTGAGGCCCGCGACCTGCATGCGACGCACTTTGGCCGCATATGCCCAAGCGAGACGCCAGAGGGCTCCAACTGTGGCCTAGTCAAGAACCTTGCCCTCTCTGCGCTCATATCTGTCCATGTCCCGTCCGAGGAGATAATCGAGCGCCTCCACAACATGGATGTCACCGTATTTGATGACACAAAGGACGACGTAAAGCGAGACGGCACGCGCATATTTGTCGACGGCAAGCTCATCGGATACCACAAGGACGGCGAGCAGCTCACCGAATCCCTCCGGGATCTGAGGCGCACAGACAAGATACACCCGCACATTGGCATATCGTACCACGGCCGGCGCGTGCCGGGGGCCACAACCCGCATGTACATCAACTGCAATGCGGGCCGCGTCCTCCGTCCGCTGGTGGTAATCAAGGACGGCAAGTCGCTTTTGACGTCTGAGATGCTTGACAAGGTGTCAAAAAAGCTGGTGCCCTGGACCGACCTGCTAAAGCAGGGGGTAATTGACCTCATTGATGCCAACGAGGAGGAGAACTATTACATCGCGCTAAGCGACAAGAACGCCAAAAAGTACACGCACCTAGAGATATTCACGTCTGCGATACTCGGCGTGGGCGCCTCGATAATCCCGTACCCGGAACACAACCAGTCCCCAAGAAACACGTACGAGTCGGCAATGGCAAAGCAGAGCCTCGGATTCTCAACACCGGTAATGAACACCAGCACATACGTCCGCCAGCACTTTATGCTCTATCCCCAGATCCCGATAGTGACGACAAAGGCAATGGGGCTTCTCGGACTCGAGGAGCGCCCCGCCGGGCAAAACTGCGTGGTGGCAGTCCTTCCCTTTGACGGCTATAACATTGAGGACGCCATAGTGCTCAGCAAGCAGTCAGTGGACCGCGGCCTGGCAAGGACGTTCTTTTTCAGGATATACGATGCAGAGGCAAAGCAGTATCCTGGCGGGATGCGCGACACGTTTGAGATTCCCAACGCCGATTCCAACGTGCGCGGCTACAAGGGGGACAAGTCGTACCGCCTGCTCGAGGGGGACGGAATAATTGCAACAGAGTCAAACGTCACCGGCGGCGACATTATGATTGGCAAGACCAGCCCGCCGCGGTTCATGGAAGAGTACCGCGAGTTCGAGTCTACGGGCCCGTACAGGCGCGACACGTCTGTGGGTGTGAGGCCGTCTGAATCCGGCACGGTCGACACCATCGTGATGACCCAGTCTGACGAGGGCGGCAAGATGTACAAGATCAGGGTCCGCGACATGCGCGTGCCCGAGATCGGCGACAAGTTTGCCTCAAGGCACGGCCAAAAGGGCGTCCTTGGAATACTCGCAAAGGCCGAAGATCTCCCATACACAAAGGAGGGAGTATCGCCGGACGTCCTCATCAACCCGCACGCATTCCCCTCCCGCATGACCGTGGGAATGTTTATGGAGTCAATCACGGGCAAGGCCGCCGCCCTCCGCGGCTCGAAATTTGACGGCTCGGCATTTGTAGGTGAAAAGATGGACGAGGTCAAGGAGGTCATGTCATCGCACGGGTTCAAGTATTCCGGAAAGGAGGTCATGTATGACGGGCGCACCGGCAAGCCGTTTAACGTCGAGGTCTTTATCGGCGTCGTATACTATCAAAAGCTCCACCACATGGTCGCCGACAAGATACACGCCCGAGCCCGCGGCCAGGTCCAGATGCTCACAAAGCAGCCTACAGAGGGGCGCGCCCGCGGCGGCGGACTCCGGTTCGGAGAGATGGAGCGCGACTGCCTTATTGCGTACGGCTCATCAATGATACTCAAGGACAGGCTGCTCGACGAGTCTGACAAGTCCTCGATCTATGTCTGTGAGAGGTGCGGCCTTGTCGCGTATCACGATGCAAAGCTGCGCCGCTATGTCTGCCGGGTGTGCGGGGACAAGGCAAAGGTCTCGTCGATCTCGATTGCATACGCATTCAAGCTATTGCTGCAAGAGATGCAGAGCCTCAACATCGCCCCGAGGCTGCTCATAACGGAGAGGGTCTAGATGTCGTTCCAGTCTGCAAAGACCATAGACGGCATACGCTTTTCTGTCTGGTCGCCGACAGAGATCCGCAAGTACTCTGTTGCCGAGATAACGGCGCCAGAGACGTACGACGAGGACGGCATGGCAGTCCAGGGCGGACTGATGGACGGGCGCCTCGGCACCCTCGAGCCCGGCCAGAAATGCCTTACGTGCGGCAACACGAGTGCGCGATGCCCGGGCCACTTTGGACATATAGAGCTGGCAGAGCCGGTCTTTCACATTGCGTTTATCGACAACATCTACAAGCTCTTGCTCATGACGTGCCGCTCGTGCTCGCGCCTAAAGATAGCACAGGACGACCTCGACGAGCTTGCACGCGTAATGTCGCGCGAGGCCGCATACACGGCAGTCTCGCAAAAGCGCATCCCAGAAATGATACTCGAAAAGGCTCGCAAGGCAAAGGAGTGCCCCCACTGTGGCAAGATCCAGTACGATCTCATATTCACAAAGCCTACAAACTTTATCGAAAAGACCGAGGCCGGCGAGAACAGGCTCCTCCCAATCACGATTCGCAGCAGGTTCTTTCAGATCATAGATGCAGATCTAGAGCTGCTCGGATACGACCCCACCACGGCGCGCCCCGAATGGTTCGTGCTCCAGGCGCTCCCCGTGGCCCCCGTCACGGTCCGGCCCTCGATAATACTAGAGACGGGCATTCGATCCGAGGATGACCTGACCCACAAGATGGTCGACATCATCCGCGTCAACCAGCGCCTAAAGGAGAGCAAAGAGGCCGGAACGCCGCCGCTCATCGTACAGGACCTGGTGGACCTGCTCCAGTATCACGCAACCACATACTTTGACAACGAGGTCTCTGGAATCCCGCAGGCGCACCACCGCTCCGGCAGGCCGCTCAAGACCCTGACGCAGAGGCTAAAGGGAAAGGAGGGCCGCTTCCGCGGCTCGCTGTCCGGCAAGCGCGTCGACTTTTCTAGCAGAACGGTAATCTCGCCTGATCCGGATCTAGACCTCTCAGAAGTCGGCGTCCCGCTATACATTGCAACAAAGCTCACCATACCCGAGATCGTCACGGACTGGAACATTGAGCGGATGAAAAAGCTCGTAGTCAACGGCCCCACACAGTACCCCGGGGTCAACTATATCATACGCCCCGACGGCGTCAAGATCCGCCTAGACTTTGTAGAGGACAAGCAGACTATTGCCGATTCGCTCGAAATCGGGTACAAGATCGAGCGCCACCTCCTAGACGGCGACATTGTAATGTTCAACAGGCAGCCATCGCTGCACCAGATGTCGATAATGGCGCACTATGTCAAGGTCCTGCCCGGCAAGACGTTCCGCCTCCACCCTTCCGTATGCCCGCCTTACAACGCGGACTTTGACGGCGACGAGATGAACCTCCACGTACCCCAGAGCGAGGAGGCCCGCGCCGAGGCCATACTCCTCATGCGAGTCCAGGACCAGATAATCTCGCCGCGATACGGCGGCCCCATCATCGGCGGGCTGCGCGACTATGTCACCGGCTCGTACCTGCTCACCAGAGATGACACATACCTCACACCGGCAGAGTTTACAAACTATGCAATGCTTGGAAACTATAACGGCTCACTTCCAAAGCCCGCAACAAAGGACGCAAAGGGCCGGCCCGTCTATACGGGCAAGCAGCTCTTTTCGCTCTTTTTGCCGTCTGACTTTAACTATGTAATGACGTCCAAGTGGGCAAAGGGCACGTCCGGCTCCAAGCAGGACGTCGTGATAAAGAACGGCGAGCTTATCAGCGGCGTGATTGACAAGTCCTCAATCGGCGCCGAAGAGTCCGAAAGCGTGCTCCACCGCATTGCCAAGGACTATAGCAACATCCAGGCAAAGACGTTTCTCAACTCGATACTCGTCATAGCAAAGCAGTTCATCACCCACTATGGGTTCAGCTACGGCTACTCTGACCTTGAAATGTCTGAAAAGTCGCGCGCGCAGATCCTTGACAAGATATCTGACAGCTATGACATCGTGGACGACTTTATCTCACAGTCAAAAAAGAACATGCTAAAAACCACTCGCGGGCTCTCCGTTGCAGACTCGCTAGAGGTCTATATCGTAAACGAGCTCTCAAAGGCGCGTGACAAGGCAGGAAACATTGCAGACACCTCGCTTGATGAGACCAACGCGGGGCGCATCATGGCAACGACTGGCGCACGCGGCTCCTCGCTCAACATCGGCCAGATGGCCGGCGCCCTAGGCCAGCAGTCGCGCAGGGGACAGCGCCTCCTAAAGGGGTACAACGACAGGGCGCTCTCACACTATAGCCCCAACGATGACAACCCCGACTCGCACGGGTTTGTAAAGTCAAACTACCGCGACGGCCTCTCGGCCCTGGAATTCTTTTTCCACGCAATGGCCGGACGCGAGGGCCTAGTCGACACCGCAGTCAGGACGCAGCAGAGCGGATACATGCAGCGCCGCCTCATAAACGCACTAGAGCACATACGGCTGGAATACGACGGCACGGTGAGGGATCCGTACGGCCACATAATGCAGTTTTTGTACGGCGAGGACGGAATCGACGTGGCAAAGAGCGACCACGGCGAGGCATTCAACATATCGCGCCTCATCGAGTCCCAGAGAATCGTTGATAGCGGCAAAAAGGCCGGCGGCGAGGAGATCTCGGGAGTACTCAAAAAATACACAAAGACGTTTAATCCAAAACTAAAGTCGACCGTGATTGAGGCCGTCACCTCCTCGAACCTGAGCCTGGCAGGAATCGAGACTGTGTGCAAAAAGGGCCTCGATCTCTATGACCGTGCCAAAGTCGAGCCGGGCCAGGCAGTCGGCATCGTCACGGCGCAGTCCCTCGGCGAGCCGGGCACGCAGATGACGCTAAGAACATTCCACTTTGCGGGAATCAGGGAGCGCAACGTCACGCTCGGTCTGCCGCGCCTAATCGAGCTAGTCGACGCGCGCAAGAAACCCACCACCCCGACAATGGACATCTATCTTGAAGAGTCGATAAAAAACGACAGGGAAAAGGCAATCGAGGTCGCAAAGAACGTACTCCAGACCAGGGTCTCGGCGCTGGCAAGCTATGAGATGGACTATAAATCCGAGATCATCCTAAAGCTGGACCGCGACGTGATGGCCGACCGCGAGGTTACAGCAGAGGACATTGAGCTTGCACTCTCGTCGAACAAAAAGTTCAAGATTGAGGCAAGCGAGTCGACGATCGTGCTAAAGTTTGTCGAGGAGACCGACGCGCCGGGCGCACTGGCCATACGCAACAAGGTCCTCAACACGACCGTAAAGGGGGTTCCAAGCATTGAGCGCATCACGCTGGTCCAAAACGACGGTGAGTGGGTCATACAGACAACCGGTTCCAACCTCCAAAAAGTACTGGGGATAGAGGGGATCGACAAGCGCAAGGTGCGCACAAACAACGTCCTCGAGATTGCCGAGACGCTTGGAATAGAGGCGGCGCGCAACGCGCTCATCAACGAGCTCAACTCGACGCTAGAGGACCAGGGACTCGAGGTAGATGACCGCTATATCATGCTCGTCTCGGACCTCATGTGCTCGCGAGGCCACATGCAGCAGATAGGCCGCCACGGCGTCGCCGGCTCCAAGGACAGCGTCTTGGCGCGCGCAGCCTTTGAGATTACGGTGCCGACAATTGCTCGTGCGGCCCTTGCCGGCGAGATTGAAAAGCTCCGCGGGGTGACTGAAAACGTCATCGTGGGCAGCAACATACCGATTGGCAGCGGCACCGTGGACCTGTACATGCAGGTCTCAAAGAAACGCTAGGCTGCGCACCATTACTGCGTATGCACACCCGCGCCCCCTCCACGCCATGACTATACCTATAAAGCGGTAGTCGACAGCGGGTTCTCGTACATGCCAACCGTGCTAGAAAAGGCGATAACAGACTCGCTCAAAGAAAAGAACTGTATAATCGGCTCTAAAAGCGTATCCAACGCGATCGGCAACAGCAAGCTCGTCATAGTATCGAGGTCTGCCACGCCAGGGATTGCCGAATCCGCCAAGGCCGCCGGCGTCCCCGTCGTCGAGTTTGCAGGCTCGTCAGTTGAGCTCAGCAAGCTGTGCGGCAGGCAGTACCGCATATCTGCACTCTCTTTTGTAAAGCTTGCAGCGGCCACAATCAAGGCCATAATAGGTGAATCCAAAAAACAATGATCGTCCCGGCCGGTGCACCGATGTGTGCAGCAAACAGAACAAGGGTGCCAGTATAGTGTCCGAGATAAAGATCACGCAGGACCAGATGCGCCTCATGCACCTCTTTGAGGGCAAGACGCACGTGCGCGCACGAGACTGCATCGAGGACGAAAAGTATGACAGGGTAATCTTTGTAGTCGATGAGGGCAAGGCGGGTGCGGCGATCGGCAAGGGAGGCGTGCTGATCAAGGCAGTCCAAAATGCAATCGAACAAAACGTCGAGATAGTCGAGCACTCTGAGGATCCGGCAAAGTTTCTAACCAACGTGCTGCGCCCGAAACTTGTCCGCGAAGTAAAGATAAATAACCGCGATAACGGAACGCGGATTGCAACTGTCATGGTGGACAACAACAACAAGGCACTGGCAATAGGGCGCGAGGGGCGCAACGTCTCAAAGGCGCGGCTTATTGCAAACAGGTACTTTGGAATCACACAGGTCACTATAGAGGGCGTCGGGGCACCAACGCTGGAGATGAGCTGATTCATGGCAAAGTCACCCTTGGGCCTCTTTGCAGGGCGCGTGATCCGCGCAAAGCGCAAGCGCCAGAGGTGGTCTATATCGACATACAAGAGGCGCAAGCTCGGACTGGACAAAAAGTCAAACCCCATGGGAGGCGCGCCCCAGGCGCGCGGGATCGTGCTCGAAAAGGTCGGCGTTGAGGCAAAGCAGCCAAACTCTGCTGTGCGCAAGTGCGTGCGCGTGCAGCTGATCAAAAACGGCAAGACCGTTACGGCGTTCTTGCCCCGCGACGGCGCAATGAACTTTATCGACGAGCACGACGAGGTCCACATCCAGGGGATGGGCGCAACACAGGGAGGCGCCATGGGCGACATTCCCGGAGTCCGCTTCAAGGTATTCAAGGTAAATGACACGTCGCTCCACGAGCTAGTCATCGGCAAAAAGGAGAAGCCGCGAAGATGACCGCAAAGGAGCCCAACTTTAAGCTCTTTGACAGGTGGGATACGTCGGGCATTACGGTATCTGACAACAGCCTCCGCAACGCAATATCGCTGCGCAAGGTGGTGATCCCAGTGACATACGGGCGCTCTGCACTAAAGCGCTTCAACAAGGAGGACTCGCACATTGTCGAGCGCCTGGCAAACAAGATGATGCACTTTGGAAAAAAGTATGCAAAAAACACGGGGCGGATGGCAGGCAAAAAGGCCAGGATATTTAACATCATAAAGTCAGCCTTTACGATAATCGAGCTAAAGACGGGCAAAAACCCAGTCGAGGTTCTGGTGCGCGCCGTCGAGCACTCTGCGCCAAACGAGGACACGACTAGGATCGTGTACGGCGGAACCGTGTACCACGTGTCAGTCGACGTCTCGCCGCTGCGCCGCGTAGACCTTGCGCTAAAATTCATCGCAGACGGCGTGCGCGAGAGCACGTTTTCAAACCCAAAATCCATCGAAGAGTACCTCGCAGACCACCTCGTCGGTGCGGCCGAGAACTCGCCTGATGCGCCGTCTGTAAAGCGCAAGCACGAGCTAGAGCGCATAGCGCAGGCATCTAGATAGTAGCCCGAGGCAGATTCGAACTGCCGTCCCCGCGTATCCCCTAGAGATCCAGAGCGCGAGATCATTGGCCCAGGCGTTGCCTGATTGACCGCTAGACTATCGGGCTATGCGCAACACAGGGCGCAAGCTACATTATAATGATTTGCGCGCATATGCTGACACGCCGGCAAGCCCGTCTCCACCAAAACAAACGGCAGGCCCGGTGCAAAACATTGGCGCACCGTGCGGATGGGATCCCGGCGCCAGAACTTATTGGTCGGGTGGGAGAAAGTCGTGGTCCTTTGCAGTGTCGTATGCCTTTGATGTAAACTCTGCCGTGTACGTCCTGCCGTCAATGAGCGGCGTGTTGATAAAGTCGCCAGTCTCGGCCCCGTTGACCAGTATCCTTGACTTTGACTGGTCCATGTCACGCAGCGGGAACTCCCACACCCACAGGAAATGTCCCAGCTCAAACGGATATTCCTCCTCCCACGACGCATGTATTGCACCGTCGCTGGTAAGCGTATAGAGCGTCCTCTGGCACCCGTCCTCACTGAACCCGATGTTTGCCGGAATATCTGCCTGCACGCCGTCGACATACAGCTCGAGCGTCGCGCTGATGTTATAGCTTGTCACCCTGTCATTGATGCAGACCTTTAGCGGGTCGTTGCGTGCAAGCTCGCCGAGCAGCGTGCTGCTGACCACCCCGACTGATATCCCGATTGCCGCAGTTATGAGCAGGAACTTTAGCGTTTTCCGCCTCTTTGTGGGATCCCCCATCCCAGGCCAAAACATTACAGTGCCCATACTGCGCGCTTTACTTAAAAGCTGTCCAAATCGTGATCGCAGAACGTATCTGGAAGCGTTTCTGATCGACTGGGCGGTATTGCACCCCGTGATCGGGCGTATTGATCGCTTTTTGTATTTATACGGGCCCAAGAAAGACTTAAAAGGATTATACCGCCGAGCCTGCTTGATGACTCTTCCAAAGGGGTTCGGCTCGGCTGGAGGCGGCGGTGCCGGTTCAGCAGATGTAGAGAAAATGATTGGCAGGCGTGTAGAGAACATGACTGGCATTATCACGATCTCTTACATTGCTGCCTGGCTAGCAACGTTTGGCGGTACGGCTGCGGGATACTTTTACTATCCTTGGGCGTATCCGACACCGAGCGGTCACTATGCGTTCATAGTGCTTACCATCGTAGAGGCCATTGGGTACCTCTTCTCCGTAAAGGTATGTGAGGAGGGCTCTGCAAAGAATAGCAACGGGATCATTGGGGTAACACTAGCTGCCACTGCGGTCGGAACCGTGCTCATATCTCTCTACGTTGGAAACTAGGTGTAAACTACCTATATCCTATTTTTGCTGATATACGCGTGCGTGTTGATCGCTAGTCGTCCTAAAATTATATATACTTCCATTCTTGTTGACCCTGTAATGGTTTGGCTGAGACGTTGTACACACTACCTCTTCATTGTGGTAGTTGCTGTAAACTCTACACTGCTGACGATCAACGCTGGAGACTATATCTTCTACACTGATTGGGCATGGACATCATTTGTGATATTTTCCATATCGCAGACGCTCATGCTCGTGGTTGGTGCGGCCTATTACCTGACATTCACTGGAGTGCCGGGTACTGCGACGTACTATGCGCTGATAATGACAGTCTACACATGGATCGCCAAAGGGGCTTGGTTTGCTCTTGGTTATCCGTATGACTTTATTGTCACGCCGGTCTGGCTCCCATCTGCAATGCTGATGGATCTTGCCTACTGGGCTACAAAGAAGAACAAGCACTCGTTGATTCTGTTTGGCGGTGTGCTAGCCGGCATGTCGTTGCCTCTGTTCAACATGGTGAACTTGATAACGGTTGCCGACCCGCTAGAGACTGCGTTCAAGTACCCGCGACCGACTCTGCCTCCATACATGACACCGATAGAACCCCAGGTGGGCAAATTCTACAACAGCCCAGTTGCCTTGGGTGCCGGTGCCGGAGCTGTGCTGTCAGTGACAATGGCTGCGTTGGGCTGTAAGCTCAATACGTGGACGTATCGCTGGATGGCCGCATGGTCAAAGTGGGACTAGCAGGAAAATTCCTTTTTTAATTTTCTATTTTTAATGCCTCTTTACGCCTGCGTGTGATCAATAATTACTGCGCATGGGGTAATTTTTTGTTGCCAATTGATGACTTCAAAGCAAGCCGTGCCAAACAGTATTGGCGCACCAGCAGGCATACCAGATTGCCGCCCCCTTTGTAAAGTGGGCCGGCGGCAAGAGGCAGATCATATCCGAGCTCCGCGCCCACATACCTGACAGCTTTGGGACGTACTATGAGCCCTTTGTCGGCGGGGGCGCAATGGCCTTTTCGATTCTTGCAGACAATGCGCGCACCCCGTGCTCGCTGTCTGACCTCAACTCTGACCTCATAATCACGTACGTGACCGTGCGCGACAGGGTCGAGGAGCTCATCTCGTCTCTGCGCGTGCACGAAAGAAACTATGCCCAAGACCCGCGGGCCTACTATTATGCGACCAGGGCCTCGGCCCCGCGCACCCAGGTTGCCAAGGCCGCACGCCTGCTGTTCCTAAACAAGACGTGCTTTAACGGGCTGTACAGGGTCAACAGCAACGGCCAGTTCAACGTCCCGATGGGACGATACACCAACCCCAACATTGTCAATGCGGACGCGCTCAGGTCAGCAAGCCGCATCCTGCGATCCCGCAGGATCTCGATAAAGTGCGCCGACTTTACCGCGGTGCTTCGCACCGCACGGCGCGGGGACTTTGTCTACTTTGATCCGCCGTACCAGCCTGCAAGCCGGACTGCAAGCTTTACCAGCTATACGAGCATGGACTTTGGTGCACAAGACCTGGCACGCCTTGCCGAGACGTGCAACAAGCTATCCGAGCGCGGATGCTATGTGCTTGTGTCAAACTCTGACACGCGCAACGTCCATGCCACGTTTGATGCGGACTGGTCCGTCGGCAGGCTGCGCGCAAAGCGTGCGATAAACTCTGTCGGGAGCTCGCGCAACGGGCATTCTGAGCTCTTGATACAGAATTATTGAAGAGCTTCGAGCGGGATCCGAACCCGCGACCTTTACCTTACCAAGGTAACGCTCTACCAGGCTGAGCTATCGAAGCACGCACGCACCAAAGTCTGAATCCTTATAATCTTTGGTTGCCCACATCCACACGGATCGCAGGATCACAAGCTCTGATGTATTGCAGACCGCATCTGCCGGATTCTGATAAAGTTTAATATAACTACAATCGGACGCAGTGATCCTAAATGAACCAACGCGTCAGGAGTATCTTTGATGAGACGATAAGGACGGATCACAAGGTCATCACCGAGGACGTATCAAAGTCCATACTCAAATCATACGGAATCCGCGTTCCGCGTTATGTGCTTGCAACCACGCCTGCCGAGGCGGCCAAGGCCGCAAAGTCCATCGGCTTTCCGCTTGTAATGAAGGTCGTCTCGCCCCAGATACTCCACAAGACCGACATTGGCGGTGTAAAGGTCGGGGTGCGCAGCGCCGACGAGGTCAAAAAGACGTTCAACGAGATGACAAAAAACGCACGGCGAGTAAAGGGGGCAAAACTCAAGGGCATACTTCTTGAGCAAATGTCCGAGCCCGGAGTCGAGCTAATCGTCGGACTCCAAAACGATCCCCAGTTTGGACCAGTCATCATGGTTGGCATGGGGGGCATAATGACCGAGGTAATGAAGGACGTGGCCTTTAGGATGCTGCCGATAACATCCAAGGATGTAAGATCCATGATTGCAGAGCTAAAGGGCTCCAAGCTCTTGCGTGGGTTCCGCGGCTCGGCCAAGATCGACATGGCAATGCTTTCACGCGCACTGCTCAACATCAGCAAGCTTGGCACAGAAAACGCCTCGCACTTTGAGAGCATTGACTTTAATCCGGTAATCGTCCGCCCAAAGTCATACACGGTCGTTGATGCAAAGATAATACTGCGCAAGACGCCAAAACCGAATGCAATCTCGCATGCAAAGCCCGATGCCACAAACATGGAGACGTTTTTTACACCAAAGTCAATAGCACTAGTCGGCGCATCGTCGACTCCCGGCAAGATAGGAAACTCTGTGCTTGACAGCCTGACCCGCCACGACTATCATGGCAAGGTATACCCGATAAACCCAAAACAAAAGCAGATACTTGGGACAAAGTGCTACCCGTCAATATCTGCTGTACCCGGCAAGGTGGATCTCGTCGTCGTGTGCGTCGACCTATCTGTCACCCCGCCGGTCCTCGAAGAGTGCGCCAAAAAGGGGGTCCACAGCGTCGTTATCGTCTCCGGTGGGGGCAAGGAGCTCGGGGGCAAGCGTGCAGAGTATGAATCCGAAGTAAAGCGCCTCGCCCTCAAGCACAAGATCCGCATAATCGGCCCCAACTGCATAGGCATGTTCAACGCGGCCAACCGCCTAGACTGTGCGTTTCAGGGCCAGGCCCGCATGGTGCGCGCAAAGCTTGGACCCGTTGCGTTTCTCTCGCAGAGCGGGACGATGGGAATCAGCTTTTTGGAGACTGCCGATGCGTTTGGCCTCTCAAAGATGGTCAGCTATGGCAACAGGTCCGACGTAGATGAGGCCGACATGATATGGTATTTGGCCAACGACAGGCAGACCCGTGTCATTGCGCTGTATGTCGAGGGCTTTGGTGACGGGCGCAAGTTCATCGAGACTGCAAAGCGCGTAATGCGCCAAAAGAAAAAGCCCGTAGTCATATGGAAGAGCGGGCGTACTGCAATGGGTGCAAAGCAGGCCGCCTCGCACACGGGATCGCTTGGGGGCTCGAATGCAATTATCATGGGCGCGCTCCGCCAGGCCGGGATAATATCAGTCGACAGCTATCAGGAACTTGCAGCAGTCACAAAGGCGCTTGCATGGCAGCCGCCGGCAAAGGGCAACGCAGCAGGACTCACAAGCAACGGCGCCGGCCCCATGATAGGCGGAATTGATCACTTTGAGCGCCTTGGAATATCGCTTGCAAGGATAACCCCAAAGAACCTAAAGTCAATGGTTGACCATTTCCCAAAGACGTACGTCATCGGCCGGGGCAACCCGGTCGATGTCACCGGCGGGGCCACGGCCGAGGACTATCAGTATGTCATAAAGACGTTCATGGAGGACCCAAACGTCGACATTGTAATGCCCTGGTTTGTCTTCCAGGACGATCCGCTAGACGAGGTCATCATAAAGTACCTGGCAGAGTTTTCTGGCAGGCGCAAAAAGCCGCTCCTAGTCGGCGGCAACGGCGGCCCGTACACGCAGCGCGTCTCTGCAATGATCGAGTCGCACAAGATACCCGTCTATGACGACCTGCGCGACTGGGTGGCAGCAGCTTCTGCACTTGCACAGTGGGGGGCACAGGGGGCCCGGACACGTTGACATTTATTGCCATGCGTGCGGGGCGTGGAGCATAATGTCGCTCGTAAACGTCTCGACTGAGGACTCTGTATGCACGGTAAAGATCAACCGCCCAGAAAAGCTCAACGCGATGAACATCGAGATTGCACGCGAGATCATCAAGACGTTTGATACTATCGCACACGACACCAACATCAAGGTGGTTATACTCACCGGCGAGGGCGGCAAGGCATTCTCTGCAGGGGCCGACATTGAGTACATGTCAAAGATCACGCCCGACGAGTCAGTCGAATACGCAAAGCTTGGCCAGCTGCTCACAAACAGGGTAGAGCTGGTCCCCCAGCCGACCATTGCTGCAATAAACGGGTACGCACTTGGCGGCGGATGCGAGCTGGCAATGTCGTGCGACATCCGGATTGCGGCAAAAACTGCAATGCTCGGCCAGCCCGAGGTGACGATCGGGATACCCCCGGGGTGGGGCGGCACGCAGAGGCTCATGCGTCTGGTCGGGATTGCAAAGGCCAAGGAAATCGTCTACACCGGCAAGACGATAACAGCAGACGAGGCGCACCGCATCGGCCTTGTAAACAAGCTGGCCGATCCCGAATCGCTCATGGATGAGGCAAAGGCAATGGCCAAGACCATAGCTGCCAACTCTGTAATGGGCGTGCGAATGTCAAAGGTCTCGATAAATCAGGGCCGGAACGCAGACCTTGAGACCGGCCTTGGAATCGAGCTGCTCGCATGGCGCAACTGCTTTACGCACAAGGACCGCGAGGAGCGCATGACGGCCTTTGTCAACAAGTCAAAGAAATGACCGCGCACCAGAGTTGAGCCGTGTTTGGAGCTTGACTCGTTAAGATCCAGCCTTGAATCGACACTAGACCCGGCAATAAGAGAGTCGTCTCGCATCATGTCTGCCGTCCTGGTAATAATCAGCGACGCAGTGGATCCATCGGTCATAATGACAGTAAAGCCGCAGAGCATGAGGCAACATGCAGGCCAGGTCGCGTTTCCTGGCGGCAAGGTAGAGCCGCAGGACGGCGACCTCTTGGATACGGCACTCCGCGAGTCCAACGAGGAGCTCGGGGTGCGCATAGGCCGCACCGAGGTTATCGGACAGATGGACGCCGTCTTTACACAGAGCTCTGGATACGAGATAGTCCCGTTTGTGTGCATCAGAGCCGAAACCTCGGAGCTTGTGCCAAACGCCGAGGTCGACAAAATCCTTGCCCCGTCGCTTGAGGACATCTTTTCCTCGTCTGGGACGTCCCCCGACCTTGGCAGGGTCTTTTTGCACGGCGGGTACACGATCTGGGGTGCGACTGCGCGCATCCTGGAGGATATCGGGCGCAGGACCGGTCTCTGGGCGCCGCTCTGAGATTGGTTTAAAAAGAACTCAAAGAGTGTGTCGAATCAATGTCTGCACGCAAGAGCTCGGCAAGAAAGATCCGACTGATCAAAAAGGCAAAGCAAACATCCCCTGTTCCGGCATGGGTGATACTTCGCACGCGCCGATCGGTGCGCACAAACCCGAAACGACGGGCATGGCGCCAGACAGACGTAGAGGTGGGCTAGGATGTCTGCTGACTCTGAACGTGTATACACCATACCGCTGGGCAAAGTCCTCCTCTCCCCCAACAACCGCCGTGCAATGCGCGCGATAAACATGATTCGCGAGTTTGCACGCCGCCACATGAAGGTCGAGGACATTCGCATCGATGAAAATCTCTCGCACCAGATATGGTCGCGCGGGATCAAAAAACCGCCAAGAAAGATCAGGGTCCGAATGTCGCGGACCGATACGGGCCACATCCTAGTCTCGCCATACACCCTTGGATCCGAGCCCGTAGCAGACGCTCCGCCAGACGCTCCTGCCGATGATGCCGATGAGACGCTCAAGGATGCGTATACAGAAGACGTCCCAGATTATGCAGAGCTAGTCGATGAAAAGTCCGGGGACTCGGCAGACAGTCCGGATGCGCCGGCCGATACTGCAACCAGTGATCCAGAGCCGGCACCAAAGACAGCAGAGCCCGCACCCGAGGCCGCAGAGCCTGCAACCAGTGATCCAGAGCCGGCACCAAAGACAGCAGAGCCTGCAAAAGACGCACCCAAAACAGAACAAGAAACACCCAAGGCTGATTCGAAAGCACAAGAAAAGAAAGACTAGGCTATTTTTCTAATTGTTCTAGGTCAAGACCGGCAGCAACACTGCTCTCCATCTCTTCCCAGTCTATGGTCTTTTTTGCCGGTATGATGCCGAGCGGATCATATGCGTCAAACTTTGTAGCACCGCTCAGCTCAGACAGCATGACCAGTCCGTCATCGCCCTCGCCGGTTGCAACAACTGACGTGCTGCTGCCTGTCAGCTCGTACACAGAGTCTGACGTGTCGCGTATGGCGCCCACGGGAACGTTGTTGCCCATGATATACAACAGTGAGCGGCTCACAGAGCCAGGCGTTGCGTTCTCGTAGAGCATCTTTACTGAATCGACCAGTGACTGCTCCAGGTTCGAGCCCGTATTGGACATTGAGACCACGCTGTTCCCGTCTGGAATGTCGGCCGATATAATCGAGCCTGCCACGTGCATTATGGCCGCATTTGCCATGTCATAGCAGCTCTTGGCGCTCAGGTTCGGATTTCCATCCAAGATGGCGTCATTGTCCACCACGACCGAACAGTTGCTGGCCTCGCGGAGCCTCTTTAGCGCGATTCCGGCCCCAAAGATTCGCTCCTTTTCATACTTGAACGGCATTATTGCAAACGAGACGACCTTTTTTCCTGCCCTAGAGCAGATGTCTGCCACCATCGGCGCGATTCCGGCCCCAGACCTGCCTGCAAGGTTTGCTAGTATGACGACGGTCTTGGCCCTGCCGACTGCCTCGAGCACCCTTTCTGACTCTGCGCGGACGGCGGCGCGTATGACATGCGCCGTGGGGTTTAGGATCGCGCCAGTCGAGACCGGGATGGCATTATTGCCCCCCAAGTCCGTATCTGCATTGCTAATCGTGACGTATGATGCGCCGAGCCTCGCTGCTGCCTCTGGTGCTAGTTTTGAGCCTACGCCGCCTGCTCCAACGATCAAGATCGGCTCGTATATTGTGGTCACTGTACTAGGGTACTAGACCGTTTTAATAAAAAACCTTCTAGTGTAGTTTTAATCCAACTTGCAAGCTAAAGTTTTTTGGCGTTCTATTTGCGATCAGAAAATACAGGCACGGATGCCTGACAGTCTAGAGGAATCTAAAGACAATGGGGCAGTTTACAATCATGCCGATAGAGCCGAACGGGCCGCCTTCGGGGCCGGTAATCCAGCCCTGCTCTACTAGTCCGAGTATCTGGAACTCTTCGCTGACGCGTGAATCATAGTGCTTTTCTAGGGCCTCCTCTGTCCAGACCCCGAGGTTTACGTCCCAGAGAGGGCTGTAATCAGTCGCAATGGTGGGTATTCCGCCTAGTACGTTGAGTGGTGAGCGTCCGTCGACTATTGCGCTTGTCAGGCCCTGCCTCTGGGGGTTTTCAAGGCCGGTCGGGCCGTTTGCCATGACAAAGATCCTCTCTACTGCGCTAAATGCGCTGTCGTCCCTACCAACATCAATGTCGTTCATTGCCGGTGAATATGTTGCGCCCTCTAGTGTTGCGGCCAGTGGGTGGCTTGCATCGGTGCTAAGGTACATGACTGGTCGTGCAAAGCTGAATCCTGCTGTAAGCTTCATCGTCACGGTTCCCTCCTCTGGGCAGATTTGGACTACATTGTCGTGAACCTTGCTATAGTCTGGCTCTTCATAGCAGGTAAACTCGTCCTTTTCACCGGCGGCGACGATCGGTGCGTTATAGACGTGCCTTCCGGCATTGAGTATTACAACTAGGGGGGAATAGTCCTCATCGCCTACAGAGCCGGGCTCAAAAGCTGCCGGTGGGAATGGGGCGGGGTCGCCGGGAGTGAGACTGCGCTCTGGACTGAAATCTACCATTCCTGCCGTAAAGTGCAGGATTGCACCATGTCCAATCTTTGCATAGCGTGCGCCCTTGTCAACCTCTGCATATGCTAGCTTGGGCGAGTGGTTTAAGCCCAAGGCTGCGGCATTTGCAGCATCCGTCGTATCAGTAATGATATACCAGACGGTCTCTTCTTGTACTGGGTCGACGCTGACCTTGCCCTCATAGAGCGGCAGGGTAATCGTACCCTCGTCAAGATCAAGTGTTCCAGACTTTAAGAGCTGGAAAGGACCAATCAACTCCTTTTGCACATCAGACGGTGCGGGTCCAAAGTATGTCAGGGGAATGTCTGCGCCGATGCTTGGCGGTGCAGGTGCAACATCGTTGTCATCGTCATCGCTAGTCTGTGCAAAAGCCGCAGGTGAGACTAGAACAAGTGCCATCAGAGCCGTAAAAGCAAGCATGCCGTATCTGAGTTTGAGCATTCATCGCGCAACGACCGAGTTTAAATATAAACTTATACTGAAAAACGCCACGCGTGTGGAGATCCGAAATTAGTGTCCTTTTATCCATCGCACCTGCCTGACTTTGTACGCCTAGTTCAGACCGGATTAGGTGCGCGCCTGTTATCCCGAAATCAGTTCTCGATGGACTGAAAAGACAGGGGCATGATCGCAAGCAACGCATGGAGCAATGACATATATACTCCAACACTTGGCACCACGTCGTGAACTACCTACATAGCCTGATAATTGCAGTGCTGGGGATTGCAGCAATAGGCGTGGTAGGACTGGCTCAAGAGGCCGACGCACAGGTGACAGGCGACATCCATCAGGCATCTGTGACCCTGAACACTGACTCGATTTCAGTCGATTTTGCTGATGTTTCGGGTGCAAACGAGTACGTCTGTATAATTTGGACTGAGAGTGTCCGTGACAAAACCACGTCCACTACCTCTACTTCGATCTGTGAGTTTGACGGTCTTACGGCCGAAACAGCGTACAACTTTAACATACGCGCAAAGCCCGGCGGATATATCTATCAAGGTGCCCAAACCCTCACGACGTTGGCATCCGATGGAACAAATTCAAACCTCCTAGATGTCGTGCCCACCACGACCCGAGACGTACACGGCGGACAGACGACTGTCGGTGCTGACTTTATTCAGGTAGACATTCCGGATCAGGCCAATGCTGACAGATATAGATGCCTGCTCTGGGAGGGTGAAGACAGGAGTGCATTTACCTCACGCGACTCGGAGTGCAGGTTTAGCGGCCTCACAGCAGACACTGAATACAGCTACAACATACGCGTAATTGGCGATGATGGCAGGATCAATTACTATACCCCGAACCGAACCCTTAGTACGACATCAAGTGCCAGTAGCACCACTGATCCAAACACATATCCAGATTCCGTTACCACATCTAGTACCCTGCCCACCACGCTAGGCGCTGACGCTACGATAACTAGGAGTACGGATACAATCACGGTTGATTTTCCCGATGTCATGAATAATGACAGAGCCTACAAATGCTTCATAACCGATGACTCTGGAAGAGAACTGGTCAAAACACACGCATCCTTGTGCATATTCGAAGGCTTGGAGTCCGGTACGGATTACGACATAAACATACGCTACAAGGCAACTGGCAACTCTGGACATGTCTTTGACGGTGCCCAGACGATAACTACCCCATAGGCTCAAGCCTTTGTGATATGCGACTCTATCTATCCGTGGTCTAGGCTCTAGCTGCAATCAGGCCGTGCGGCCCCGTCTTGATAATCTCTACATCAATCGACTCTCCTAGTCCTTCATCGCCTGGCTCGTCTAGGACTACCTGCCTGTATGCATAGTTGCGCCCGATCTGGCCGTGCTCGCCCTTCTCGACTAGCGTGACCCTGCCGCGCCATCCGAGCCATTCTGCGCTGTTGGCAGCTGCAATCTCTTTGGCAATCCTGTGTATCGTGCGGCTGCGCCGCTTTGTCTCTTGCTCGTCTATCCTGTCAAGATCTGCGGCCTCGGTTCCGGGCCGCGAGCTGTACTTTGAGAGGTTGATAATGTCGGGCCTTGTATCCTCTAGCATCCTGACGGTCTCCTCAAAGTCGCACTCCTGCTCAGTCGGGTACCCGACTATGA
>JAHRAL010000045.1 GCA_020027325.1 Cenarchaeum sp. | reverse complement strand
AAGATAGACACACAGCAAATGAACTCTAGAACCTACGCCGATGACTCACTTTAGCTTGTCAAGTATTGAAAGACCTATGAGATTGGTCAGTGTCACTCCACGCCGCGTAACCTCGCGCCGTATCTGTTCACAGTACTTGTTCATTCCCTGGTGTCCACGCTCCCCGGACACCTCGATAACCATGATGCGGTCGTTGAATGGAAAGTCCAGCTGGGGAGTACTGTCGCAATAATATTCAATGTTTCCGTGGGACGCAATTTCAATTCGGTTCTTGCGGCTTATTGTATGCGCAATCTCGGTCATTGAGCTCTTTGTATCGTTGTACTCTGTATAGTATATGGATACAAAGTTTTTCGTGCCCTCGGTCTCGCGCTCAAACAGGTTCTCGTTTACGCCAAATACAAACGACGCAAACTTGCCCACACGGTTCTTTATCTCGTCGCTTGCGATCTTGCAGTCCTTGATCTTTGCAAGCAGGTAGTGGTTGGCGTATCGTGAAAAGTACAACTTGCCGTCATTGGAGAACGTCGCAGTGACAAAGTACATCTCATCGACATTGTCGGACTTTGCCCACAACTCCTTTAGCGCCACAGAATCGTGATCGTGTAGGTACGGCGTGCACGTGTAGCCTCCTATCGTTGCCGCTTTATTGCGCACAGTTGAAATTCCAATTACGCGTATTTATCATTTGCCGGCATACGGCAGGCACGCATGTGCGATAGTTATTTAACGCCGCATAAGACGTGTTCAAGTCGTCCCAAGCTAGCTCAGCCTGGTAGAGCTTCCGGCTGTAGTTGTCGGCTTTGGGCTGGCCAAATAACAGCATACCAGGCATACAGAAACCGGGTTGTCGCAGGTTCAATTCCTGCGCTTGGGACATACAATCCAAATAGAGACCGCCTGGCCCTATGGGTTTATGACGGCCCTGCCGATTATCTTTCTTGCCTTGAGATCCTCGAGTGCGTCATTTGCATCATCAAGTGAGTACCGCCGCGATATCATTGGTGCAATCGTGTTCTTTTTTGCAAGCTCGACGAGCTCTATCATGTCCTTATAGCTTCCAGTGTACGCGCCCTGGATTGTTAGGGACTTTAGTGGAACGGTTACAAGTGATAGCGGGAACGAGCCACCAAACAGCCCCACCAACGTAATGCTTCCGCGTTTGCGCACGACATCAAACGCAAGACCTGCCGTGGGCGGGGCGTTTACAAAGTCGATTACGCTCTCAGCACCCATTCCGCCGCATGCGTCCATTATCTCTTGCACGACATTTTTGCCCTTGGAGTTTACGGTTACGTCTGCCCCCATGTCTTTTGCAGTTGCAAGCTTTTTGTCGTCTAGATCCACGCAGATGATCCTAGAGTCAGTTATCGCCTTTCCTATCTGGATCCCCATCAGTCCAAGACCCCCGGCGCCAATGATTACAATGTTTTCTGGCGATGATGCAGACGCCTTTTTTATCGCAGTGTACGCCGTGAGTCCAGAGCATGCAAGCGAGGTTGCCTCATCAAGGCTCATGCCGTCAATCTTTGCCAAGTACTTGTAGTGCGGAACTATGATGTGATCCGCATACCCCCCGTCCTGGAATATTCCAATAGAGCGCGGAGAATCGCACACGTTCTCATTGCCGGCCCTGCATGTGGGGCACTTGGAGCACCCAATCCACGGATACACAAGAACGTCGTCCCCCGCCCGGACCGACTCTACTCCCGGAGCGACTGCCTCCACCGTGCCTGCAATCTCGTGGCCCGGCGTAACCGGGTACTTTACCCCGCGGTCAGTCACCTTCATGAACTTGCCATCCCCCATGTCATAGCCGCCCTCCCACAGGTGGAGGTCGCTGTGGCATACGCCAGAGGACTTTACACGCACCAAAACCTCGTCGGGCCCAGGGGCACGATCTGGCATCGCGGTTATCTTGAGACGCTCACCGACGCCCGTTATTCTAGCCGACTTCACAGAAGCAAACATTGCCCATTAACAATATAAGAGTTGACTGTGCATGGTAAAAAAGTAGAGCGCGGTGCTAATTATTGTCCGAGCAGTTGGACACCTGCATGGAGGCCGCAGAGTCAAAGCCTGATCTTTCAAAAGAGCCGGTAAGCATACTCTTCAACCCGTCGCTTATCAGCAAAAAAAACGTCTGGGATGTGAACCTGGAGGAGATACTCGACCTGCTCGTGCGCATACTCGAAAAAAAGGAGACAGTCGACCTGCGGGTTGCGGGAATGGCCGCACTCACCTCGTCGCTCATATACAGGCTAAAAGTCGAGAGCATATTTGCACTCCACAAGACAGAGGATGCAAAGCCGCCTACACTTAGGCGCAATGTCGACATAAAGATGATCGGCATTCCGTACAGGCACGAGTCAACGCATGCAGTCTCGTTTGACGAGCTCTTGGAGATGCTAGAGAACCTCATCGGCGCAATGGCCAATCCCAGGACACAGCGCCGCAGGCAGGGACTCGGACCCGTGGAGGCTCCGGACTTTGACGAGTACATGCTCACGTTTGACAACGTTGTAACAAAGTACAAGGATCTAGTCGTCAGCAAGATCAGGGCCGCAGGTACCGGACTGTTAAGCGACGTCGTCTCCAGTCTGGACACTTTGGACAGCATCAGGTGCTTTTTGGCCATACTCTTTTTGGCAAAGGACGGGCGCGCCGAGTTGGAGCAGGTGGGCGAGGACATACGCGTGACGCTAGTCGGGTCTGCGGACAACGGCGGGGCAGCATCAGGCGCCACCCGGGGTCAGTGACACATGAATAGGGTGGACAGCACAAAGGTCGCAACTGCCAATATCGAGGCGGCGCTGTACTCATCAGGCAGGCCGATGCGCATAGAGGAGATCATCCGCGCATCAAGCACCGGGTCGCGCCAGCGGACACTGGCAATACTAGACTCGATTATGAAAAAGACGCGTGCTGCGTTTTATGCAATAGAGGTCATCAAGCAGCCAGACGAGACGTATGTCCTGCAGCTAAAGCCAGAGTATAGCAGCGTAATCAGGAACTATGCCTCAAAGCCCATACTTGCAAACGCGACGCTCAAGACGCTCTCATATATCGCATATGCGCAGCCCATATCGTCCAAGCAGCTAGTCGAGGTCCGTGGAAACGGGGTCTATGGCCACCTCAAGGAGCTGCGCCAGCTGGACTTTGTACAGTACGAGTCAGTCGGGCGCACAAAGATATTCACAACGACTACAAAGTTCCAAAAGTACTTTGGAATAAGCGGCGGGCAGGACATGCTCAAAAGCCGCCTCTTCAAGCACGCAAGAACGCCAAACAAAAAGGCCGACACGCCTGCCGCAAGCTGACATTTGTCCGAACTGTATAAATTAGAGTGTCCGATCCTGCCTGCGTATGAAAAAGTCGATGGAGAACCTTGCAACAAGCAAGATCACCGGCGGCCGCAGACGCCCGCTCCGCATACGCCGCAAGTACGAGATAGACAGGTACCCCAACGAGGCGCTTGCCGGCAAGCAGGTCACAGTGACACGCGCCGTGCGCGGCGGAGCCAACAAGACGGCGCTAAAGACTGCCGACTTTGTAAACCTGTCATCGCCCGGGGCAAAGACGGTGCGCTCCAAGATACTAAAGGTCCTAGAGAATCCGACCAACAGCGACTATCAGCGGCGCGGAATCATCACACGGGGTGCAATCCTAGAGACAGAGGCCGGGAACTGCCGCGTGGTATCGCGTCCGGGCCAGGACGGCGCCGTCAATGCCGTGCTCGTTAAATGAAGGACTATGAGAATATAGTCGTGTGGTTGGACTATTTCAACAAGACCATAACTCGTGCAAAGGGCAGGCGCCTGACGCGCGAACGGTGCGTGTTTGACCCGTCGCTCTCAGAGCTCGAGGCAGCGGCACAGGCCGCCGGGCTCACGGTCACGGGCTCTGAATCTACCGTCCGCTTTCCACGCCGCCCGTTTGTGCGCTCCGGCTATATCGCAGTCTCAAAGTCAGACTCTACAAAGTCATCCATACTAGACAGGATATCATCAAAGCTTGTGGCACAGCGAGAAAAGAAGAAGAAAAAGATCGCATCCTAGCTCCTTGATCAAGTATTTTTGACCGCGTCATTATGATACAGGCGGATTTAACCCCACGTCACTTGCAGGAGGTAGGACAAATAGCCCACGTGGCTAAAAGCGGCAGAGTAATCATCGCACTCCGCGATGCACTCAAAGACGGCACTACCCTGTGCAATGACGGCGGCCACAAGGTTGCCCGCGTTATCGAGGTAATCGGTCCGGTCTCTAGGCCGTACGCGTCTGCAATTCCACTTACAAACAACATCGAGCCCCACATAGGCAAGCGCGTGTTTGCCCTAAAGGACGAGCCGGAGCCCCAGAAAAAGCGCCGCCAGCGCCACGGAGGACGACGGAGATGAACGTATTTGAGACAGAATCGTGCCCCGAATGCAAGTCCTCGCTCATCGACGACACACAGTGCGGCGAGATTGTCTGCTCGTCATGCGGCATCGTAGTCGTGCAGCAGACGATAGACTATGGGGCCGAGGCGCTGCGCAACACGTACGAGGACAAGATGGATCTAGCACGCGCAACAGGCAAGACCACATACTCACAGCACGACTTTGGCATAAACACGCTCATTGCCCCCGGCTCCAAGGACTTTAGCGGCAAGTCAATAGCATCAGAGACTGCCACATCCATGAGGAACCTCCGGGAGTGGCAAAAGCGCGTGCGCGTGACGACCAACTCGGATCGAAGGCTCGTCTCGGTGCTCTCAAAGTTGGGGGATGCGTGCAAGCAGATGGAGCTGCCGGACAACGTGCTTGAGACTGCGTCCAAGATCTACCGCGAGCTGGACAACGACACGGTAAAGGGCAGCCACATTGACAGCATGACGATTGCAACCGTGTACCTGGCGTGCCAGCGGTGCGACATTGTAAGATCTCTAGAAGACGTCTGCAGGAGCATATGCGAGCCGTCAGCGGTAAAGAAAAAGACAAAGCTTGCAGCAAAGTACTACCGCAACATGCGGCTCAACATGGAGACAGACCCCACGAACACGCCCATCACCATGAGCAGGTACATTGCCCAGATATCAAACATTACAAAGACGGACACACGCGTGGAGCGCCTGGCACTCGAGCTTGCAGCAAAGACGGCCGACGGCAGGTTTGCAGACGGCAAGACCCCCAAGGGCGTCGCATCAGCATACCTGTATGTGGCCTCGATACTCAAGGGCCAAAACGTCCTCCAGCGCGACGTCTCAAGCGTGGCACACGTAACAGAGGTGACCATACGAAACCGCTGCAAGGACCTGCTCTCAAACTACCGCATAAGGATAGTACTGGCTCCGGCCGCCGCTCAGGGTTAGGATCAGCTAAGTTGCGCTAATGCTATATAACAAAGCACGGCGGTACGCGATTAAATGGCAGAGCTAGAGATACGCGACCTGCACGTAAAGCGCGAGGGCAAGGAGATTCTAAAGGGTGTAAACCTCAGGACAGGATCCGGCGAGGTGCACGCACTGATGGGTCCAAACGGCTCGGGCAAGTCGACGCTTGCATACACGCTGCTTGCACATCCAAAGTACGAGGTGACATCAGGGGATATACTCCTTGACGGCCAGAGCGTCCTCGATCTCAGCACGGATGAGCGCTCAAAAAAGGGATTGTTCCTCGGGTTCCAGTATCCAGTCGAGGTCTCGGGGGTCGGATACTCGCACTTTTTGCGTACGGCGTACAACTCGCTGAGCAAGGCAATACAGGGCGAGGACCGCGAGGTCTTTATCACCGTCCGCGAGTTTCAAAAATACCTAAAGGACAACCTCAACCAGGTGGGTTTGAAGGACGAATTTCTGAGCAGGTATCTCAACGAGGGATTTTCTGGCGGGGAGAAAAAGCGCTCCGAGGTGCTCCAGATGGCGGTGCTAAAGCCAAAGGTATCGATACTCGACGAGCCCGATTCGGGCCTAGACATCGACGCCGTCCAGTCCGTGGCAAAGTCGATAAGCGAGGTTGCCGGCAAGGACTCGACAATAATCATAATCACGCACTATGCGCGCATACTCAAATTTCTCAACAAGCTGGACCATGTCCACGTCTTTTCAGACGGCAGGGTCATAAAGAGCGGCGATGCGACGCTTGCCAACGAGCTAGAGACCCGCGGATACGGCTGGGCCATCGATTCGCAAGCCTAGTCTTTTAGGGCCGTGCGGTTTGTGCCGAATTTAAATAGCGCAGCATGACTTGGTGGGTGTAATGAGCCAAGAGATGCCGCCCGCCAGGTTTTACAACTATGCATTCTTCAAGGTGGATCCAAAGTGGAGGTGGATGGCAGACCTGGCAAAGTCAGAATCGGCAAAGGAGCTCGAAGGCGCGCTTGGCCAGTCAGACGTAAGGATCAGGACGTACTCTACGCTGGGTGTGCGAGACGATGCAGACCTGCTGTTCTGGTTTGTCGCAGACTCTGTCGAGCAGATACAGGATGCGGTCTCGCGGATATACCTCACGGTCTTTGGCAAGTACATAACGCCGTCGCACTCGTATCTGTCGTGCACGCGCCCGTCCGTATACTCTTCAAACCCCACAAAGAGCACGGTCTCGTTTGCAGACAATGTCGAGGCCAAGAGGTACGCCATAGTATACCCGTTTACAAAGACGCGCGAGTGGTACCTACTTCCGATGGAGCGCCGCAAGGAGATGATGACAGAGCACATCAGGGTCTCGCAGAAATACCCCGAGATACTGCTCAACACGACATACTCTTTTGGCATACACGACCAGGACTTTATGCTGGCCTTTGAGACAGACGACGTCAGGAGGTTCCAGGATCTCATAGTGGATCTGCGCGAGACTGCGGTCTCGGCATATGTAAAATCCGACGTGCCCATGATCGTGTGCGTCAAAAAGGATATTATCCCGCTGATTGCAAGTCTCGGGTAATGAACGCGCTCAAGGAATGGTCATCGGTAGTCAGCGCACTAGAGTCCGGCGAGCAGACAGTCGTGCTCCGCAAGGGCGGCATACTCGATGTCGCATCGGGGTTTAGGTTTGATGGCGGCATGTTTGCGCTCTTTCCGACGCATGAACACCAGGACGCATCAAGCATAAAGCCGCAATACCGCAGGCACCTAGAGTCCGGCGCAGAGCACGGCGATTCGTACAATACCGTGGGCTCGTGTGCCACCGTAATTGCAGAGTCAGACGTCTCGGCCCAGTCTGCACTAGATGCGCTCTCTTGTATGCACATATGGAGTGATGCATACATTGCCCAGCGTGCGGCGTGGAAGCCAGAGAGGCCCATGCGTGCGGCGCTGCTGCGTGTCTTTACGGCACAGGATGCAAGGGTTCGGACAGGCCCAGAGCACGCCGGCTGCAAGTCATGGGTTGACATTGATTATAATCCCGCCAGTTCCAGTCCCGTCATCGATGATGCGCAGGCCAAAGATGCGGAGCACAGGTTCAGGGAGGCCGTAGCGGCATGAAGTACAGGGAGCTTGGGCACAGCGGGATAAAGGTCTCAGAGATAGGGTTTGGCGCATGGACCATAGCCCTTGACTGGTGGGGCAAAAAGATTGAAGAGGACGAGGCGATCCGCATGATCAAAAAGGCGTACGATCTCGGGATCAACTTTTTTGAGACTGCCGACATGTACGGCAAGGGCAAGAGCGAGACGATCCTTGGAAAAGCGCTTGCAGGGGTCCGCGACGATGTCGTGATATCGACAAAGTATGGCTATGACTTTGGGGGTGTCGACCAGGTCGGCCACAGCGAGCTCCCACAGTCGTTTGGCAGGGAGTTTACAATGCGCGCCCTTGCTGCAAGCCTTGAGCGCCTCGGAACGGATCACGTCGACGTCTATGGGTTGCACAACCCGAAAATCTCACACATTCACAATGATTCCGTATTTGCAACACTAGCAGAGATAGTTGCAGGGGGGCGGACATCTGCGTGCCAAGTCGCACTGGGGCCTGCAATAGGATGGACCCGCGAGGGCCTCGATGCAATGGAGCGCCCCGAGGTCTCGGCAGTCCAGACCGTGTACAACATACTAGAGCAGACTCCCGGCAACGAGCTGGCAGAGCGCGCAGCAGAGCGCAACGTGGGGGTATTAGTCAGGGTTCCGGACGCATCTGGAATACTTACCGGCAAGGTCGGCGCGCACACAAAGATTGACGAAAAGGACCACCGCTCTGTCAGAAAGGGCGAGTGGATACGCGCCTCGCTTGCAAAGGTCGAACAGCTCCGCCCTATAGCAGAATCCAACGGGCTGCGGATAGACGAGCTTGCAATAAAGTTCCTGCTCTCCAAAAGCGCGGTCTCGTCAGTCATCCCGACGGTGGTCAGCACGGATGAGATCGAGTCGTTTGCCTCAATGTCTGACGGGAGGACGCTGAGCGATTCGGACACAGCAGAGATTGCCAGGCTGTACTCGTCATGGCCGCCATATGATCTAAAAAAGTCGGTTGCGGCATAAATAATACGCGTGTAGCAGAGGTTGTCTTGTATGAAATATCGTGTGCATTAATTCTAGCACAACACGTGAATTCTGATGCTACTGTATTAGCTGCTTGCATGGTATATGCTTCTCTCGTTTGCTAGAACATAGTTCAAAAGGTTTTCCTCAGTCATTTGGATCACACCGGTTGTGAATCAATCTCGCATTATGGCAAGAGTCGATATCAGGATATTCCTCTGGACTGTCAAATTGATCCAAAAACTTATTCAGGTAAGAATACTTGGGGAGATCAGGATAATATTCTCTTGGAGTGTTAAGTGCCTTCACGCAAAAGTCCGTACCCATACGCAGACAAGCATTTACCTGTGCTATCTCGACAGGCGTACAGGACGGTATGGTAGACCTCGGCTCAGGTACAGGCGTATCATAACATGAATAGTTAAGGTAATCACCATTTTGGTGTTTTTGTGGGGGTGATGGGCACCAACACTCATCTACTTTAAATTTCTGACGTCCAAATGCATCTACTACACACTCATCTTCGTCGTATCCGTAACATTGACCAAAGGTGCTTCCTATGTTGATGAACTGGCCGGTTAATGCATCAACATAGATGTTTTCAGCATTTTTTGTCTTTTGTAGTGCGGGATCAATGTATTCGTGGCGGCAGTCACCTACGTATACTACGTTGTATAACAAGACACCAGAGACATTAGACTTGCGAACTTCGCTACCATCATAGTCAAGCTCTATATTACATCCGTAACGATTATCATTGAATATTGGACTGGTGGATAAAAAGTCGAACACTATCTTACGCGCCTCTTCTTTAGATATCGGTCGTTGAAATTGCTCACGTGATTCGTCTGAAAGATTCGGACTTAATTGGAACGTGGCGCCATTGGGAGTATACTGGTTAAATCTAAATCTGTCTGTCGCTCCACCTGCACGCGTAGCCCAATATTTTATATCCCCATCACCGGATTTGTCGTAAATAATTAGATTGTCATCTACTATGGTGGCGTATTGTGGTCTGTCTTTGAAAAAATTTTGAAAACGTGCAAAACTCTCAGGGCTTACCCCGGATTCGTCTAGTGTCAAGTCTTTTAGCCCACTTCTTTGTTCATTTTTCGCCTTAGCATATCCAAGCTGGGTGGGATTAATCTCTTCGAGTCCGTGTGAATAATATTTTTGAGTAAGATTGGTTATGAATTCTATTCTATCTTCATGCATCGTATTCTCAACAGTCATAGCGATGTGTATACGGCCATGTAATGACCCACGAGTCATCTCTTCGTTAGAAAACACCTTGTTTGTGAGTAGATTACCAATATGATCGCCGTTCTCATCTAGTAGAATATAGAATAATTGATTTCCTTTTATGTGCTGGTATTTGTATACTGGATCAATGTCATCGGGATCCACGCTGATTTCATATCCAAGGGCATCTGCTATGTGTTGTGCAGTTATGCGTGCCTCTTCTTCGGTGTATGCATTTCTATACATGTCTCCGGGATTTTTTATTCGTTTGAGATCCTTAAAGTGTACTGTCCCGGTTCTTGGAGGATATGGGTCTGATGTGGTACTGTCAAGTGCCGGATCATCCGTGTTCATGTCGGGAACAATATCGTCAGATACCGCATCATTATCCGTGTTCATGTCGGGAACTGTAAAGGATCTTACAAACACGGGCCATGACATGCTCTGTGCCGTGGCCTCACTTACACAAGACGGAATGTTGCCCGGACGCATGACAAGCACCTTGCCACCGTTGCATCCAACGTCCGGTGGCGCTACACCGCTGGCAGACTGTACTCTAGGAGAATCAAAATCTGCCGCAAGTGCGACCGGCACAAGAAATACTAGGAGCACACTAGCTGTTCCAAGCGCTAGACTATACCGTGCCTTGCGCAGTGCATGTTTCATGTAATGGCAGGCATCAGGCCAATATTAAAGCATAGCAATAAGTAGAAATCCAGACCGAATGCAAAACAACATATAGATTACTATAGCGGCGATCGTAATTCTTTGAAGAGTTCTGCGGGCGACCTGTGGAGACATGTGAACGGATCAAGGTGTGTAAATGACGTTGTGTCATGCGCATGCCGGTAAAAATGCAGTTGCAGGACGACGTCAGATCATAATCAGCCAACATGGCCGGTCCAGCTATGTCCTACTGACCATGTTTGGTATGGCGGCCAAATCGATGCGAATTCGCACTCGCTACTGCCCGGAGGGTCACACACCGTACGATCTAAGAGTTCTATGGATATCTGCTTGCACTCGTATTTTTCGGTATCGGGGTTTTTTTGCAGCTGAAAGTCATGAAGCCGGTAATCATACGACTCGTTCTTTGCACACCTAAAGTCCGTCACTTTGCTGTCATGGTGGCGAAAGGTACAGTCATTCTCTATGCAATCATCCAGTATGTTATGTGTGCCCAAAGCTACTATGTGATGCTGCATTGATCCGCAGTATCGATTCTCTTCGTCCCCTATGTCAAGGCATCCCCACCAGCTCCAGTCCGGCTCGCGTTCCAAAAGGCACGCACTTTGGATTAGCAATTCCTCCTCCAGCGGTAGGGTAGCATTTGTGACGCGATCCAGCTCCTGAGCGCGTAACCACCACTGCTGGCATGCCTCCCCGTGCTCGTATGCCCAGTCGTACAGTTCGCACTTATCAGCAGAATATGCCATGGGACCAGACCATGTAGTCGGCAAGTGACCGTGCGAAATATAGTCGTGCATGTATCCGTACCTGTATTTTTTCATGCATTCAGAGGCCGTCATGGGCCTTATGTCATAGTCAAGGCACTGTGGTGGGGCGTAACTTGCCCAGCATGCGTCTAGGTCAGACGCATTCAATCGGCAAGACAAGAACACGTCCAAGTTGAACTTGTCAGAAGTGGAGTTTTTGTATTGGTTCAACGACCAGTCGTAGTCTGTTATACGTGGGAGACAAACGTCTTTCCAGCCAGTCCCAAGGCTGGCCTGGCCACTCTCCACTAGGGGCGTTACGGACGACTCAGAGACGCATATGGGTTCGCCATTTGAGGATCGGTACAGCGTTATGTCGCATTCCGCATCATCTGCATTTGCAAAGACCTCGGGGTTTGTGAATATTGTTGGTCCAGACACCGTGCCCCCTACGTTGTTTACCTCCGCGTATCCGGCATTGGTTATTATGGTCTCGTATGTGCTGCACGAGCTGTGCGTGTGGACCGGAAGGCATTGGTCTATGTACCGGGGATAAAAGTAACATGCAAGGCTGTTCGGGCTATCGGTGCACGGATCCACGCCTATCTGCTCCTCAAAGTGGTCCTCGCACCACTCCCCGAATCCAGGCCGCACGGGATAACAGTTGTCTGCAAATGGATCAGAGTTGTCATCTACAGAACCAGTAGTAAATTTCAGATACTTTATGTCTACTGGCACCATAATTCCCAGAAATTCCTGCACCTGTGATTCTGTATATGTCACGTTGGATGCCAGAACATCAGCGTCTATTCCTATTACCAGCGTGTTACCGTCCACTGCGGAGAAGACTATGGGTATTACGTCAGGATCGTCGGTAATCCTGTCTGTATGAGATACTATGTGCTTTGTTGCAATGCTGTGGGCCTCACCGACATCTCCGAATACAAGGGGGACAAGCGAAACGAGGAATAGTACTGCCATAATCGTGACTGCTCTTTTCACTACAATCCCAAAAGTCTGATAGATATTAAGATTGTGAAGAGATAGGCACGGGTACGTGCCGGCGCATGATAACAGTAATAACAGCACGACCAAAGACGGCCTGTATGAGTGGTTGTCCCACCGCAATTTGCGGGAACGCTACTCGGGGCGACACCTAGTTGGCTGCGCCAAAGTTCATCTTTGTTACAGGGGGCGTGATGTCGGGCCTAGGCAAGGGGGTGGTATCCTCGTCCATTGCAAAGCTCCTCCAGCTGTCCGACCAGCGCGTCTCGTGCGTAAAGATCGACCCATACCTCAACTATGACGCAGGAACCATGAATCCCATTGCGCACGGCGAGGTCTTTGTTACAGACGACGGCGGTGAGTGCGACATGGACATTGGCAACTATGAGCGGTTTTTGGATCAAAATATACCAAAGTCGCACAACATTACGACGTCTCAGGTATACTCGTCGGTAATGGAAAAGGAGAGGCGCGGGGACTATTTGGGCAAGTGTGTCCAGATAATACCCCACATTACAGACGAGATAAAGTCGCGCATAAGATCGATTGCAGCTGCCGAGTCCCTCGACATGCTCATAGTCGAATGCGGTGGGACAGTCGGCGACATTGAGAGCCTGCCGTTTTTAGAGGCGCTGCGCCAGATGCGCGTTGAGGACGGCCCCAAAAACGTGGCCTTTGTGCACGTCACGCTTGCACCTTCGCTTGACGTCGTCGGCGAGCAAAAGACAAAGCCCACGCAGCACAGCGTCCAAGAGCTCCGCCGCATAGGAATCCAGCCAGACTATGTCACAGTCAGGTGCGACCAGAGACTTCAGGACAAGCCAAGGGAAAAGATTGCACTCTTTACAAACGTGCCAGTCGATGACGTTCTGTCATGTCACAACGCCGGTACTATATTCCGTGTTCCCCACATGCTGTACGAACAGGGGTTTGTAAACTCTATCTTTGAAAAGTTTGGCAAGCTCGGATACATCAACACGTCAAACAACTGGAAGGGGTGGAACGAGACAGTCGATGCAATCGAGTCCACGCCCGAGCGCGACGCACTAAGGATTGCAATGGTCGGCAAATACGTCGCGCTAGCTGACAGCTATGTAAGCGTAAACCACGCGCTCAGGCACGCAGGGGCTGCAATAGGCAGGCGCATCGATATAGATCTGGTCGATTCAGAGTCGATTCCAGCAGGCAGACTTGACGGGTATGACGGGATACTGGTGCCCGGCGGATTTGGCACGCGGGGCGCCGAGGGAATAATACATGCAGCACAGCACGCACAAGAGACTGACACGCCGTATCTTGGGATATGCTTTGGGTTCCAGCTGGCAGCCGTTGCATTTGCCCGCACGTCGTGCGGTCTGGACGGTGCAACATCAACAGAGATCGACGTGGATGCACACAACCCCGTAATCGACATACTCCCAGAGGCAGACGGCACAAGGGACATGGGAGGCTCGCTCCGGCTAGGGGCAATCGACATAGACATAGCGTCCGGCTCTAGGGCAGAGTCGATATACGGCTCTCGGTCAATATCACGCAGGCACCGCCACCGTTACGAGTTCAACACGGACTATTTGGACAGGTTTGCCGATGCCGGGATGGTCTTTAGCGGCAAGAGCGATTCGGGCAGGCGCATGGAGATACTCGAGATACCAGAATCAAGGTTCTTTGTCGGGGTCCAGTTCCACCCAGAATTTAACAGCAGACCGGCCAAGCCAGAAGAGACGTTTGCCGCATTCATCGGCGCAGCTGCAAACTAGGATAACTGTACAATCTCGTATATCGACTGGCGTGCATCGCGTGGTGAGACGCGTTTTTTGACATAGCGCTTGTCCAGAAGGGACTTTAGCGCATAGCGCATGGTGCGCGGAGGAAGGAGCGTCTTTGTACCTATCTCGCGCTGGGTCATCGGCGAGTCGCCATACTCGAGGGTCTTTAGTATGAGCTTTGCACTAGGTGACATTTTGAGCAAGTCACCTGCCAGATGGACTTTTTTTGTCAGTGCAGATATCGCCTGTATGCTCTGGCTCATCCGTACAATGTTTGCAGGATGAGCTGTCCTGGTGCAAGTCACTGTCCGCTTTACTGCGCGCCGGTCTATGCCGTCAAGGACTGCGACACAGTGTGACTTGGATGATATCCCGTCGATCTCGATCGTGCTCGTGTTTGGCACGATTACGGGGCGCCGCGTGACGTCCAGTGAGTTGACCGAGATGACGCAGAACGCAGACGTGCCAGAAAATATCACCGGACCGCCGGCAGACATTGAATATGCAGACGAGCCCATCGGGGTGGAGACGATTATTCCGTCCCCATTGTCGTGCCAGACCTCCTTGCCGTCTATCCGGAGCTCGTGCTCCATGAGAATCGCGCTGCGCGACGCAAAGACTGCGATATCGTTGACCACGGGGTACGTCTCCTTGCCGTCTATCTTTATGCCGATTCTCGGCATAGAGTCTACATAGTACTTGCGGGCCAAGAGGCGGTCAATACTCATGTCAAGCTCCCGGAGATCAAGGTGTGCCAAGAGTCCGCCGGATTCGGCCTCGGCGATTCCAAGAACCGGCGTCTCAGAGTCAGTCACCTTGTGGAGATAACTCCGCACCCCCTTGTCGCCGCCAAGTGCGATTACAATGTCGGCATC
>JAHRAL010000021.1 GCA_020027325.1 Cenarchaeum sp. | reverse complement strand
CACCCGATGTAACATACGCGCCACAGGACGGCAGGCAGATAACTGACATGGCACCCAATCCCAACCCGCTGGCAACTGCCACGATACCCGCAACTGACGGCATCGCACCGACGTTCACTGCACGTACCACGACCCCCACCTCTATCACCGTGACATTCTCCGAGAACCTGACCGGCAGATCAGGTTTTGGCAGTTGGGCGGTTTCGGGCAACACCGTTGACGGCGCCAGCACTACGGGTGGTACTGACACGATAACCCTCAGGCTGGGCACCGCACTGCAAACCGATGCGACGCCTGATGTGACATACACGCAGCCGCCAGCCAACCCGGTAATTGATCAGGCAAACAACCCTGTGGCAACTGGCACGGTCACCCCGACTGACGGCATCGCACCCGTCCTCTCCAATCCAACAATCGTAGATTTCACCACGTTTACCGTGGACGTAAGCGAGGAGATTAGCGCGTCATTTCTGGCATTTACCACCAGTCCGGATCTGGGCGCAATCTCGGCCAGCTATGACAATACCAACGACATAATCACACTTGTACCCGCAACTCCGGCCACAGATCTCGTCACATACACGATAACGCACCCGGACATTACGGATACGGCGGGAAACACCTTGGCCGGCGCCGCATTGCCTCCAATGACATTCGAGGTACCGGGGCCAACATTTGTTGCAAACACCTCCACTACGACATCAATCCGGGTGCTCTTTAGCAATACAGACGGCAATCTTGCTGGCATATCCGGCACCTTTGATGCATCTGATTGGACCGTTTCAGGCAACACCGTCACGGGGGCCAACAATCCCAACCCGTCCAACACCAACCCGCTCATATTGAACCTGGCCACACCGATGCCGACTGATGCAACGCCTGATGTGTCATATGCGCCGCCGCAAACCGGCCCCCTGACAAACGCGGCCGGTGACAACGTACTCGATATGCAGACCATCGAGACAAGTGACGGCGTCCGGCCCGCATTCACTGCACAGACTGCGACCCCGACATCAATCACCGTGACATTCTCCGAGGCCGTAAACGTTTCCTCGAATCTTGTTACCGGTTGGACTATCGCTGACGGACACGACATTACTGGAGCCTCTCCAGCTAGCCTCAGTGGAGAAACCGAATTCATACTAGAGCTAGACCCCCCAATGGAAACTGGTGCAACGCCAGAGGTGGCCTACTTTAGACAACACCCCCAGTTTAGGGATATTGCAGGCAACGGCCTTGCAAACGGCACAGTCACAGCCGCCGACGGCACCGCCCCGTCCCTGTCAATGGATCTCTTTCCAGACACAAACACGATACTGGTCCGCGCCAGCGAGGCGATCCAGGATCCCGGCCAGGCCGGATTCGTCCCCTCCCCGTCACTTGGCCCGATCACCGGCTACAGCTATGACGCAGCGCAAAACCTGATCACAATCACGACCCAGAACATGCAGCAGCCAAACACAGACTATTCGCTGGCACATCCTGCAATAACTGACATGGCCTCAAACGTCCTCCCGGCCGGAATGCTCGGGCTGGGAATCCCGGTCTCGGAGCTGAGCATCACGGGAATCGAGCGCATTGCCGAGGGTTCCGGCTATCTTACAATCACGTTCAGCGACGCCATAGTGCTTGCAGACCAGAACGTGCCGGCAACCGTCCGCATCTCCCCGGCACCTGCCTCCGGGCCGGATTCGGTCCCGGTCTTTGAGGGCACGTGGGGCAGCGTGCAGGGCACCACGATGAGCATCGATACCGGCACCGATACGTTTGCCACCGGTGCCGAGCTGCGCGTCTCTGTTGGAGGAGTCATCGATGATCCCGCCGGCAACCTTGTAATGTCGCCAAACGTCCTCCCGCTGCGCGTTGCAGCCGATTCGACCATAATGGATACAATGGTAATCATCCCGCCAAACGCGCCAGATCTAAACATTGCCTCGCCTCCCGAGGAGCAGTCCGTGACGGTGGGTCTGCCTGGTGCGATTCCGGTTGCAGGGACGACCCCGGCAGCGATTGCCCCGTCTGCTGTGAGCATCACAGTCGAGGACGTCAGGGTAAACATTCCGGCCATGATAACTGCCGTCTCTACGACTGCCACCGCCGTTGCAGACTTTGTAGTCGAGCACGTGCCTGAAACCGTGCGCGAGGCCGCCGAGTACACGGCCGCGGCCGGCGACAATGAGGGCGACAACGAGCGGATCGTGCGCCTCCTTGCGCGGGAGCCTCTCGCACTCGTACAGGTCGGAAGCAGTGCGACCGGAATCGAGCTCTACGCCGCGGGAGGCAGCACCAGGGCACTAGTCGACATTACACTCCCAGAGGCATCGGGTGCGACACACGTCTATTACATCGACGCAGCAGACACTGTGGACATTATTGCAGAGTGTGCCACCGGTGATGCGGCCAACCCCCCGACCGATCTCCCAACGGACGACTCGGCAGAGTGCTATCTAGAGAGCGATTCGGACATTGTGATATGGACCAACCACTTTACGGTCTTTGGCGCAAGCATTGCCCCCGGCGGCACCAGCGGCGGGGACGGATGCGATGACTGCACGCCCCCGACACTCGGCGTTGACAACACGGGCGTGCGCAGGGTGGCAGGCGGATTTTCCTACAACGGTGATGTGACAGACGTCGAGCACTATTACACCCCGCTGCCGCTCATCACAGTCAACGTCGGCGAGCAAAACACCGCCACGCTGAAAATATTCGAAGACAGCGGCGCAGAAAGGGTCAGGCACGCAGGACTCGCATTCGGCCTCTCCTCGGGCCAGCACTTTGCAGAGTCTGAGGCCGAGATCCGCATAGACATTCCGTTTAACGGCAAGCCCGAGATCACGCTTGATGACCCGCAGAATGCAATCGATGCCGACTCGCTGCGCGCAGAGTCTGCGATTGGCGAGTGCATGCCAGGGTCTGCTGCCGAGTGCCTCGTCATAACCATACACCACACGTTCCGCGCACCCCTTGATTTCAACGTCGTGTCCACCATGGTCTGGGACGAGAGGCGCAACTCGTGGCAGAACTTTTTCAACCACGGAATCGAGGTCACCGGCGAGTCGCTCAACCCAAGCCACGGAATACCGGTCAACGGCGGCGCACTCGTCTTGTACCCGCTCATTGCAGGCCACGCCGACGACGACGGGGACGGCATCTATGACTATGACCACAGGCACGTCACATACATGATGGACGATGACGCAGTCGTGTACAGGCTGACCATAGACGGGACGTATGCGCCAATACGCAACCTCTCGACGCAGCTTCACGACATTGACGTGTCCATGTACGACCGTGACACTGCCAAAAACGGGCCGGGCCGCGAGTCCGCACTCTTTGCCCAGATGGTCCGCAACGAGGCCGAGATTGCGCACCAGATGCTCATAGAGATGGACATGGCGCCGGTCTCCGGGCCTGATGCGGGGTTTGTCCCGTCCCTCTATGAGGACGCGGACACGATGCCCCGCATGGAGAGGCTCCGCGATGCCATTGCTTTTGAGATAGAGGCCGCCGAAGAAATATCGCGCCTCCTGGTCCCGCAGCTATACGCCGATGAGAGCTGATGCGAAGCCATGCACCACCGCCAAGCCCCGTGTACCGTTGCAAAAATCTGATTATGTCTTGGCGTGACATGACTGCCTCTGCTTTGTATTGTAAAGCCTTGTGACTCGGTAGCAGGCGAGTGCAAGACACTCAAAATGGCTTGTGGTGATTCCTTTATAATCGCCTGAGGTTATTCTAGCGCATATTTTATGCGGAAATCATCCGTGATGCCCTGCTCCTCAGCTACAAGTTCCACAACTTCCTTCATGTTACTTTTTACTTCGTCCAATGTATCCCCCTGTGAATTGGCATGTAATTCATCACATCTGCCAACAAATCCTGTATATTCAGCTGCTAGTTCCACTGCTTCCTTCATATTCCTTTTTACTTCGGCCAATGTGTCACCTTCTGAAACTGCATGCAATTCATCACAACTGCCAACAAATCCCCCGTCCTCTTCATCGGGAGTTATGACAACGGTGTATGTCCGCTGTGGTTTGGCGCCCATGACATCATCATATGCACCACATCGATTAATAGTTTGTGTGCGAGGCCGGCGCACGGGGTATATTGTTAAATTACGTTGCAAAAATATTACCGTATGGACAGGATAATCGCGCTGACTGCCGGCATGATCATTGCCTGCATGCTCGTCTCGCCGGCCTGGGCGCACCCCTTCATTGACCAGACGGACCCGCCGCGCCTCTCCAATGCGCCCGTCGGAACCGGCAGCGTCACCGTGTGGTATTCAGAGGGAGTCGAGATAGACTATAGCTCACTAGAAGTCTTTGACTCAACAGGCGGACGCGTAGACCATGCCGACACGTCGTACCACGAGGGTGATGCCTCGCTGCACGTCACGACAATGCCGCTAGACGAGGGTGTCTATACGGTCTCTAGCAGCACGCTCTCAAAGGTAGACGGCCACCTGGTCCGCGACGCATTCGTCTTTGCAGTCGGTGCCGCAACAATTGATGCGGCAACAGCCGAGTCCGTTGCCCCGTCCGCGCAGGTCTTTGTTGCAGAAGCTGCTGCAAAGTTTCCGGGCCTCGTCGGCCAGACACTCGTGCTAGGCGCATCAGTCGCACTCATCCTGGTGTGGGGCACGCGGCGCATACTCGGGGGCGCCGATGACGCAGCCGAGCAGACGCACCATTCCAGGTTCATGGCGCTAGTCGGCGCCGGGGCCATAATCGTACTGGGCTCTGACATTTTCATGCTTGCAGCACACGCATCACTCCTTGGCACCCCGGTACTCGAGGCACTTGGCACCACGTTTGGCACCACGGTGCTTGTCCGGACCGCCATCACCATTGCACTCATTGCCGCGTGGTTTGTCGCAGACCGCAAGAGCCGTGTGACCCCGAAATGGGGTGCGGTATTTGCGGCATTTGGCCTGCTCTTGGCAGCGACATTCACGGCAGTCGGCCACGGCGCTGCAAGCGAGCATGCAGCCGCCGTCGGACTAGACTATGCACACAATATCATTGCAGGCGTGTGGGTCGGGGGGATTGCATACCTCCTCTTTGTCATGCTGCCGTACGCCTCGCGCATGGGCAAAAAGGCCGATCCGGCAGCGCTTGCACTGGTGCCGGCATTTTCTGCAATCTTTGTCGCATGCGTGGGCGCAGCTGCCGTAACCGGACCGCTGCTCCTGTGGCTGCTCGAGGACAGCGTGTCCATGGTTGTCGGCTCGACTTATGGTGCGATCCTGATAGCAAAGCTCGGCCTGGGTTCGGCCATGATTGCAGCAGGCGCATACAACCTGAGGGTGGGCCGGTACAAGAAAGGTGCACCCGTGATACGGCGGCTGAAGCGCTCGCTGAGGATCGAGTTTGCACTCGGAATCGCACTGCTCGCAACAGTGGCACTCCTTACAAACACGACGCTTCCCGGCGGCGAGGTGCAGGCAGCGGGCCCCGAGACCCCGACTCCCGGCCTTGATACCGTGCTCTATTCTTCTGGTGCAGCCTTTGATCTCACGATCTGGCCGCTTGCAGCGGGGACAAACACGCTGGCAGTATCCGTCTCTGATCCGGAGGGCCGCGCACTGGGGGACCTGGAGGGGGTCGGCGTGACAGTCACGAGCGTTGGAAGAAACATTGCACCGCTAAAGGTGGACCTTGATGCGGCAGGTGATGGCACATACGCAGGCGAGCTGACACTAGGGTTCTGGGGAGAGTGGGAGATTGGGGTAGAGGCAGTACGCCTGCAAAACGCAAACGAGTCGGCAGCCACGCGCCAGCTAGTAAAGCCGCAGCTGGCAGACCTGTCATTTGGGATAACAGAGTATGACCTGCCACCTGGTGCCAGCCCGCTGCACATCATACACGACAATGCCGGCACGATATGGCTCAGCGATCCGGCCGCGCCGAGGCTGTGGAGCTTTGAGACGGCTACTGCCGAGTTTGCCGAGCACACATTTGATGGCGCAGGCTCTGTGGTCCTGGATATTGACGGCTCGGGGCGTGTCTGGTTTACGGACATCCAGTCCGCGGCAATCGGCTCGTTTGATCCGGACACCGGCGAGTTCTCACTTGTCGGCATACCAGAGTCGCTCTGGGAAACGGACGGCGCGCCGATACCGGTCTGGATACATGCCGCAGGTGATGGCCTGATATGGACGAGCGTTCCAAACAAGAATTCCGTGCTAGAGTATGATCCCGGATCTGCAGAGTTTGAGGTGCATGCGGCGCCGGCCCCCGGCTCTGCACCGTTTGCAATAACCGAGGATGCCGACGGCGACATCTGGTTTACGGGCCAAAACAGCGGCGGGATTGCAAGGATAGATCCGGCCACCGGCGAGATCAAAGAGGTCACGCCCGACCCGCCTCTGGAGGGTCCAGAAACTATATCGTTTGATAATGACGGGCGCGCATGGATTTCAGAGCACCGCCAGGGGGGAGGGATAACGCGGATTGATCCGGCAACGGCGGACTCGATACATGTCGCAGCACCATACCCGGAGGCACTGGCAAACTCTGCATCCTTTGACAGGCACCAAAACGTCTGGTTTGCACTCCACACCATAGACCTGCTTGCCGTATATGACCCGGACTCTGGCGCACTGGCCGAGGTCGCAATCCCGACAGAAGAATCCTGGGTCCAGTTTACCGCATCTGATGACGACGGCAACATCTGGTTTGCCGAACAGCGCGCAGCAAAGCTCGGGCTGGTGCAGATAACCGATCCGACATTGGGATCGTATGCGCCGCCGTCAGAACCCGTCGAGCTGTCCCTTGCACAGCTTGCCGCGCCGCTGATTGGCGGGGTCGTCATCGGCGCCTCGCTCCTAGTAGTGCGTGCACTGGGCAAGAGGCGCGAACTGTTGGCAGGGTTTGAAGGCTAGGCATAAAACCAAACTATAAGCCCAAAACCGGTGGTGCGACTTTATCATCCGGACCGGCTCATTCATGCATCTATGTGATTATGGTAACATCGTCCGGAAGGTCTGGAAGCTTTCTAGGCGGGTTCTCTTGCCATAACCGGCCACTCTAGAGGTCGCCATCCCCTAGAATCAGCGCAAGCAGTGCCGCACGCGTGTCCATGCCGTACCTGGCCTGCTCAAAATAGCGTGCCGCCGGAGTAGAGTCGACCTCGGGGGCAATCTCGTCGACACGCGGGAGGGGGTGCATCACGACTGCCTTTTCCTTCATCTTTTTGAGCATGTCCGCGCCGATCACATAGCTTCCGCGCACCTTTAGATACTCTTCGACGTCCGGAAAGCGCTCGCGCTGCACGCGGGTCACATAAACGACATCAAGTGCATCGATGCACTCGTTGAGGTTGTCAGACTCGACATACTCTGTCTTTTTCTTGATGTCATAGACAGAGTCGGCGCGTATCCGCAGGGACTCGGGTGAGACCAGATACACGTTTACGTCATAGTTGCCAAGACCGTGCAGGAGCGAATAGACCGTCCTCCCGTACTTTAGGTCCCCGACGATTCCTATCGTGAGCCCGTCAATCTTGCCGCAGACTTTTCTCATCGTATACAGGTCCTGGATTGCCTGCGTCGGGTGCTCTTCGGTCCCGCTCCCGCCGTTGATCACCGGCTTGTCAGACACCTGGGCTGCAAACCGGCTGGACCCGTCTAGTGAGTGGCGGAGGACCATTGCGTCCGAGTATATCGACATCATGCGCACAACGTCGGCTAGCGACTCGCCTTTTTGCGCAGACGAGGATTCCTTGTCTGATATGCCAAACGACGTCCCGCCGACTGACGCCATCGCCGCCTCAAAGCTGAGCCGCGTCCTGGTGCTTGGCTCAAAGAAGAGGTATCCAAGCGACTTGCCTGCGCAAAGCTGGCGCCGCCGGCCCGGCTCCATGTCCGTGATGCGGTCAGTTGCCGCAAAGATCTCCTCGAGATCCCCGCGCCCAAAGTCGCGTATCGACGTGACGTCGGCACCGCGCATCTCCATGGCTGATCATATATACGGGCACTTATACATACTATGCCATGGACGAGTCAGAGCTCACGGTCCGGCGCATTCGCGAGGGAACCGTAATTGATCACATAGACGAGGGCAGGGGCCTTCAGGTCCTCGCGGCGCTGAGCATAAACGGGAGTGACGGCGGCGTGGTGACGATTGCACTCAACGTACCCAGTGCAAAGCACAACAAAAAGGACATCATAAAGGTCGAAAACATCCTGCTCCGCGATGATGACACAAACAAGCTGGCAGTAATCGCGCCGCGGGCCACTGTCAACATTATCCGCGACTACAAGCTAGTCGAAAAGCACCGCGTCTCGCTGCCAAACTCGATCGGGCGGATATTCATGTGCACAAACCCCGACTGTGTCACCAACAGCGGCGAGCCTATCGAGTCAATGATGGACGTCGTGGACAAGACGGGGCGCGTCCTAAAGTGCCGCTACTGCGGGCGCATCCTCGACATTACAAAACTGCGATACATGTAGGGAATCGTGCGGCCTACTGGCCGAGGATGATAAACATCATTACAATGCCATAGATTGCAATAGACTCTACCATGCCTACAAAGATGAATACCTTTGACTGGAGTGCGGGGTTTTCGCTGATCACTGCCAGGCCTGCGGCACCGACCTGTCCTAGGCCGATTCCTGCGCCAAATGCCGCAATTCCAAATGCCAGGCCTGCGCCCAAGTACTTGAATCCGGCAGCCTCGTCACTAGAACCCTGTGCGTACGCGCTTCCTGCAAAGCTTGCAAGCGAAAGTGTTGCCAACGCTGCTACAAGGAACATTGTGCGCTTCATTTACAACCCGTTCCCAAAAAAGTCCTTATTTAAAGTATGAGTGATTTTACGGATTGCGTCCAGTCCCAAAAGTAGTGTGGCCCTGTTATCAGGACACGGAGGGGCGTAAATGGCTGGAAATGATGTTATTTTTGACATATACTGGCATGGCCAAGCTTGTAAAACGCGATTATCTGGCCAACAACATACTAAACTCGTCAAACCTTCATCAAGTTTTATGAAAATCCATGGCTGTACCAAAGAGGTACTAACCCCATCCTACTAATCCTGCCTACGTGTATATGGCTTGTCAACTAGACAGTACGCATGCTCCAAACTGCATGACATTGCTCTGTGACTACTAGACCCATGAATTACTCTTATTCTGCTATGTTTTCTAAACTGACATACAATAACTTCTCCCCTGATCTCCTTACAATTTTTGTCAACTGCCATCAATTATTCCCTCTTTAACCAACTCGTCTAGAACGGATTTCGTATTACGTAGATCCAAGTTGAATTTCGCAACCAATGTACTCACCATAAAGGTTTCATTAGTTTTGGTATTTTTCAAAATAATTTTCCTGATTGCGTCTTTATCTTCGACAAGTGTTTCCACGCCCCTTTTAATTTTTCCAGTTGAAGCCGGATTGACTTGCATCTCTATAATCTGTCCATTATTGCGATTTGGTATTTTTATCATGCTAGCTATCTTTGTTTCCAGACTGGCCAAAAATACTCTGTGCATTTCCTGTAATTCTTGCAGGAACTGTTTTTGATCAAGTGTGTGATCATCTGTTAACTTGCTGTCCGACATTTCAGATCAGATGTTGCACCGTGTTCTGCCCTCATATACTTTGCGCCAAACTCGTTTTTGCGCATTATTCTACCATACTTGCAAGCATGTGCCACATGATTTCATGCACACACGTCTAGCCAAAACTGGATTGTATTCACAGATTGACAGAAATCAGAGATGGCCAGCGCAAATTGCACCAAACAGTGACACTTATATTATTGCACGCCTATTACCATGTACCTGCCAGAATGGGCGGGGAACCAGAAAAAAATGGTTTCATGCAACATCTAGTTGTTGCACAAAACCATTTTTTTAGGCACGGTCAGTGCACCGGAAAGTGCGGTACTGCGAGTATGCACACCAGTGCGACTAGGGTACCTGCCAAAAGCGGGCGCATGTCAGTCATGCTCATGGACGCAATCTTTGCAACTGCCACGTTTGCACATATGGCACTGGCCATGGTCAGGACGTTGACTGCCTCATCAAACCCTGATGCGGTTCCGGCATTCGACATGCCGATTCCAAAATCGTCCGGCTGTATGCTGCCAATGCTGGCAGGAAAGCCGACCAGGATCGACTTTAGGAACCACGTCATTGCCACCACACCGACCGGCGAGACTGCTGCCACTACCATGTAGAGCCTTATGGCCGACGTTATGTCGCGCTTTAGTGAGACAAACCGCTCGACAAACTCTGTCGTGCGCGTCAGGACCCAGGCATCAACTGATCCGGTGTCTGCAATCCGCGAAAGCAAAAAGAATGAAAACCTGCCAAGCCACGACTCTTTTGCGGTATCTGCGAGCACGTCCTGTATGAGCTCGCCGGCATACCTGATGCGAAAGTTTGCACGCGATATGATCGAGGCAAAGATGCCGTCATACTGGCCCGAACCCGCGGCGCGGTTCATCGCATGCGAGACGCTCGAGTCCCCGGAACTGATGTGCGACGTAATGTCGCGAAAAAACTGCGCCTGGTTCCCGTCTATTGCAGACGCAATGCGCCGCCGCCTCCAGGTGGCAGCAACCCCGCATGCTGCAAACGCAACGGCAGCAGCACCCATGATGAGCCACGTCTTTTCTGGCTCTAGCACCCATGCCAGCACCCCGGCACCTGCTGCAATACACAACGGAACCCTCCAGCCAAACCTTGCAGCATCGCCGAACTTTGGCTGGACCGTGTGCGCGATAACGCAGACCATCACCGTCATTACGGGCATCACCAGGAGCGATACCTGGGACAAAAAGAGCGCCGATCCCGCGCCTGCAATCATTGCAATGGGTGCGACCATTACGGGCAGAAAGAACATCATGAATGTCACCATCACGCACAGCGACGTGCTGTGCTCGCGGTATGCCTCTAGCCGCTTTTGCATCTTTTTGAGGAGCTTTTCTGCCTGTGCCCTCAGGTGCGCCTTTGGATCCCCGGCATTAAACGCCGCAACATAGCCGCCAAGGAGGTCGCCAAAGTCGCGGTTTGGGTGATTCCGTCCAAGGTCGCCTAGTGCGACCATCTTTCCCATCCCGAGCCCGCGTCCGCGCTCCATGACGGCGGCCTCGCGCTCTAGTGCCGGAAAGACCCCGCGCCCGGACACGCTTGCCAGCGCATGAACCACGGTCTTTCCGACCTCGGCTAAAAGCAGGCAGTACACGGCAAAAAACGTCATCTCGTCGCCGAGTGCATGCTTTCGCTCTGAAGCTGCCACCATCAGCTTTATCCTAGGATAAAACAGCACTATTACCGGCAGCGCAAACGCGGCTGCGACAGGGCCCGCATGCTCTGTCACGTATGCGAGTATGACTGCTAGGATGACAGTTGCCAGCCCGGATATGATCAGCGCCATTCCTGCCTCCCTTCGCAGTTTTTTGAGATCGATTGCCAGCCCGGCTAGTGCCACGCTCTTGACCATGTTGGGGTTTAGCTCGCCGTATACGCGCCTCAGCGTGCCCGTGTCAGTCACTGCATCGAGGACCCTCCTAATGTGCGGGCCCATGACTGCTGCAACACGGGACTCTGTATGCGGCTTTTTTATCCTAAACGTCGGAGTCCGAGCCCTGCTGCGCCTTGGTGCCGGGACCAGTGCGGCGGCCTTTTTGATGGCTCCTATCATAACCTGGCAGAGTGACGAGGCCCCCGCAAGGAGCGATTCCTGTGCACGTGCAAGGCCCGCACGCGATACAAGCAAGAGTCCAAATATCGTACAGCATGTGGCAAAGCCTGCCAGTCCTGCCAGCCTGGCATCGAGCATGTAGGCAATCAGCGAGATTGCAGCACCGGCGACACTGCAAACCTGTGCCCGTTCGCGCCGCCTGCCCATGCAACGGCGACAAAATTTCCCTTAAATGGAAAAGCTGGGCTCTGGTATCTGTGCACATGGCATCCAGAATGCGGAAATTGGGCCCCTTTTATTCAATTTCGAATCGGATACTGTGGGCAATGACCAAAAACAAAAGAAACCGCACACGACGCCGACAAAGGGCGGTATCCAACATCATGGGAATCGCGCTGGGACTGGCAATGACCATCGGCCTTGCAGGTGCCGTGACGTATTTTGTGACCCAGGAGGCAAGCATACTGACCACCCAGGAGAGTTTTCTGATCGGCGGCGCAAAGATTACCTCGGTCGGGGACACCCACATACTCTCGTTTACGATAAAAAATACCGGGACATCGGTGCTTGAAGCCCCCATCATAGAGATACACGACGCATGTCAATCCGGTAGCAATAACGCCACAAAGTCGAATAGCTCTGTGAGTATTACAGCTACGATCAATCCCGGCGCCTCATACAGCATCAAACACGAAATAACTTCTGCCAGCTGTGGTAGCAGTGCTACCCCAGACATCAATATCGGCCAATCATACATCGTCGACACACAAATGACCACTGTTGGAATCGGATCTACAATCAACGAGACGATTACCATAACTGCGAGATCCTGACAGGTCAGCTTGGTTCAAGGCGAATGTCGATATGCCAGAATCCAACAAAGACGAACCTGACAAAACCAACAGGGATGCCGGACGCAGTTGGCCCCTGTCCTGCCCGTTTGTTCGCAAATACACAGACCCACAGATAACCGTAAAAACAACGAATAGGGAATACGCCAATGCGGCATTAGAGACATTCGACCAATTCTACGAATTGCGCCAACATGTCCGCAGCTTGACAATAAAGGACGATTCCATAACTGTGTGGGCGGGCAGGTACTGGCAACCATCCTCTAGTATTGACTTGTACGTTGAACAAGACGACACCGCAGAATATGCAGAGCGCACAATGGTGCACGAATTAAGCCATGCAGAACAGGCAGAATGGCCTATTGCAAAGATAGAGGCATGGATGTGGGACATGGGGAACATGCCGCCATTGACTGATTATACCGAATGGCACAAGAGCACCAAACCAAATCCCGGTGTTGAGAGGATTTACACCCGGGCACAAAAATTGATCCGGATGGCCAAAGAAGGGAATCCCATAGTAGGCTCAAACGAGTTCAAGGAAATCAAAAGATACCTGAACACATGGCAAATCAAACTAGGCGACTTTGCCAACGGCAGGCTTGACACGTTGAGCACCAAATTCTATTTGCTGAATCATCAGCAATATGCAACAGAGCAATACGCGGCCCTCATGGAGGTTGTTCGCGGACATTTGACCAAAAACCACCGCATCAAAGCGGTCAAAAGGGCACAGGCTTTATATGAAACCAAGTACATAGACTAGACAGTATGTCCAAGAACACCCCGCCCGATTACGACAGGGACTTTGAGGTCAGCGAAGACGACTGTTATACTGCAGGCGATGATTACAAATACACGCCGGGGGAGCCGATAAAAATCATGACGCTGGTTCAACCAAAACCCGGCTGGAAACCGCCAACCCCCACCCCTGCAAAAATGGCGCGCCCGCATAGAGACCGCAAGGCCCGAAAAGCCAAGGGTGCCTGACACCGCAGGCGACGCGGACAGCTGTCTTGCCTGATGGTAAAACCCGATACTGCACGCACCCCTCCTTTTTAGCCCCTTGGGCGACGATACTGCGTGTACAACTCTGACTATGACGAGGTAGTCTATTTCCGGTCCATCAGCGCGTTTAACCAAAAGGTCTTCCCGACCCCGATACCCCTCATGCAAAGAATGTCCCCAAAGCAGCTGCTCATCATGGGCCTGGCCATGTTTGTGGGGTATCTAGCATACATCCTGCCTGCCTGGCACCTGGCAATCGTGTCTGTGATCCTGGTGTATGTGGCAGCAAAGGAGAGAAAGGCCCTGTATCCCGAGCACCACGCACTGGCAATACTCCGCTTTTTGGTACGCCGCTATATCACAAAGGCGCCGATCAACGCAGTACAGAGGGCGCAAAAAGCACAAAGGCAGTACAGGTCCAAGAACAGGCGCTCCGGCTCGAACACGGGCCTCTATGTATTTCCAAAGCCGTTTTTGGCAAAGCACTCGGCACTAGGCTATGGGGCCGTGCATGCACCTGCAAGGCGCGTCTATACTGCAAAGCTTGGTACGCCCATCTCGCTAGAGGTCACGCTCTATGATGCCGCAGGCAAGCTCTATCCGAGTACGCGAGCAGACGTAGACTTTGACGGCCAGCACTATACGGTAGTGTCTGACAGCACGGGGCAGTTTGAGATATACCCGACCGTGTCCGAGTTTGGACGCAAGGATCTTGTCGTGAGCATTGATAACCGCAAGATACTGTCTGAGAGCTTTGACATACAAAAGGGATAGCGGTCCATGTCGCCTTTTATTCATTTTACATATGCGGTATTGTGGTCATCAGTAAGGACACAATGGATGCCGAGACAAGGGAGCGTCTATATGGAGTAATAGTGACCATGACCTTCGCGGCCATACTTGTAGGAGTCGGGCCGGGACTTATACAGTTTCTTGTTGGTGAAGATGATCCTGACTCTGACATTTATTCTGGATTTACGACATTCTTTAACAGGTTTAGTGACAACTTACGCTATGTCGTAATTGCAATATTGAGCTTGTTTATGATGGTCTCAATAGCAAAGCTTCGAATGTCCAAAAGGCGCATACGTACGCATCCGGACAATGACGGCAACGACAGCCAAAACGACGACACAAAGTAATGTGTGCCAACCGGCTCTCGATACTAGTCACCGTGTCGCTGGTGGTTGCTGCCACCGTGATCATAATAGAGATACAGCACGTCCAGTTATGGGCGCTTGCCGCAGTCTTTGCAGCTTGGATTGCGTGCTTTTGCTGCGACGCACTCTATACACTCCGGTTTGGTCGGGAGCTTATACTGAGGCGCGAGGTAAACGTAATCTTTCGGATTCTATATCGCCGGGTCGGGGTTTGGGCGGCCCTTGCGCACTTTGGCCTCGAGCTTGCCGGCATAGCTGCGCTGTCGCTCATATTGGAGCACGTGTCTGCTGGCTCACTTGAGAGAACCGTGCTGGCCGCGGCTACCATGCTGGTTCTGGCCGGCGAACACGTTGCCGCATTTTTTGAGAATCGTGCATTTGCACGGCAGATTCGCAGGGACGGATACGGGTCTGCCTAGCGTGTCCGGCAAGGCCCACAGTCAGTGGCAGGGGGCTGGACTAGGCGTGTCTTTGGCTCCTATGGCACAATTCTGACTGTCCGGCGGCCGTTCCTTGATGCGGCTATATGTGCAGGCAGCACTTGCACTTGCACTTGCCCCGCTTGGCTATCATTTCTAATTTGCGTCCGATTGCGGATGAATGCTTGTCCTTCTTTTCCAACTCGTCTAGTTGGCGTTTGACTGAAGGCGGAAGCCTGGGTGCCCTGCCGGAATATGGGGATGGATCACAAAGAAACCTGCCAAGCTCTAAGGGTGTGAGCTTGGATATCCTAGCAGTTTCTCGTTCTGTCTCTAATAAGATTTTTTGTATTTGTTTTTCATACTTGTCCATGCCGTCTTTGTCACAAACCATGCATATACTGATACAAGACAACAGAATATGACTGTTTGGTTTATCGTTTGCCACCGCGCCGATTAACGTCCAACATCTTGACATATCCCTCGATCTGGGCCTTTATCGCGGTTTGGTACCTGAGCATTTTTTGTAGGCGCTGGCGTATCGCTATGTCATAAGCGTGCAGTTTTCTCGGATTCCGTTCTGTATAGAGCCTGGTATACAATATGTCCAGTTCGTCGTTTAGCTTATGGCTTGACTTGGTCAGCTCCTTCATCTTGGTAATCAGCATGTTCATGCCCATCACACTGGGTTCTTTTATCATAACGCACACCTGTCTGTAAACCCGTATTTTTCTTGCGTGTGTCTGTGATAGATAGCACAAAAACCGGCACAAAGTGACCACACTAGATGTGCCGGCCTTGTGGCTAGCGTGTAACACACGTACATTCTAGATCGATTTTCCTTTTAACGGATTTGACACTCAATGTTTGAGGACACGCGATGGCAATTTCGGCAAAGTCTAGCACTGCTGGGGTGACGGCGACCGGGCACAGGATTGCCCTGTTCCTGGACAGGCTGGCATACTGTACCGTGGGCCTGTCATCAAAGATGCATTGCCTGCCTGCACACAAGGGCCGGCAACGCACGCTGCTCGGGGGCCCGATACTCATAATCACGGCAATATCCGCGCTGCTTGGGATATCGCTTGTTGCAATCCTGTTCCAAAAGGAGCTCTCCCTGACATTTCTCTTTTTGTTTACGTCAATGCCGCGATTCGAGGTGCTCGACATGGCTGCAAATACAGATGCAACAAGCTCGCTTTATGCAATGTATGCCAATTTCAGGACCGTCTCGTTCTTTGTAATGTCTGTCGCCATGGTCATGGCCGGCCTGAGCTTTGGCCTCGAATCAGTAAACCTCGTGCCCCCCAAGCTTGGCGCCAAGATACTCGGCAACGGAATGCTCTATCTCATACTCATAATGGTATTTCCGTACTTTTGGGACATGACAGCCGACGTCGTCGAGTGGACGTCGCTTTGGATACTAAACCCCTCGGATCCGGCAATGGCACACGACACGGTGGCCGCGCTCCTCTCATACATGAGCCCCGGGACGTACCCCCGGGTCGACTATGTCGACCTGTTTGGGGGCAGCAGTGTCGAGCTAGTCGGCGCCACGTTTACTGCCATAGTGGACGGCATTACCGGCAGCGGCACCGATGCCGACGTGCTAGAGGGCATAGGCGAGGGGTACCAGCGAAAGATTACGGCGCTGCTGACAGAGGCGCTCCTGTACGTCTTCAAGTCTATTGCGCTGCTCACCATGTCGCTGACGGCGTTCCTGCTAGGAACCGTGCGCTTTGTGCTGACGGGGCTCTTGGCCGTGGCAGTGCCGCTGATACTTGCACTCTCGCTCATACCACAGTTTAACCGCATGACGTCGCTCATGCGCGACACGCTTGTGGCACTCATGATAGTACCCGTCTTTTCCGCACTTGCAATATCTGCCGGCGTCGCCGTATTGGCCGACCTGGAAAGCAGCGACTTTGGCAGGATTGACGCAGTCGTTGATCAGGCAGGGGACGGTGCGGACTCTGCGCCCCCGGCCATCCAGGAGCTCACAATCGGCGTGCGCCAGTTCTTTATGTCGCTTGCAGTGCTTGTACTTGCGATATACTTTCCAGTAATGCTTGCACCCATGATGACAAGCGTAATGTCGTCGGTCCAGCAGCACATATCCACTGCGGGGGTGGCCGGAAGCGTAATCGTCTCTGGGACGCAGGCAACACTTGCACAGTCGATTCCGGCATTCCGGTGGGGGGCCGAAAAGGCGTACCTAAAGGGCCGTGATCTATCCGATATTGCAAGATACGGGTGGGGCGCGCCGCTACGGGGCAAACCGTATTACAAAACGCGCTCGTCGGGCAAAAAGTTTCGTACAAAGCTGGCTCACAGCGCGGCCAGGGCAAGCTCCATGGGGCTGACAGACAAGCTACGGCTGCGGCAGATCAGATCGCTGGTCTCAAAAAAGCGCCAGACACAAGACGACATTGTCAAAAAGGGGGACCCACACAAGTCTGATGACGGCTAGGGTCGATGCCGCACGGGTAATACACGTTTTTGCACGGGTTAAATGCACCCTACGGACTTGGAGTTATGACCGGCCAGCTGCCCCGGGGCGCGGACAAGATCGCCTCGTTTGAAGTATCGGCGCACAGGCGTCTTGGCGACACACTCTTGCACATAACTGACCGGGGGCTGATTCTTGCAAGTGCAAAGAGGGGGGTGGTGTTTGACCTTGGATGGGAGCTCCTCTGCACTGCCACGCCGAGGGGCAAGAGGATTGTGCTGACGTGGGACTCGGCATCAAGTGTCCGCCTCACATACGGATTCGCAGTCAAGGAGATCGAGATTGTCATGGACGCACTCTTGCGGTTCAATGCGCAATTTGCATCACAGCAGACGTTTACAGAGTCCCTGCGCACCACGTTTGCCGACGACATTGCCAAGGTTGCAAGCAAGGAACGGACCGAGTTTGGACCAAACTCGGACATGTGGCACCCGACAACGATACCAGAGGACGCAGAGATAATCCTCGACTCGTCAATACGCCCCGTGATTGCATCGCGGCACGGGGACGTTCCGGCCCGGATTCCTGACGAGTATGTGTGGAACGATGCCTGGTATGACGCGTCTGCCGGATGTTTTTTCACGCACAATGCGCTCTTCAAAAAGATCGGCGGATTTACCAAGCGTGCAGAACAGATAAGGCACAAGTCCGTCTCTGATGACGGGTCTGTCACGCTAGAGGGCATCAAGATAAAGTTCCTTTTTGGCTATCCTGCGACGATGCTCAGCTGGGACGGCGACGGGGGGCCAGCCGATGCGTGGACGCTGCTGCCGACAGTGCACCCGGAAATGCTTACGCCCGAGATGGTGCGGGCAAAGACTGACACCGACCCGTCTGCACACAATCTCAACTATGCGACTGACTCGCTTGCAGTCTATGAGCCAAGATTCCACGCCTCCGTATCAGTCTATGAGGCCATACTCTACAACGACGGGATGCGCCGCCACGCATCAACAAAGTACCCGAGCCTGGTTGCAAGGCTAAACTATCTCCGGGAGAACGTGCCCGCAGAGGACGGACTGCCCGCCGGGGCCGCCGACGGGGGCCATTATGATGCAGAGATCCGGGCGCACGAGGACCCGTACTTTGCAGAGTGCGCAGCTGTGGTGTCCGGGCGCACCGCATAGATAACTGCCTTAAATTGGACGCGCACCATCGACAGTGTATGATGTTTCTGCAAAAGGGCGAGGCGCTTTTGGGGGCGTTTCCTGCAAGGCTCAGGCACGGCAAGGCAGACATCCACGTAAGCAACATGCGCGTACTCGTAGAAGAGTACAAGCTTGGCTGCATACTCTCGCTTGATTATGATATGATGGACTCGTGCACGCTCAGGGAGCCTGCCGGCAAGAAAAGGGACATGGTCGTCATCTATCACAAGGACGGCCGCCATGCCGAGCTATACTCCGAGGATGCCGCAGAGCTTGCCGCAATGATAAACTCGGGCCTTGCCAGCTACAAGAGCGCGCTTTTGAAGATTGGCGCCATAACTGCCGACGCAGTATAGGGGGGTACGCACCCGGGCCGCCAGCCCCGCATTCACAGTCAATCGGGGGGTTAAATGCGGATTCGCCCCCGTATTGCAATATGTGGAAGATACGCGGCCGGTTAAGGCACAACGGCGCGCACACTGACATGATGGACAGGGCCGTCAAGGATATCGTCCATGACGGAACCTATACAAAGATCCACGCCCTTGACATCCGCCACGCATCGGTGCCGCACACGATAAAAGAGGCCGACGTGCTCGAGTCGTACAATGTCGGCAGCGCACGGATCTTTATCACGCACGACGGGCAGTACATAGTATCTGAACCAAACGTTTCAGCCGAGCTCGAGGGCGTGATTCATGCAGTTGCAAGCCACCTCTACATGTCGATGGACACGGGCTCGGGCCACACCCTTGATGCAAACAGCATACAAAACCACATCTGGAAGGCAGTAGCCGACCTTGGAATATCGGGCAGCGCACTGGAGAACCGCGATATCTTTGACTATTACGTCCGGCGCAACGTATACGGGTACTGGACGCTTGATGCGCTATTTAGAGACGACAACATTGAGGATATAATGATCCCCGGATACAGGACAGTCGGGGTCGTGCTGCGCACGCACAAGCAGTATCCAGTCTATGCTACAAACATACGCCTGGGCACTGAAGAAGAGTTTACCAACCTTGTGGCACGGATACTGGAGCGGTGCGACTCGCATGCAAGCAACGCCGAGCCCATAGTCGACACCGTGACGCCCGAGGGCAGCAGGGTGTCTGTGGCATTCCGCGACGAGGTCTCGCTTGGAACCGCGATGAACGTCCGCAAGTTCTCGGACACCGTGCTGACAATCGTCGACCTTATCCGCGGCGGGATGCTCACGCCGATGATGGCAGCATACTGGTGGACGCTAGTCGATGCAATGTCGTTTAACATTATAGTCGGAATGACGTCATCAGGCAAGACGACGGCATCCAATGCGCTCCTGGCGCTTGCAAACCCGAACTGGATGATAGTCACAGTAGAGGACACCCCAGAGATGCGCCTCCCCCACCGCCACCTCTTATCGCTGAGGACGCGTGACTCCGTCCTCAACAAGGCCCTCACATACCGCATCGAGGACCTCATACCTGTGACGCTGCGCCACCACCCGCACCTGGTAATCATCGGCGAGGCGCGCAGCCGTGACTCGATATACGCCGCATTTGAGAACGCGGCGGCAGGCCACGGCGGGGTCACCACGATGCACGCCCCCAGCACCAAAAAGACGCTAGAGCGGATCAGGTTTGCACGCGTTGATAACACATACCTCTCGCTGCTCTGGACCGTGTGGCACTGCCGGGAGCTCCGCTCGCCCCGGCGCGACAGGGTCGTGCGCCGCATCTATTGCGTCGACGAGGTCCTCACAAGCCCGGATGCCCGGATCCCGCAGATGGAGACGATATTCCAGTATGACACCATAGAGGACACGTTTACAGAGTACTCCCCCGAAGAGCTCCTCATAAAGAGCGCAAAGCTGCGCGATGCCGCGGCCCTCCTCGGGATTGCAAACCCCGCACAGGACCTCCAAAAACGCATAGGTCTGCTAGAGGAGTGCATGGGCCAGAACCCAAAGACCGCAGCCGAGGTGATGGCAGTAACTGGCCGGTATTACCGCCCTTAAATCGATCTCTTGGCGGGATCGGTGATGGAGGCGGCCGCTCAAGTACAGTGCGATCAGGACGGGGCGGACTATGAAAAGTTTGACCGCCAGTACGTCTACCGGGTGTATCCTGTAAACTTTGACGGGATGCATGCCGATGAAAAGGCAAAGGCGCTCTCTGGATTCTCATCACTCCTCCTTGGGATTACCCGGCCCATGGTGATATGGCTGTCAAGAAAGACCGTCGATCTCAACGTCGGCGGGCACACAGCAGGCATTACCCTGTCCGAGGCCCACCTGGCATCCTCTGAGCCGCTGGACGCCGCCATAGTATCGTCGGGATTCCAGTTTACCGTAAGCTCGGGCCTCATGCGCCACGCAGTCAGGAGGCACACAATGTCCGGGCTCGGGCTTGCCGACAACCGGACTGCCAGGTGCTTTGCATTCTATGAGCTCCCCGGAATGCTCCCGCCTGCCTGGGTGGCAGACATGATGAACATGTATGTCGACTCGTACGGGGGCGCCGAGGGGCAGCGCCTCATAGATGCAATGTGCGTCACGGTACGCCCGATAAGGCAGCATACGGCCGCCATGCGGATGCGCGGATTCACCGAGAACCTCAAGGTGATTGCAAGCAAGGACGAGACCGTAGCTGCACAGCTCCAAAAGGCCCAGCACCTCACAGAGCTGGTAGCCAACAACCGGACGCGCCTCTTTGGGGTCGGCATAGTGGCGGTCCTTGCCGGCGCACCAGACGATCTAGTCCGGAAGGAAAAGCGCCTCTCAATGTACTGCAAGCAGAGCTTTTGCAAGGTCGATGCCCCGGCGGCAGTCCACATGGACCTGTGGAACGCCTCGTATCCGACTGCTGCCGATCTGACATTTGATCTGAACAGCATGTCGCCGTTCTTTCCATTCACCTCAAACGACCTCATAGAGGTGCCGGGGGGAATACCGATAGGAACGTCGCTGCACACAGACGCGCCGATAATCTTCAACTACCGGATGCGCCCCAACTATAACACCACGATAATCGGCTGGTCCGGCGCCGGCAAGTCGTTTCTGACAAAGATGCTCGGACGCAGGTTCCTGCGAAAAAACCCCGACGCAGTCCTCCTTGGAATAGATCCAAAGAGCGAGTATGCAAGGGGGTTTGCAGACATTGAGGGGATGCGCGTCGTCAACGTCTCAATGTCCGAGCGCCTCGGCTTTGATCCGTTCCGGATATTTGACGACAACCCCACGCTTGCTGCCAGTTTCCTGGCAGACATTGCCCAGGTCGGCGACGATGTAAAGGCGCGCAAGGCGTTCCGCGCAGTAGCGCAGAAATGCTCGTCGCTCTTTGACATGTACCGCCAGCTAAAGCAAGAGCCGGACAGGGACTATCACACGTACCTTGACGACTTTGTCATGGGCGGCGAGTCCGAGATATTCCGCGGCGACTCCACATTTGGCAGCCGCACGATACTTGCATTCAACGACGCAAGCGACGACGAGGAGCGGATAATGCTGCTCCTCTCGCTGGGAAAATTCTGGAAGATGATACGCACAATGCCCCGCCACGTCCCAAAGCTGCTCATCATCGACGAGGGCTGGAAGCTGTTCAGGCACAAGAGCATAGCCCAGTATGTCGCATCGATTGCAAAGCTTGGAAGGGCGTACAATGTCTGGTGTATCTTCATAGTCCAGGAGCTCAGCGACATGATCCACTCGCACGAGGGCAAGTCGTACCTCAACAACGCCGGAACAAAGTTCCTGATGAAGAACACAGAGTCCGAAGCGCAGCTGCTCCTCGAGCACATGAACCTCTCCGAGGATGAAAAGAATGCAATAACGCTCTTTGACACGGGCCAGTGCCTGCTCTTGACCGACAAGCACAGGCTGGTCCTGTCAGTCGAACCCCAGAGTGACGAGCATGAGATGTTTAACACAAACCCAAACGCTTGAGCGTGCACCGGCGCACGCCGGGCACCAGGAGACGCGGCGATGATCACAATGGTCGCAATTGCAATGGCCCTGTCGCTGACCATGGCCCTTGGCGGCGCGGCCTCGCATTACCTGGACGGCCAGGTGGAGATGATGGCCGTAAACCATTCCATGGCAGTATCGGGGCTGGGCCTTGAAAAGATCGGCAGCAGCGCGATCCTTTACGGGATGATAAGCAACGACGGCACCGGCGAGCTAGAGCTGTCGTCTGTGAGCCTGATTGCACCCGATGCCGGACGGTGCGCGGGCGATTCGTGCACCCTCTCGGCCAGCCTGCCAAACGGCGAGGCCGTATGCCAGATAGGCACCCCGCCGGCATGCGAGACCTGCACTATATCGTGCACCCTGCACCCCGGCGAGTCGATGGACATTGGACCATCCATACACGGCATTGATCTTGTGGCCGGCGGGCAGTATGGGGTGGTCATCGGGGTCGTGACGCCGCAGGAATACGCATTCACCGGCATCCACACGGTTCTGGTGAGATAGTACGGACCTCCGACTGGCTTCTGAAGTCGTGGGCTTTGCAATGGTCTTTGGGCTCGTTGCCGCGGCTGCTGCCTCGCTCTTGTACTTTGTCGGCGATGACATTGCCTCTACTGCGAGCGCCGGTGAATCGATCATCGACCAAAAGATCTCAAAAATATCAGAATCGATTCGCATCATACGCACATACGTCCACGATCAGGGCGGTACGACGTCGTGGGGGGCCGAGATTGTAAACACCGGCCTTGGCGACATGCGGATCACGGGGATCCACTATATCCTGGACGGGAGCATCCAGTCCGAGAGCGGATGCGCCACGATGACGATTGCCGGCAGCGGCGGCTCGCTGCCGTGCACAATCAGTACCGGAGTCGTTGCCGACATGCGTTTTACCCCCGCCCTTGATCCGCGCCCGCCAGAGCCGCCAGGGATCATCATAACGACTGCGGGTGGAAACGCGTTCCGGGTCTTTGGCGTTGAATAGTGCGGCCCGGATGCTCCTGGCATGCACGGGCATCGCACTGGTCTGTGCATGTGGCGTGTCCGACGCAGATGCCGCACGCGATGATGCAAAGAATGTCATATACAAGCGGACGACTGTCGGGGGCTCTGATGCTATCACGGTCTCTAATGAGGGGCGCTTTTTTCACCGCGAAAAGTGCAAGATACACACAGAGATTACGATATCATCGGTGCTCCACAACGGGCACAGGCGGAACAATCCAGATGCCACGTTTTATCCCGGCGACGCACTAGACTATGAGATCCGCGTCAGGTTTGAGGGGTGCAGTGCTGTAAAGACCTGCGGGTCTGACGTGCCTCCAAACCCCGGCACAGCGTGCGCCCGGCTAGAGAGCATCTGCGTGCTTGGCCGGCACGGCTGCCGCCACGGGGGGTTTACCGGATTCGGGGGTTCGGGGCCAGGCACAGAGAGCGGGACCGCGGTAATCCCGCACGGCATCTACGGCCCCGACGAGTCGTACTCTGTCACAAAAAGGTCGTATGCAATGGCGGCGTATCACGGTCAGACGCCGCGGGGTGCGTTCTCTGGATACTCGCCCATCACCTCGGTTGCAAGCTTTCCGGTCCGCGTCCTGGATCCCGGGCTCTCGACTGTCCTCTCGCACGTGCCGCTCACCGACTCGGACGGATACGCAGCGGCAAACCTTGACGGGACATACTATGTCTGGGATCCGGTGCACATTGTGCACGAGACGGACTATAGGTGGAAGGACGAGCGGATCGGAACGATATCCGTACGCCACGCCATGACGCATGGGATACTTGATAACGTACACCGGTTTGATTGCGACGCAGAATCATGCACGCATACGATAAATGATCTGCCAGGATACGACCCGCATACCATGCAGCACGGGTACGGCGGCGGCTCGAGAGTCTACAACTCGACGTGCACGCAGGGACGTACAAACGACGACGCAGGCCCGACATGCACCGCGTACCACGGCATCCACGACATTGCATACGAATCCACACTCTACAATATAGATGGCGTCCACCCAATTCTCACGGGCCCCGAGCGCGCACGCAGCATACACAACACGACAAGCCCGCTGTTAGTCCAGTACGAACCCGAGTTTGCAGACCCCTACCCGTACATTTCGCTCAAAGACGATGCAGGACACAACGGCAACTGGTCGTGGTCCAAGCGCCATGTCATGGCGGTCCAGTATATGGGATCTGCGGGGGGAGGCCGCGATGATCCGGACTTTGGGCCCCACAAGCAGCGGCGCGCCCTGCTCAACATGGCCGACTATGAGGGTGCGGCACTCTTTGTCGGCCGGCAGGTACCAATAGATGCCGCGCTAGAGTGGAGCCAGGCTGCCGGCGTATCGGGCCCCGACGATGAGCGGTGCACCGTGCACGACGCCTCGCTTCTTGACGGCGCAGTCTTGTTTGGGCGCCACTCGGACTCGGCAATGTTTGTCCATGCAGGATACGGCAGGGTCTATTTTGCATACGACATGACGGACTTTATGCTGGAAAACAACTCCCAGCGCGCAGTACTGAACAACACGCTCCAGACTGCGGGGTTTGCAGGGCAGCAGCTGCGCGACATCATATCGTACAACTATACGTATCCGGCCGCACGCTTTGGCATTCCGGCAAGCCTCATAATGACGGATTCAGACGGGCTGGTCGCAGATGCCAGCGTGCATGTCCGAATCTCGCCCGTGCCGCCCGGCCCGTACTCTGGCGGCCTGACACACCTCCATGATCACGTGTGCCAGAACGTCCTCCAAAAGACCGGGGATCCAGAGTATCCCAACCTGGTCGTCTCTGACATGTATCCGAGGCAGATGCAGGCCCGCACCGACACGGGTGGGCGCATGGACTATGTGCTCAACCGCACGAGTGCGGTCTTTGGCGACCTGTACGCGCTTGCAGCCGAGAGCACGGCACACCTTGACATCAACCTGATCTATGAGGCGCCCTCTGCGTACGACTTTGTCTACGGCGTGGACGATTCTGCTGCCAGCCGCACGCGCACAGAGAGATCCGGGGTGACGTTTACCTCGCCGCTGCTCGAGATTGCAAACATTGACGGGGACAACCCGCTGGACCTGTCTGTATCGTGTGCGGACTGCCCGCACACACTCCTCCATGTCCGGCCGCACGCAGCGTTTGGCAAGATCGAGGCCGTCGAACACAACGGCAGGCCCGTCGAGGGCGCATGCACCGTCGAGGATGCCTGCACAATATCGGCACAGAGGGGTGCTGGCAACGACGTCACGCTTACCAACTCGTGGGGCGGGACTGCGAAGACGTCGATCACAGTACCAGGCACCGATGCGACTGCGGGTCTTGACGTGGACGTCTACCAGATAATCGCCGTTGTCCTGATCGGGATTGCGGCACTGGTGGTCTGGAGGGCGTTTGGTGCGGCAATTGAACGCCTCCGTGCGATGATCGGTGCAAACTAGCCATGCGTGCGGCTTTTTATTCAAAACCAGACCTTGATCCCTGTGCGTCCAAGAAATGATCGATGATATACTGCAACCTGCACGATCGGCAGAATCCAAGATGCGGGTCGCGGGCCGCATACGGGCCAAATCCCGCATGTGGGGGGCCGTGTGTGCGCTGCTTGGCGCATCCATTCTCTTGATCTTGTCATCACCCATCACGGCCGAATCTCGGCCCGACACCGTGCCGACATGGCACCTCGGCGAGAACCTTGCCCCCATGGACTCTTTTACCTACCAGATATGCACAGACCACGTAATACCGTCCATCTCTAGCCCGTGCGTAGTCGTAAAGCTCGAGTTTATCGACCGCCTCTACGAATGGAAGGGCGCAGTCTGGATAGTCCAGGCAACGTTTGCAGACCACGATGGCACCTATCCTGCATGGCACAATGCCATACTCCGGATGAGCACCGACGGGAGGTTTTCCATAGCCTCTGACCCGCACCACCATCTACTCTCCTCGATAATCACAAGGACGGTGTTCTGGATGGGCGAGTATGCAAATAGCACCGACCCCCGGGATCTGGAGATCGGCACGCACTGGGGTAGCGTAATGTCAAACAAGCTCTATGTAATGTCTGTGGATGCAGGAGAGATCAACGGGATGCCAGTCGAGCTGGTCACGGCCGGGTACCACGCAGGACAAGAGCAGAGCACGATACAGGTAGTCGACGGGATTCCGTTTCCGATACGGGCCGAGGTATACCGGCCGCTGGCCGGCAGCGTTGCCCCGCAGATACAGTATGAATTCCAGCTGCTAGACTATGAATCCCAGGATCAGACACGCGTTCTGGCACCCGCCGGTGCACAAGAGCATGATACGCCAATCTTTGATGTCGAGGAGATGACCCTGTTCATAACGGACGTGTGTGGAATCGATCCTGCAACGTATGATGCGGATCAGGGCATTGCCGAGCTGTGCGCCCAGACCCTGCTGCTGCCGGACTTGGGAAACTATGGCGTGGATCTTGATCTGCAAGACTGGACACACGATCTCAACCTGTGTACGGGTGAGCTCTCTGACGCAATGTGCTATACGGGCATTGTCACGGGTGTCGGTGATGCCTCCATTCTAGTTGAAGGTCAGGCAGTGCGCCTGTCGCTTGTGCGCCCAGACTCGGACGCCGCATTACGGGATGCCGCAGCCGCATATCTTGCGTCAGAGTGCGCGCCCGGCTCGTGGGCAATAGTCGATCTTGACGACTTGCAGCAGCAGGACGACCCCGAGCTAGTCGGTGCGGTATACTGCCAGGGCGACACGTCTGCAAACGCAATGCTAGTCGAACAGGGTCTGGCATCAATAGACCCGCTCCAGTGCGCCGACTCTGAATTCTCTGCACACGGCTGGGCAGCATACGCATGTGATGCATAATGGGTGCCGTGATTGCAGCAACAGTGATCCTTCTGGTGCTTGGCGCATCAATGGGGCTGCTCTTTGCATACCTGGACGGGGTCGACGAGTACAACCGTCAGGCCTCCCGGGTCTCTGAAAAGCAGCAGGACGCAGTCCAGGAAAACATTGTACTGTCTGCGACGCTCTCAAAGGGACGGACATACGACCTCAACATAAAGAACCCGGGTTCCCGTCCGGCAGAAATAATCGAGATCCGCACGGTCCACCCCGACGGGACCATAACTGTTCTTGGCGACGATGCCCGGATGCGGCTTGAAGGGTTTTCTGATGCCACGCTTGACTATGTCGTCCC
>JAHRAL010000124.1 GCA_020027325.1 Cenarchaeum sp. | reverse complement strand
CTCTATTACGACGTGCCGGCCAAAACTCCGACCAAGGACAGGCTCTCGCTGTACTCTGTCGTCAGGGTCCTGCCAAACAAGCGGTTTGCCGACACGCTAGTAGAGATGGTCGATGACAACCCATCTAAATGGCAGAATCCGAGATTTATCAGGGGACTTGTCATGTCGCGCAGCGTTGACATGGAGGTAGCCATTGATCACTATATCGTTGGTTATCTTGTCCGCAACAAGAAATTAAAGGACACTGTACGCGAACAGATCCACGAGGTCATGTACGACTATGCGTTTGCGCTGCGAACCAAGCGGCTAATCCTAGAGATGATCATGCTGATACAGGGCGGCGCCGACAAAAAGTTCCTAAACCTGGTCGACTCGGTGGGCCAGTACCGGAACCGCTTTGCGCACGCATGGCTTGGCGTCGATGACGAGGGCAACGTGGTAAGCTCGCGCTCAAAGAACGTGCATGCACCAAAGCGCACGTACGACAAGGCCAGAATGTGGAAGATACTCTGCGACATCGACTCGGTAATCCTGAAACTTGATGACATGGGCCGGCAGGCCCGCTAGTGCGCCTAGACGTCTGCATACATTGAGACTTCCCACGCCGTCGGAGTCTGTGCAAACGCCGCATACTCCTTGTACTTTAGCGCAGTGTATGCGTCCAAAAAGTCGGCCGTAAAGACGTTCTCCAAAAAGGCGCGGTCCGTCTGGAGCGCATCAAGGGTCCCCTTTAGCGTGTTTGGCAGCGCGCCGATCTTGTGTGCGCGCTTCTTTTCTGGGGTCATGCGGTAGACATTCTCGTCTATCGGGTCGCCGGGATCCATCTTTTTGCGTATCCCGTCGAGTCCTGCCAGGACAAGTGCGGCCTCTAGGAGGTACACGTTTGCAGTCGGGTCCGGCACGCGGTACTCTATCCTCTTGCTCTTTTCCTGGTTTCTGAGGTACATTGGGACGCGTATGGCCGCCGACCTGTTTCCAATCCCCCAGCAGATGTTGACTGGCGCCTCAAAGTTGGGCACGAGGCGCTTGTACGAGTTTGTAGTCGGGTTCGTAATCGCGCACAGCGCCGCTGCGTGCTCTAGTATCCCGCCGATGTAATACCGCCCCGTCTGCGAGAGCTGTGCGACGCTGTCGTCCGGATCAAACATTACGTTAGAGTCCCCCTTCCAGAGGCTCTGGTGCGTGTGCATCGCAGACGCATTGTCGCCGTATATCGGCTTTGACATGAACGTGGCGACCTTGCCGTTGCGCTTTGCCTTTACCTTTATCATGTTCTTGACTGACACTACGGCGTCGGCAATCTCTGCCATCTTGCCGTACTTTAGGTTGATCTCGCTCTGGCCCGACGTTGCGACCTCGTGGTGCTCGGCCTCTATGATTATCCCAAAGTACTTGTGCAAGTCGTCGCAGATGTCCTTGCGGAGGCTGTCAAGCGTGTCCTTTGGCTGCGACGGATAGTATCCCTCGCGCAGCCCTATCGCGGTGCTGACGTTCCCCTTTGCCCACGGCGACTCTTTTGACTCGATAGAGTACCCGGAACCGCCGTAAGAGTGCGTTGCAGCATACGGCGACGGGTATACGTTGATTGCATCAAATACAAAGAACTCGATCTCGGGTCCTATCATTGCGTGCGTTATCCCAAACTTTTCCAGCTCGCCTTCTGCCTTTTTGGCAATCCCCCGCGAGTCCCGGTTGAACCGGGACTCTACTGTCGTGTCCCCCTCGTACAGGTCGCAAAACATCCTGGCGTTGCGCCGCTTGCCGTTGTCATAGTCCGGCGGGAGGATGCGGAAACTCTCGGGATCAGGCTTCATGACCATGTCCGACTTGTTGACCTCAGAGAAGCCGACTATCGAGCTTGCATCTAGCTTTTCGAGGCCGTTCTCAAAGTCCTCTTCGGCGAGGGCATAGCTGGGCATGCCCATGCGGTGGAGCTCGCCGATGATGTCCACGAACCAAAAGTCCACAAACGAGACGTTCTCGCTGGCAATCTTGTCTAGCGCGGCCTTGGCATCCATTTACACAGAGTCTTTGCTCCTAATGATATACTACGCAGAGTAAGCTAGATTTGCCTATATTGTAAAGACCGGTGCCACGCAGCTCAGCGCGCCCTCGGCGCATCCTCGAAAAAGAACCTGCCGCCGCCTAGCGGGCG
>JAHRAL010000006.1 GCA_020027325.1 Cenarchaeum sp. | reverse complement strand
TCATAGAACTCGTTTGCCTGTATGAAAGTCTCGACGTCTGTCACGTGGTATGCGTTGTACATCTCTGTCTTCCAGTTAAAGAGCTCGACTGGATAGCGCGTCTGGTTTGCCAGCCAGTCCGGTATCGGCTCAAAGTCGGCATCGTACTGGCTTACAAACATGTCTGTGAAAAAGTCATCACCCGTGCGGAGTAGCCGGATGTCGCCGTTGTACGTGTCGATGAGCGCGTATCCAATGTGGCGGAGGTACGGGTTGCCGGATGACCACGGGACCTCTTGTGCGTCAAAGCCGACGATTAGCGGCATCATCCAGTACGAGCGCTCCCCGTCGCTGACCGGTATCGAGTCGATCTCCTTGCCAAAGAGCGAGTACAAAAAGTACGGGTATAGGACCTCCATCCTGTCGATTATGTCCTTGTACCGCATTACGTGGACCGGCTCTGTTGGAAACGAGAGCAAAAAGTTTGGCTCAAAGATCCAGCTCAGCGGGGGGGCGATGTCCAGGCCGCCGTTGCCGTTGTAAAAGACGCCCCCAAGCTCGGCACTCACATCGCCGCGTGAGAGTGGGTATGCAGACCATGTATCCTCCAAGAGCCCGCCTTCCCCATAGTATATTGCGCGCTGCTCGAATAGCTCGCTGCTGTCCTCAATGTTGCCGTCAGTGGCCCCGAGGGTCAGAAACCCGTTTGGAACGTGCGTATAGACGAGGTGCTCGTTGTACCACCTGTTTTCAAGGCTGACAGACGGCGGGAGTATTGGCTTCATTGATGCAGTCCAGTATAGGGTGTCATCAAAGCGGAGTATGTCATTGTCCTCAAAGTCCACGTACGGGATGAGGCCGATCTCGGGCTTTAGCTTTGCAAAGGCCGCATCCCAGTCCCAGACGCGTATTGCGCCCAGGACGTCAGAGTTTGCCTCCACGTACGACTTTATGTTGTTTGGCGAGACGGTCTCTAGCTCAATGTCGTGCGTGTTTTCTGTAATCTGGTCGAGCTCGGCGAGGTGGCGGTTTACGCCTATCTCCTGGGCGGTGTACGGGCCCAGATACTCTATCTTGCGCGCGTCTGCAATGCTGTTGTTGACGGAAATTATCGATACTGCGATGATGGCTATGGCGACGATGGTCAAAAACCTCATGTATACGTCGCGCTTGTGTATGTGCGTCAGTATCCGCGAGCGTATCCTGTCAATGACAGAAAATATGCCAAACGCGATTCCTATTGCAAAGACGGCCGCTACCGCATAGCGCGTATTATAGTCAATCTCGTTTGTGAAAAACATGTTGAATCCGGTCCAGAGTATCCCGACTGCCAGGATCCCCTCAAAGCTGGAGACATAGCTCAGGTAGCGCGGCTTGCTGTCCCTGACGTCCTGCATGTATGACGTTATGACGTTTATTATCGTGTGGAGGCCCACGTACAGCATCAGGCGGAGTGCGACGGCTGCCAAGAGTGCGGGGAGCAGGAGGACCAGCGACGGTATCATTGGCACTATGAGATCCGTTGCATACGAGCTGTCAGTCGGGGGCGTAACAAAGGGGAGCGTAAATATCGACGGAATGTTTTCAATTCCAAGATAGTTGCCTTCCAGAAATTCCGTAGCTGCGAATCCAAACATTATATTGACAAAGAACGAGCCAAGTAGGAAGACCTTTGTTATCTGCCAGACGACAAACTGGACTGCGCCGATGCGGTGCGATGAAAAGCTTGTCAGGTTTTTGGATACGGACTCGCGGCCGGTGCTCGACATCACCGCGATTGCAGACGAGACTGCGTACCAGAATATCGACTTGCGCGAGACAATGTTGACCCTGACCAAGGCGATTGCCACGAGTATCAGTCCGGAGGTCAGCGAGTAGATGAGCGGCTTTGTGAACTTGTCGGCAAACTCGTTGACGTTCATAAACAGGTTGACGCCCGTGTTGCCGACTATGAGGAATCCGGCAATGGCCAGTGCGGCAATGATGCCCCACCGGACGTACCGCCCCGCATCTGGGAGTGGCGCACTCTGCGTAGACTCGCTATACAAAACGTGATTTACCCGTGCGGTGCATACTTAATACTTTGCTAGATTTTCAGATAACCCACCACTGCCCCATTTGAGGGCCGGTGGGGCAGATCCGCCGGGTGCGTCCTCCCATGTGCAGATTGTATTCGAACAAGTACCGCGGAATCTTAGGATTGGGCGGGCTTTCACTCATCTCATCTGCCATTCTGCTACTCAGACACGTGGTGTTTTGGGGGGAATCACCCGATATTGCGGTCTTTGCGAATCATGTTGAGATCGGACTGTTTACCATAGGAGGTTCACTGCTACTGCCCCAGCTTGCAAACACCGCATCAGTACGGGCAAGATACACAAAGTGGTATTGGATACCCATAGGCTTGGGCGGACTCATGTTGTACTGAAAATGCTGGCAGTAAGCGAGTCCCCCAACAAAGGCATGAGTTACAGGCGAATTTAAAGAACGCAGATGCCCCAATTATTAGTTAGATCTAGATGAACAATGAAACTCGACCTTGTGTTCGGCCCCATCACTCACAAACAGTGCACGAGGTCAACACCACTTTGCCCATAGGCGTGAATTCTCACATTACAATATTTGCCACGTCTAGATTTTGATAATGATGACCAGATATAGAATGATTGCAAGGTACTAATTTATACAAGTAGGCACAATACCATGCATGGGATCAGACAAAATCAAAGAGGCATTGGAAGTATACGGTTGTGCTGAAAGTCCGCTGTACTATATGATAGAATCAAAGTGCACAGTAGATATAGTGGACAAGGATGAAGACATTACCCTTGAGGATCTAGAACTCATACTAGAGTAGGCATCGTATAACCCACCACTGCCTCCTTTGAGGGTCGATGGGGCAGATCCATGGGGTGCGTACTCCTACGGGTAGATTGTATTCGAACAGATGCCGCCGAATCCCAAAGTCAAGTCGGAGTAGCCGCTTGGTACAGCTGCCAAATGACGTACGGGTGTGTTAACTGAATTTTGCGTGCCAAGGACACGGGCACGATCCACCCCTCTACACGTCCTGCCGCCCACACGGACCGCACCCCGGGGCCTAGCGCGCCGCCGCAAACCCCTTGCAGATCATATAGACTGCCGCATAAAGCTCGACGCTTGTATCTTTGGCAGAGTATGGCCCAAAACGCCTGCCGCCCAAGACAAACCTGTGCGGACACTCGGCAGTTATGTCGACCTTGGCAGAATCAATGAGGCACGACTCTGTGTATGCGTCAAACTTTGAACCATCAGGGACGGGCACCTTGGCCAGCCCGCTCTTGCCGTTGATTGATCCGGGCATGCGGAATATGCGGTGAATGTCCGTCGTTACCTGTGGATCGATTCTTGCACCAATGCCGGCAGAGCCCAGCGTTTTTTGAAACTCCGCATGGCCCGCACGTGCCGCCTTTTTTGCAGGTGCGGCGCCGAGGCTGCGGACCAGCCTTCCGCGCCAGCCGGGATCGTCAGGACCTGGCAGGCCGAGTTTTGCACCCGGTGCCCGGGGCACGCCATAGGCTTCAGGTATTGCACCCTTGAACATGATATAGTCTGCCAGCTCTGCGCGCTCGCGTGATCCAAGCGCATCAAAGCTGCCCGGATCAACGTGGACGTGAAACCCCTCGTTGCCAGAAAAGTAGACGTGTATCGAGCTATCGTCCATTCCAAGATCATCAACCAGTATCTCGCGCAGCTTTGCCACCTCTTTTAGCGAGGCCGCGGCGCACTTTGTGCATGGCAGCGAGCGCACTGTTACCTTTTGTGATTGGCAGGCCGCACACTTGCCGGCAGCGGCAGGCGAGACGCGTGCGCACTCTGCACAGACGAGGATGCTGTGGCCCACCCGGCACGGAAGGCCGAGATCCTTTGCATCAATGTCAAATATGAGGCTGGCATCAAGCCACGACTTTTCCTTCATGGCAAAGGTCGGAAAGCGGTAACACGCATTGGAGCAGTATACGTCAGAGGGTGCGGTGCCCACGAGCATGACTCGGAGCGCACGCTCGTCTGCATATGACAGGTGGCGCACCATCGAGCCGCCGCCGACCTGGTACCCGAACTCGCGCCGGGATATTTTGTCCGGCGTGGGCACCATGTCGTGGTGGTCAAGATAGTACTTTTTGATTGCGCCGGTGACTAGCGCGGCGTCGGCCTCGTTCAACTATTTGCGCCTCGTTCCAAACTGGAGCGGTGAGACTATGCCGTTGCACTCTGCCGTCTCGTGGCACAGGTTCTGCGTGCGGAGCTTGTCGCACAGCGGGCAGTTGTAGCGCGTCTTGCCGTCCCCGCCGGAGATGCTTTTGAGCTGGTACATCGTGGTCCGCTCGTTATAGTCGGGTGCATCCTTGAATAGCGGCGCTATCTTTTCAACCGTCCACCCGCGACCGAAAAGGAACGTTGCCAGCATGAACCTGCCAGAGTGCGGGAGGTTTTCGCCGCGCTTTAGGACCTCTAGTGCGTGCTTTATGCACGGCGGGTGCTCTCCGCTTACAACTACATACTCGGGCTCGAGCTCCTTTGCAATCTCGTTCAGCTTTGCAATATGTCCTGCAAAGTTTGGCATCATCGGCGGTGCGGACACGCGTGTGATGTGGTTCTGGATATAGTTGCCCAGCTCGTGCCGCAGGAGCCGGACTGCCTGGTGTGCGCTGAGGAGGACGTCCCCGCCTGTGACCATCCGGTTTACCAGCTTCCACTCGCGCTCGTGAAAGTGTGCAGAGTGCCGGATATAGTCGCTTATCGGTATCGCATATCCCCGCGGGTTGTACCTTACATCGACTGAAAAGAGCTCTGCGAGCACCTTTGCCGTGGTAGACCCGCCCCCCGAATCGCGCCCCAGATTGCGCTCGAGGAACTTTTCGGCACGGCGCGACTCTGCAAGTGCAAACCTCTTGATGAGTGAGTGCTTGCCGCATATCTTGAGGATGATAACTGCAATGACAAACGAAAACGTCTCCTTGTCTAGGAGCGTGTGGTCGATGTCGCCACGGTCAAGCTCGGAGCTATAGATCTGCCCCCTTGTGGCTGCCATGATCCTCTCCATTGCACGGTCGACGTACGGGATCAGATCAGAGTCGTGTCCAAACTGTTCAATGCCAAAGCCCGAGTCTTTGACGTACCGGCCCACCCCCTCTAGGAACGGGTACTGGGCATACTCTAGCGTGCCGAATCCCTTCATGGTATCCGTATAACCGCGGCTTTACTTAAAATGCTTGATTCGGATCGCAACATCCAAAACGGCGGGATCCGACCCGATGTTTGCAATGCGCACGCCACCGGGCAGACGCGTGCACTATTATGTAGCAGTGGATGTGCCCCAAAGACATGGCTGCAAAGATTGGCTGTCATGTAGGCATTGCGGGCGGGATTGACAAGGCACCCGGCTATGCAGACGAGCGCAAGTGCACGGCGTTTCAGATATTCACGCGGAACCCCCGCGGATGGGCCGCCAAGGCGCTCGAACCCGCGACAGTAAAGTCGTTCAAGTCAGAGCTAGAGTCCAAAAACATTGACGCACAAAACATCTGCGCGCACATGCCGTACCTCCCAAACCTCTCTTCAACAAAACCAGACGGCCATGCAAAGTCGGTGGCAACGCTGGTAGAAGAGGTCGAGCGCTGCGGCAAGCTTGGGATTCCGTATCTTGTGACCCACCTTGGAAGCCACCTTGGTGCCGGAGAAGAGGCCGGGATACGCCAGCTGGTATCTGCCTACAAGAAATCAGCCGCGGTGAAAAACGGCGTCACCATACTCCTTGAAAACACGGCGGGCCAAAAGAACTCTGTAGGCTCGGACATGGTCCAGCTGGGCAGCATTATCAAACAGCTCACGCCGTCTGGCAGGTTTGGCGTCTGCATTGACACGTGCCATGCGTTTGCATACGGGTACGACCTGCGGACCGTAAAGGGCGTAAGGGAGATGTTTGACACGCTAGATGAGAACGTGGGCCTTGACCGCCTGAAAGTACTCCACCTCAACGATGCAAAGGCCGAGCTGGGCTCAAACCTTGACAGGCACTACCATATCGGCCTCGG
>JAHRAL010000062.1 GCA_020027325.1 Cenarchaeum sp. | reverse complement strand
TGTCGGCCACGTATATGATATCCTCGTATATGGCAATATCCTGGGGTCGGTCAAACTGGTCTGGATCTGTGCCAAACTCACCGTACTGCTCCACGTACGTACCAGACGAGTCAAAGACCTGAATCCGGTGGTTGTTGCGGTCGGCCACGTATATCCGGTCCTCGTACAGCTCTAGTCCGTATGGGAGCTTGAACTGTCCGGGCCCGCCGCCCCGCTCCCCAATTGTCCCCGTGTGTCTTCCGTCTGTGGTAAAGATCTTGACTGTGTGGTCATTGCGGTCGGACACCAGGACATGCGTCGAGTTTGCCACGATTCCTATGGGCCACATGGGCTTGCCATCCGTCCTGAGATCGGCGCCAAACTGTCTTACAAACGTGCCGCCGGGCTCAAAGACCTGTATGCGGTGGTTGCCGCGGTCGGCCACATATAGCATCCCGTTTGCCGCATCCACCGCAGTGGGAGAATCAAGCTGTCCGGCGGCGGTTCCCTGCGAGCCTATGGCGCCTAGGAGGCGTCCGTGATGATTAAAGACCTGTATCAGGTGGTTGCCGCGGTCGGCCACAAAGACACGTGTCGGATCGAGCGCGACTGACACGGGATCCGACAACACTCTAGAGCCGCCAATCTTTCTGACCAAGAGGCCGTCGTCGCTAAACTCTTGGACCTTGTTGGTCACGTGGTCGGTCACGTATATTCTCCCGTCCACGGCGTCAATTCCGACCGGCGCTCTGAACTGCCCGGGTCCGTCCCCTTCTCCGCCCGCAAAGTCAGTAACAAGTCCGGGCACGGGTCCCCGCACGGTGACCAGCTGCACGTCTTTTGCAAAGTTGCCCGACGAATCCGTTACAGTCCAGACCACCCTGATGGTGCCAACCGGAAACAGATCCGGGGCGTCGTTTGTGACTAAGGGGTGCGGATCCATGTTATCAGTTGCAACGGGGGTGCCGAGAAAGACCGGAGTAAACTCGGCCGTGGCATCCACGGTGATGTCTAGTGGCACCGTTATTCTGGGAGGCACGGTATCATCAGGTGATCCAGTGTCCTCGGGTATCCTGATTGTCACGTCAAACGACGTCTGGGCCGTATTGCCGTTGTCGTCAGTGGCGGTGCATGTTACGATGGTGCCTCTCACTGGGAACGTGCCGCCCGAATCATGATCGCATATTACAGTCACTGGGAAAATATCCGTCGCCTCTGGTTTGTTATAGTTTATGGCTAGCGGCACGCTGGATGTATGCGTTATGTCCGGCGGCGTACCGGTAAACACGGGTCTTGTGGTGTCTTGTACTGTGACAAGCTGTATGTCAACCGCCGTATTGCCAGAGCTGTCTATGGCGGCCCATGTGACTGTCGTGGCACCGATCACAAATGATCTTGGTGCGTTATTTTCACGTGTCGGGTTTGGATCTCTATTGTCCGAAACGATCGGGGTCCCCAAGTCCACCGGTGTTGATACTGCCGTGGCCTCAAGTACAATATCGGCCGGGGCCGTTATCTCGGGCGGCGTGGTATCTGCTGGCAGTTGAACCGTTATCTGGAACGAGGTCTGTGCCGTGTTGCCGTTGTCGTCAGTGGCGGTGCACGTGACAATGGTGGTTCCGACCTGGAACGCGTATCCTGATTCCAAGTCACATGTTACAGTCACTGGAAAAATGTCGGTGGCCGCGGGTTTGTCATAGTTGACGATTAGCGGCACGTCGGATGTCCGCATTATGTCCTGTGCCGTGCTGGTAAACACCGGACTCGTGGTGTCCCGTACTGTGACCAGTTGGGTGTCGGTGGCTGTGTTGTCGGAGCTGTCCCTGGCGGTCCAAGTGACTGTCATAGTGCCGAGCCCAAAGGACTCGGGTGCGTCATTCGTATATGTCGGGCTCGAATCCGCATTGTCTGTCACGTCGGGTGTGCCAAGATTTACCGGGGTTTGGACGGCCGTGGCCTCCACTGTCACGTCGGATGGTGCTATAATCACAGGCGGTGTGCTGTCCTCAGGAATCGTGACGGTCACGTCAAATGAGGTCTGGGCCGTGTTGCCGCTAGAGTCGGTGGCAGTGCATGTTACGGTGGCCGTCCCCACTTGGAATGTAGAGCCAGAGTCGGGATTGCATGTGACGGTGACTGGGAAAATGTCTGTCGCCTCTGGCATGTCAAAGTCTATCGATATTGGTACGTCGGACATGCGGCTCACATCCGGCGGCGTACTGGTAAACACAGGATTCGTGGTGTCCTGTATGGTTACAACCTGCGTCGCCGTGACAGTATTGGACGCATCGTCTGTGGCAGTCCACTCCACCACGGTCTCTCCCAGTGGGTACGCACCAGGGGCATTGTTTGTTATTGTTGCATCCCGGCTCACGGTTGCACTGCCAAGCTCTACCGGGGTCAGGACGGCCGTTGCCTCTATCGTCAGAGCTGCGGGCGGCGTAATCACGAGCGGTTCTGGGGTGCTTTTGTCAAATATGCGGACGTCGTCTAGTGCCATGGCCTCAAAGGTGGTCGACGTTATCGCATCAAACCTCAACTTTATGGTGTCCCGGGCATATGATCCGAGGGAATACTCTTCTAGGTGCCACTGGGAGTCATCATCAGACGTGGTGGCAAGAAAGGATTCTAGGACCGTCCACGTGGCCCCGCCGTCTCTGGAGACGTATGCGATTATGCCCTCTGCATCCCTAATGTCGGCGCCGGAATGCACGAACCGGTAAAAACTGAGCGTCGGCTCCGTCAGACCCGCTAGGTTTACCTCGTCGACCATGATCATGGTGCACACGTTGTCACAGTTGGCCCCCACGGCGGCCATGTTGTCTTGCGGCGCGTCGGGAACCTGGGTCCTCGGCATCATGGCAGTCCAGTATATCTGCGGCCTTTCTGTGCTCAAGAGCCACTTGTCCAGTCCGTCCTCAAAGTCGTCAGAGAACGATTCGAGCACCGCCGGCGTTGGAATGTCCACGGTAATCGTAATGCTACTACTACCTGTAAGGTTGTCGCTGTTTGTTGCAGAGACCGTTATCGTGTGCCGGCCGTTTTCAAGGCCGGTAATAGTCGACGTCCACTGGGTGATGTATGTCGAGGTGCTCGTAGACTCGATGGGATCGTTGTTGAGCACGTCGTTTACCCGTATCTGGATGTTAGAGATCGGTGTTTCCTGGGCTTCGAGTATATTTCCAAATATCTCAAACGTGTCAATCCTGATGTGTGTGCCGTCAAGCCTGGTGTCTATCCTTACATCTGGTGGCGTGTCATCGGCAATCCTGACAAAGAGCGGATCAGAGGGCAGTGAGCGGCCCGCCTCGTTCATGGCAAATATCCTAAAGAACTGGCTGAATCCCGGGTGTCTAAGATAGTCCAGACTGGTCGTCGTCTCAGAGACGACATCATGCCGCTGCCACCGGTCCAGAACCAGCCGCTCTATCCGGTACGACGTGATTTCGGATCCTCCGTCGTTGGGGTGGCTCCAGGTAAAGCGTATCGTGTTGCCAATGAGGGTGAATGCAAAGTCGTCCACGGCGTCAGGTACGTCTGGGCCGGGCGGTTCGGGTGAAAAGTCGATCGTGTATGGCACGGGTACGCCACGACTTTGGCCGTCCCACGGGGTCACACTAAAGCTGTCAATACCGGTGGCATCTGGGTTTGAGGTGTATGTAAGCGTCGCCGCTCTCAGGTTTGTCTGTGGCAGATACCGGTTGAATGCCGATGTTGGCGATATGGTGCCCTTGTCCGGATTGCCACTTACAAAGAATGTCACCAGATCCAGGTTCGTGTCGTTGCCCATTATGGGTATGTCTATGGACGTTCCCGGCAATGATCTAAACATGGTCTCACTTGGACGCGGCGATATTGACGGCAGACTGTTTGGAAGGGTATAGGTGTAGGAATAGTATATGGTTTGTCCTGCAAATGACTCACTGGACTTTATCCGAAGATCATAAGCATTGAGTCCAGTTCTGGGATTGTCGATTATCAGCCTCTGGGACACCGTGTCATCGGCGCGGGAGCTTGCAACGATGGTAGATCCCCTACGCAATTCCAGCTCAACGTCCTTCGTCGGTTCGGCGTTTTCGGGCCACCACAAGGCGGTTGTGAGTTTTTGGGCGTTTGTGGGGACGTTTATTTGGATTGTGGCGCCAAGCCCGGTGCCGACGCCAAAGAAAGCAAACCCGGAACGCGTCTCTAGCGTGTTGTACCGCATGTTTAGTGCCCCGGCTCCTATCTGGTCGTTCATTCGCAATCCATCAGAGCCAGTAGCACTGCCTGTCGCCTGACTCAGCATGATGGCGTATAGCCGTCCGGGATCCATTTCAACGCCCCTGGCCTTGTATTTTGATATCAGATCCGCAATAGCGCCAGACACCTGTGGTGACGCAAAGCTTGTGCCAGATATGCTACTATACAGGTTGGTGCCAAGGGTGGTCGTAGTCATACCACTGGCATCGGTTGGACTGGGATCCACAGGTGCCACCAGATCCGGCTTTATTCTACCATCCACGCTACCAAAGTTGCTGTAAAACATTCTGGTGTTTGGCTCGGCACTAGAGGATGCACCCACGCCGAGGACACGGCTGTCACTTGCGGGGAAACGCACATGTGTTCCATGGTTTCCTGTGGACGCAACAAGGGCTATTTGGTTTTGAAATGCTTTATCTAATGCCATGTGAATCATCTCCATGTTATCGGGCGTAATCAATGAGAGATTGATCACATCCACCCCGTCCTGTGTGGCTTGGATTATCGCAGCCTCTATGGAAGGCATGTCTAGAAGTATACTACAATCGGTACTCACTTTGTATATGTTTAACTGTGATTGGGGTGCATAGCCGGAATTTACAAAGGTTTCGGCACCGGTTCCAGATATTACGCCGGCAACTGCAGTTCCATGGCCGTTACAGTCGTCAGGATTATTGCCGTCTCCGGCGTATAGATCCGATATTTTCTTTATTTTGTTTGTGGCAGTGTTGTCAACATTTTTTAGATCAACGTGGTTTGCCGTGGCTGTCTTTCTTGAATCGTTGTAACTTCCACGAACAATATCTATTCCCGTGTCAATTACACCCACTACTGTATTGAATCCACGACCTGCGACATTTTTTGTTTGCTCGATACCCGTAATCTGCTTGCTTTCAAGTATCTGTGTGGTAAACAGTATGTTTCTGCTCTCAATGAAAATCACGTCATCTAATGCTACAAGTTGTGTAAGAAAGTCGACGGTTACATCGGCATATATGAAATTGACAAGCGAGCCACGTTTTAGAACGGTTTGGCCATTTGATTCCAACATATCAATGACTGGTTGCTGGCTTGCCGCATGTATCGGCGCAATCTCTGCATCTCTTTTGTCAATCATATTGCGTCCTTCTTCCTCTGTCATGTTGGTCCAATCGGGGGAGCCGTTGGGCCATGTTTCAACCTGTTGGAGCAGTATGGACACATTGAGAACTGCCTGTCCGTCTGCATTTCTGTCCAGCGGACAGTCGTCGACTATGTAATCACCCGGAGTAGTCTCGTACGTACATGGCTTTTGCTCCTCGTCGATCTCCTGTTGTAGCGATGGATGGATCTTTGACTCGTATCCGTGAATTTCATGCCATGGACGCAAGTCGGGTTCGGAGGAACCGCTAACAGATTGGGGCGCACTTGTCTTGGTCATTCTGACCTGCTCTCGTTCTACTATGAATTCACCATTGATTACCTTGTGGACCAGTTCCTCGCTCACGATTACGGTCGTTTCCTCTGATTGGGCAAACGAATTGTCAAAAGATGCTATGCTGAGGAACACGGCTACAACAATGATCGCAGTAGAGCCCTTCAACTGACTTGTAGGTAGACACGATGTTATATAAAGCCGATCTTCTAGCGCACCAATCTTTTGGCGGATGGCAATAACAAGTGCCAAGCTTTGATTCAAAATAGTCCTCACGCTTGCGGATGGCACCGAATTCGGGTCAGAACCGCATGGAGCCAGGTTCGCACGTAA
>JAHRAL010000036.1 GCA_020027325.1 Cenarchaeum sp. | reverse complement strand
ATCATAACGATAGACGTCCATAGTGGAGTCACAGATGCGGCAGGTCCCACTCTGAACCGTGTGCCGCAGCTTGCAGTAAACTTGGCCAACAGGATCTATGGATGGAACGATCTTCCAATAGAGCTCGAGCTTGTAGAGGCGGATAATGCCCGCTATAATGAAGCGGGCAATGTCAGGTTTGATCTGGCCAATCTCAACAACCCGCGCCACGATGCCTTGGATTATTTCCGGGCAACCTGAGCTGCTTTTTGTCTAGTCTCCTGTTGGGCGTATTTCCTGATCGCCTTTGGTCGTTAAATGTGCCTTTTGGTGATCGCTGCTGTTGTAACAACGTTTTCATATACTACAACACCGTATTTTTTCAAAATAATTTAACCATATGTGAAGAGATCGAGGAAAAGGAAGTCAGATGGTAGCCGCATACCCCGCAGCACGGCAAACAAACAGATTAGGGGACCGAAAAGCGGCGGCATGAGATATGTCGGGCTGGACGTCCACAAGGAATCCATCCAAGTGGCCGTGGTCGACGGCCAAGGCCGGGTGGAGTACAACAGGAAGATAAAGCACGATCACAAGGCAGTCGCCAGGATTGTGGCAAAGCTGCCGCCAGACACAAAGTATGTGATGGAGTCCTCGTCTGTCTGGTACGGACTGTTCCGGTTCATGGCGGACAAACTGCACCGGGATGTCATACTCTCAAACCCATACAACACAAAGATCATTGCAGCGTCCGTCAAAAAGACGGACAAGGTGGACGCGTTCCAGCTGGCAAACCTGCTCAGGGGAGGATACATATCGGAATGCTACGTGCCCGACGCCGGAATAATCGACGGGAGGCAGCTTGTACGCCACAGGCACAAGTTGGTCAGGATCAAGTCCAAACTCAAGAACATGACTCATGCCATACTGTTGCAGAACGGGACAAGGACAAAGGGTAGCGGGTTCTCGGCACTGCACAGGGACGAGCTGCGCAACATGGGGGATTATAGAATAGACAATGCCTTGGACCTCATAGAGTTTCTAGAGAAAAAGATCGAATCGCTCAACTGGAAGGTGTACAGCAAGGTAAAGGAGGACAAAAACGCCGAGATCCTGATGTCGATGCCGGGCATTGGACGCAACCTTGCGCTGCTCATAGCGTCGGAGATAGGCGACATTGGGAGGTTCCCAAACTCGCACAAGCTGTGCGCAAACGCGGGAATAGTCCCTACCGTACGAAGCTCTGCCAACACGACATACACTGGCAACATCACAAAGCGGGGAAGCTCGATGCTCCGGTACGCCCTGATCGAGGCCATGCATAGCCACGTGCGGTTTGCTCCAGACAGCTCCATTACGATGTTTTACAATCGCATCCGTGCCAAGCGGGGCAAGGCCAAGGCCACGGTGGCCGCAGCCTCCAAGATGTTGCGCGTCATATACTGGATGCTAAAGGAGCAGAGGGAATTTACCCCAAGCAGTCAGGACATCAAGGTTAAGAGTTTGGCCACGGGTCTTATATGAGGGAGAGCCTCGCGAATTTAACTGTGGTGATATCTTAACGAAAGGGTGAAGATGGTAGTGGAGGAGAGCTCCGAATAGATATGTATCCGAACCATCCCATGTGTCTGGAACGTTCCTAGCGTGAGCCATGCCTCCGAGCACGAATTTCAAGATAATGCATATAAAGCATTCACATAGATATAACGCATGTTGAATTTTACGATGACATGAACGGCAATACCCTGCAGTATGTACGCATGTTTAATCGGTTTTTCAACAAGGGTGCAATGGCTGCCACCTACAAGCCGATATTTTTGCGATCGCTGCTAGACCTGGGGGATTACGACACCCACGGCTCAAACAACAAACTCGTTGGCAAACAGTGGATAGAAGTCGACGGTGATACTGTGACACTTGACCTTAATTTTATAGCAGTCAGATTCCTCAGGTACTGCTGGGACTTGGAGCACAGCTTTAAGCTCAAACAGTCCTCCAACCCCAATACCAGTGCAACCATTGTCTCAATTATACGCCAGGAATTACGTACTGGAAAACACAAAAACCCACCGTCCTTTGCAACGCTTGCATCAAAACAGAACGAGAAATTGCGCTCAAAGGTCATCCAAGAAAGCATAAAGCCACAGGTGCTAAAGTACCTGCTAACAGACATGCCGGGCTTGTATGTCCATCAAAAACGCACCAACAAAATAAAACTGGACACAAACCTGATACCATTCATGAACAAACACCGCACAATAATCAAAAACGGCATAAATTACAAGCTGACACTGTGCCTTGAAACCTTTAACAAATCCGCGCCAAACGTTGCAATGAAGGTGGACCAGGACAGCTATCCGTCCCGGAAACTTTCTGCCGTGTCTGAGGAGATCTTGGATTTTGAACAGGGACACCGCTGTTTTTACTGTGACAGATCATATGAGATACCAAAACGCAGACACATTGATCACGTTATCCCGTTCAACTATATCTTTTCAACGGATGCGTACAACTGCGTAGCGGCCTGCATACGGTGCAATTCGTCCAAATCAGATCGGCTGCCGAGGCAGGAATTGTTTGATGACGTGCTAGATAGAAACACCCGGTTCTTGAACAAGAGGGACAAATTTTCACGTGCCATGAGGCATAGTTTTTCCACGTATGACCAAGAGTGGTACAAGAGAACCTATGACAACTGCAAGACTGACTACCATGTGGACTCGTTGTTCTTCGAGCCCGTCGAGTATGCCGTGTGATCCCGCCTCTTCCTTGTGCGGTCACTATGAGCTGTTGACTAGCTCTAGTGCCTCATCGACGCTTGCATTATCGTGCACAATGCTCCTGACTGCCTTTATCATCGGGACGGGCCGGTCTGACTGCCAAATGTTGCGGCCCATGTCGACTCCTGCGGCGCCTGCTGACACTGAATTGTGAACCAGCTCTAGTGCCTCGCGCTCGGACACCTTTGGCCCTCCGGCAACGATTATCGGGACAGGGCACGACTCTACGACCTTTTCAAAGTCCTCGCAATAGTAGGTCTTTACCATGTTTGCCCCAAACTCGGCAGCTATACGGCAGGCAAGCGACAGGTACCGCGCATCGCGCTTTTCTAGCTCCTTGCCTACGGCAGTCACTGCTAGTACGGGCATTCCGACCTCGGAGGCCTCATCGACAAGCTTGCCGAGGCCGACCAGGGTCTTTTGCTCGTATGCGGCGCCGACAAATATCGACATTGCAACGGCAGACGCATTGAGCCTTACTGCCTCGCGCATTCCGGTGGTGATCCGCTCGTTTGATAGATCCTTGCCGATTATGCTGCTTCCACCCGATACCCTGAGCACCACTGGCACCGCACTAGATGCCGGTACCGATGTGCGCAGGACGCCGCGGGTAAGCATCAGCGAATCACAGTAATCCACTATCGGGGCTATTGTCTTTGATGGGACCTCGAGGTGGTTTGTTGGGCCCATAAAGTATCCGTGATCTACTGCAAGCATGACGCCGCGTCCGGTGGATGGGCGGATTATCCGGGCCATTCTGCTCTCAAGACCCCAGTCCATGCCGCACACGCCCGCCGATCCTTCTTTAAGCCTTACGTCGTTATGAGCACCTTCATGGCAGAGTCACCAGAGCGTGCAAGCTTGAACGCCTTGTCCGCATCATCTAGCGTGCATCTGTGGGTTATCAGGCGCTCGACGTCGATGGAGCCGTCTGCTATCATCTCTAGTGCCCTGCGCGTGTCGGCCTCTGATGCGGCATAGCTTGAACGCATGGTAATGCCGCGGGCATACACGTCCCCCGCGTCAATCTCTAGCGAGTCCCCCCTGGACGGCACCCCAAACATCATTACAGTTCCCCCGTCGCAGACCATGGCTATGGCATCGCCAATTGCCCCGACGCTGCTTGTGGCAACTATTACCGCATCTGCACCCCTGTCCCCCGTGGCACTCTTTACTGCCTCGACTCCAGAGCCTGCGTCTGTGGCCTTTATGCCTCCAAGGCTGCGCGCATAGTCTAGCCGAAACTCGTTTGTGTCAGTACACACTGGATTGATATTTCTAGAGCGGGCAATCAT
>JAHRAL010000033.1 GCA_020027325.1 Cenarchaeum sp. | reverse complement strand
GTCCAGCTCCCGCTTCCATCACAGATAGACGAGTTTGCAACAACGTCCCGGATATTTCCCACAAAGGACGTTGACGGGCTCCACCCGTACAATGTCGGAATGCTTGCAATGGGCCACGCGCTGCTCACGCCATGCACGCCGTCTGGCATAATGGCACTCTTTGATCACTATGGGATAGACCCGGCATCAAAGAAGGCAGTAATCATAAACCGGAGCAACCTGATCGGGCGGCCGCTTGCATCCCTGCTGACGGCGCAAAACGCAACGGTCACCGTCTGCCACTCAAAGACGCCAGACATTGCAAGATATACCACAGATGCCGACATTGTAGTCACGGCAGTCGGCGACAGGTCACGGTTCACCTTGCGCCCCGAGATGGTAGCCGACGGCGCAGTCGTAATCGATGCTGCCATACAGCGGCACGGCGGCAAGCTGGCAGGTGACTCTGATTACGGCCCGATGATCGAGCGCGCCTCGTACCTTACGCCGGTCCCCGGCGGGGTGGGTCCTATGACAGTTGCAATGCTCCTAAAGAACACGGTGACTGCCGCATCGCTTGTGACCGACTATGCAAAGGGACAGTAAAAAGCCCGCACTGCGCAAGACGCTTCTTGAGCGCCGCGACGGGCTCTCACACGACATGATAATGCTCTGCGAGCGGCAGATACGCAGGCACATCTCAAAGATTCCCGGCTATCGTGATGCCCAGACGATAGGATGCTATTTTGCAGAAGGCAGCGAGGTGCCGACGCGCCAGATAATCCTCGAGGCGCGCTCTGCGGGCCGCCTTGTGTGCCTCCCGCGGGTCTCCAACGGCGCACTAGAGTTTGCGGCAGTAGAGGGTCCGGGTGACCTCGTAGAGGGCAGCCTTGGCATCATGGAGCCTCATGCACGGTGCGATCCGTGCCCGGCTCCCGACGTCTTGCTGGTACCGGCAGTCGGCGTATCGCACAACGGCGCAAGGCTTGGACGCGGAGGCGGCCACTATGACAGGTTCCTTGATGCATATTCTGGAATCTCTGTTGCGCTTGCATTCACAGTCCAGCTCGTCCACAACATACCCGAGCAGGACTGGGACAGGCGCGTCTCCTGGGTGGTGACTGAAGACGGCGCCACCAGGGCGTCTCGGGAACGCTAACAGCTCCGCACCGTCAGCTCCGTGCTGCGCACACGTGCCTCTACCTGCGCCGCAGCGAGTCCCGGACCAGTCTGCCAAGCTGGTTTACCGCCGTCCTTGGATGCGAGACTGCCATGCGAGCGATATATCCCAGCCCAAAGTCCGCCTTTACAAAGTCTAAAAATTCGTCCGCGCTAAACTCGCGCATAATGTCCAGCTCTGCGTCCCATCCGGCGTCATCTAGCCCAAGCCACCTCTCTTGAACGCGCAAGGCTGTGCGAATCTTTGAGGCAATCTCTTTTCTCCAAGACTCTTCATAGTGGCGCATCGCAGGCTCTGTCGCATCGCCGCTCTGTGCTGCACGCGCCGCCGTGCTCCCCGCGGCAAGCCCGTAGCGTATTGCGTATCTAATCCCCTCTAGTACCAGCGGGTTTGCCTGCCCCGCCGAATCGCCTGCCATGATCATTCCGTCATGGACGCTCTTGCGTGAGACGCCCTCGTTGGGTATCAGCCCATAGTGAAACTCTGTGGGGCTGATCTTTCCAAGCCTCGATAGCGGACCGGGCCTGTGCTCTATCAGCTGTTGCAGCTTTTCTGCCGGGTCCTGCGTTGATGCGGGCTTTGCAATGCCGACGCCGATCCTGACCGTGTTGCCTCCAAGCGGAAACACCCACGCATATCCTGCCGGCGAGTACTCGCTTCCGACTAGGAGCCACCACGTGTCCTCATCGACATTTTCTGCCTCGGCCTCCCACTCTGCGCCGACGCCAAACATGCCCCACCGCTTTATGCCCGGCACGCCCCTTGCAACCACAGACTGGAACCCCGATGCATCGACTACGACCTTTGCTACAAAGTCCTTCATGCCGTCTTTGGCTACCGCATGCACGCCGGCTATTGCGGTGCCGCCGGTCATGGCGCCAGTGACGTTTGTGCCGGTAAACAGCTCTGCCCCCGCATCCTGCGCCCTGCCTGCAAGCAGCCTGTACGTCTTTCTGACATTGAGGACTGCGGCCCGCGGCTCTGCATCCCTCACTGTCACCTCGTTGTTTGGAGAAAAGAACGCATAGTTGCGTATTGGGTGGTAGCAGTCACCAGTAATGCCAAACTCCCTTATGGCGTCCATCCAGGTCACGCCGCTGGTCCTGACAGTAGCTGCCACAGAGCCCTCGCGCTCCAAGAATGCGACCTTGGCCCCGCCGCGTGCCGCACTGTATGCTGCCGACGAGCCGGCAGGTCCGGCCCCGACTACAACCACATCGTAACTAGATGCCCCGTCCATGATCAAAACACAAAACCAGGTGCCGCATTATCTCTTTAGGACCGGCGTGCCCTTTGCATCGGTTGCACGCTCTGCATCGATGGGCTCGTCGCCAGGAACGCCGTGCATATAGCTGCCGTCTTTGCCGTCCTCCTTGCGGCAGAACTTTTTGTGTACGGTCTCTTCGATCTTTAGGGTCGTCTCGTTTTCGTGGTACAGCCTCTTGCCGCACTCTGGACATATTATCTCTGGCACAGCTCGCAACGATTTGGCGCAGATATTTAGACTTATGGCAGGCCCTGCTGAGACGATCATGCCGCCGGCGCACGACCACACATTGAACATACAAAAGCCGGCCCCGTCTTTAGGGAGTCATGGGACTCGGATGCACGCTGCCTGCCGGCGTGCCTGCCTGCCAGGGATGTGTGGGCAATTAGGGGCATACGCACACAAAAGCCGGGCGTTCGCTGCTTTGGCATCGCCGAGAGCTTTGCACCGCATGCGGCAAAGTCTACACTTGCCGGCATTGTAATGCGGCACGACGGGACAATCGACGGCACGGTCTTGGGCGCAGCATCGGTATCTGGCAGCGACTCTACCCAAAGCATCATCGGGATGTATGACTCGCTACATCGTGCAGACATTGGATACACGCTGATATCGGGCCTGGTGATATCAATGTACAACATGATTGACATTGAAAAAATCGCATTGCATACTGGCACGCCTGTAATCAGCGTGACATACAACGACTCTGGCGGGCTGCACGATGCGATACGCCGCCACTTTGACCCGCCGGACGAGCGGATTGCCCGGTACGACCAGCTGCCTGACCGCGAGCGCGTGCGCCTCCACACCGGCCACGACGTCTATGCCGCCTATGCGGGCTGCTCGTATGACGACGTACGGCGTGCCCTCGACTCGGTCACGCGCCAGGGTGCGGTTTCAGAACCGATTCGCGTGGCACAGCTTGTTGCCCGCGCAGCGGACTCGGCGCACAAAAAGACCAGTGTCCCGGGACGTGCCGTACCGGCTGACAGTGCACACACGGTTTGATCACAAACATGCGTGATTACGATCAACCATACAACCCACAAAATATTTAAAAACTCTGTATTTCGCAATCCCCAATAATGACCAAAGCCGCGATCAAAAAACCCGCCAAAAAGCGATCAAAACCGGCGCCAAAGAAAAAGCCAAAGGTAGCGCCAAAAAAGACAACGTCCAGGGCCACGCCAAAAAAGACAAAACCGGCCAAGAAAAAGCGCCCTGCATCGGCCAAAAAAAAGCCAAACCCGCCGCCACGCCAAGATTCGGACATCATAATCGTCGATGACGGCATCCAGTACGATCCCAAGCGCGAGGCCGAGGAGAGGCGTGCATACCTTGAGGAGGCACGCTCCCAGGATGCGTTCGATTAGAGAAACGTTTAACCGCTATTGCGACCATGTATATCCATGCGTGCGCTGTGCCTCATCACTGCAAAGCCTGACACGACTACGATCATCTCGCAGAAAATAAAGCGAAGGCGCAATGCAGTCAGCGACATCGTGCCGGTTACGGGGAGGGCCGATATCTGCGTCTTTTTGCAGGGCACCATGGATGAGATAAACTCGACTGTAATCGAGTTCAAGCGAATACGCGAGATCGTCTCAACTGAGACGATGATCGAGGTGGAGGTGAACCTCGGTTGGTAAAGGTCATCATGCTTGTAAAGTCGCCAAAGAAGCTCATCGCCGTCAAGCTCCGCAAGATTAGCCGCGACTCGTTCCCGATAAGCGGGCAGTTTGACGCGGTCCTGACCGTCAATGTGGACGACATGTCCAGCGTGCGAGATATCGTGGACAAGGTGCAAAAAATCGGCGGAGTCGAGCGTACCGAGACGATGATCGAGGTCCAGTAGCGATTGATTTTAATTCCGGAATGCATGGTGTCCTGTCGATGAACGTCAAAAAGCTCGGCAATGTCATACTTGCCGTCAAGGATCTTGACGTCTCTGTAGAGTTTTACCACAACGTAATCGGGCTTCCGATAAAGAACCAGCGCCGCACGTGGGTCGACCTTGGGACAACGGGCGCGCTCATCAGCCTCCATCCGGCATCGCTGACAGCCGAGCACATTGGGAGCTCGATTGAGAACGGAATCACCGTCGGCTTTGTAGTCGGCGATCTTGTCTCCGCACTAGAAGAGCTCGAATCAAAGGGAATCAAGGTATACCGCAACATTGTAGAGCATGCAGTCGGCAAAAACGCAATAGTTTTGGATCCGGACGGGTACATGATATCGCTCTTTGAGCCCTCGTTCAAGGACACCGCGCAGCAGTCGGGCGGGTACCAGGGCTTTACGCCCGCATGATCCGGGTGGCCTGACCCCTTTTTACGCCATCCCTACACAGAGGTGCCGTGCGGATTGGCGTTATGTTATATTTGGCGTAATGTGCCACCACTCCTAGTTTGCTTGAAGAGCTAATCGGCGAATCCCGGGCGCTGGAGAGGGCGCTTGCAGGAGAAGAGCTTGACTTCCAAGACGGCATGGAGCTGTTTGAGAACGAGAACATACACATGATAGGCGCCGTGGCCGACGAGGTCCGCCGCAGGGCCGTCGGGGACGACGTGACGTTTACTGCCTCTTACTACATGAACTATACCAACGTGTGCGCTGCAAGCTGCCAGATGTGTGCATTCTACCGCAAGTCCGGGGACTCGGATGCGTACACGCTGAGCCCAGAGCAGATAACTGCACGCGTGGCCGCAGCTGCCGGCATGGGGGCAACCGAGGTACATATCGTCGGCGGGTTTCATCCAAAGCTCCCGCTGTCATACTATGAGGACATGATGCGCTCGATCAAAAAGGACCACCCAAAAATACACATCAAGGCGTTCACTGCCGCCGAGATATTCTACCTCTCTGCGCTCACAAAGGT
>JAHRAL010000032.1 GCA_020027325.1 Cenarchaeum sp. | reverse complement strand
CCCTGGCCTTTCCTGCCACGGACCCGCCGCTCAATGACGCACGTTGCATGGCACGAAAGAAATCATCGAATCCAAATTTGGTATTGTGTCCTCTCGGCATTTCCACCAAAGGGTCAAGCGAGTTCTTGATGTCGTCGGCGACACGTTCATAAGAGATCCGGTCTGTACGAATGTTGCGTTTCGGGGGGTATGGATTCAACTACATTACCTTTCGAAACGCACTTGTATTGATCAGTTTCTATTTGCCTTCCTTTACTTTTAGGATGTATTTGCGTATTTTGGGCCTAATTCTGCATACTTTAGGTGGATTTAGCATACTTTTGACTTAACTGCCATCCCGATCCAGTTTATTAGGGAGTCTGACGCAATAAGGATGGCTAAAAGGTATGGGCAAAAATTCATCCTCCGCATCCGTCCAAACGGAAAATGCGCCACGATCAAAATTGAGTGAGTGGACCATAAAGAACACGTTTGCGGAAAACTGTGAGAACGAGTACTTTACACCGGCAGAGCTGTTTTGCATATGCAAGTATAGTTCGTTGTTCAAGGATCTGCCCGAGGAGGGCAAGGAGATGGTCAGGGCGTTCAGAAAAGAGTACCTCAAAGGATGCACAAAGCCCGGCGACCCGCCAAAAGAGATCCCCGACTTTCCAAAGGATATTGATTGCATAGTGTAGGTGGGTGTGACAAAAAGTATGAGCGAGACAACATCATCCGCATCTACCAAGACGGGACATACGACCCGATCAAAATTGAGTGAGTGGACAATAAAGAACACGTTTGCGGAAAATTGTAGAAGCGAGTACTTTACACCTGCAGAGCTGTTTTGTATATGCAAGTACGGGTTTCCATCTGACGAGCTTCCAGAGGAAGGCAAGCAGATGGTCCTAGCGTATGAAAAAGAGTACTTCAAGAAATGCACAAAGCCCGGCGACCCGCCAAAAGAGATTCCAGACTTTCCAAAGGACGTCAATGCCATATTGTAGGTGGGTATGACAAAAAGTATGAGCGAGACAACATCATCCGAATCGAACCAGACGGAAAATACGACATTGTCAGAATTACGCAAGTGGACAATAAAGAACACGTTTGTACCCAACTGTAAAAACAAGTACTTTACACCGTCATCGCTGTTTCACGTATGCAAGTACGGGTTTCCATTTAGGGAGCTGCCCGAGGAGGGCAAGGCGATGGTCAGGGCATACAGAAAATTCTACCTAAAGAAATGCACAAAGCCCGGCGACCCGCCAAAAGAGATCCCCGACTTTCCAGAGGACGTCAACGCCATACTCTAGACCGGGCTGCACGTTTCGCACTCCCCCAAAGAGTGCCCTGCACGCAGGCAAGCCACCTGACTGCGTGTGGCAAAGTCGTATAAGGTAGCACGTCTCCCGAATCCGCATGGCCAAAAAAAAGGTAGTCGCGCTGCTCTCAGGCGGCCTTGACAGCCAGCTTGCAGTACGCATGATGCAGGAAAAGGGGTTCGACGTCTCTGCAGTCGCAATAAAGACGCCGTTTTGCGACTTTGACTGCGGGCGCGGGTGCGGATTCGAGATAAGGGAGCGGGCCGAGCAGCTCAATGTAGATCTAAAGACGGTCTATCTGGGAGACGAGTATATCGAGATGCTAAAGCACCCAAAGCACGGGATTGGCGCCGGGATGAACCCGTGCGTCGACTGCCGGGCCATGATGTTTGATGCCGCAAAAGAAGAGATGGACAGGATCGGCGCAGAGTTTGTCATATCAGGCGAGGTTTTGGGCCAGCGCCCCATGAGCCAGCACCGCGATGCAATGCGCATTATAGAAAAGGACTCGAAACTAGAGGGAAAGATAGTCCGCCCCCTGAGTGCCGGGCTCTTGGCGCCGACGGACGCCGAGCGCGACGGCCTGATTCGCCGCGAGGATCTCGGGATGATAAGGGGCCGGAGCCGCAAGCCCCAGCTCCGCATGGCAAAGGAGTTCGGCATTGCCGATCCGCCAAACGCAGGCGGCGGGTGCCTCCTGACTGACAAGCAGTTTGGCCGGCGTGCAAAGGATCTCTTCTCACACACAGAGACGCCGACCATAAACGACATCGAGCTCCTCAAAGTCGGCAGGCATTTCAGGCTGGATGAAAACGCAAAGCTCATAGTCGGAAGGGACAGGATTGAAAACGGCACTGTAAGTGCACTGGCACTCCCCGGGGATCTGTTACTAGAGACATGCGATCACATGGGACCAACGTCGATGATCCGCGGCAGCTCGGCAAAAAACCACGTCGAGTTTTGCGCCAGCATTACGCTGCGGTATTCGGATTCACCCCACGGCCAGGAGGGCACCGTTGCCGTCACGGGTGACGGTCTTGATTCCAAGCTCTGCGTCGGCGAGGCCGCCGAAGAGTCGTATGTGGGGCTGCGGCTCTAGGCACGCCGGAACAAAAAAGGTATTTGAGTGGGTACATTTTCCTGCGTTGCACAATGCAGGCACACCCGACGTACCTAAAGGCACTCACGATACGCGATGCTAGCGACATCCACCAGATAAAGGAGGACGTGCAAAAGGGCATGGTACTCATTCTCCGCGTCACGCCGCTTGCAGGAAAGGACGTGGAAAAACTCCGCACGCTAGTCGCAGACCTGCACGACGTTGCAAAGGAAAACAATTACGAGATTGCGCGGCTCGGCGAGGAGCGGATAATAGTCACGCCGTCGATCATAAAGATCTGGAAGCCCGATTACGGGCTAAAATAGCTTTATTGCCTCTTGGATCTGCGGATTGTGCGCAGGCACCCTGTACACCCGGCGTATAGTCGCGGCCAGATTGTCGGACTTGCGCTTTTCTCCGTGGTTTACCAGTACTCGGCGCAGCTTTGGGCGGAGCTTCTGGACAAAGGACATTAGCTGGTTATAGTCGCTGTGCCCGCTGAATCCGTCGAGCTTTTCCATCCTGCACTTTATGTTTACGGCATCGACCTTGCCGGACTTGTTCATCATCGAGACCTGCTTTGCGCCGTCTAGCACGCGGCGCCCCATCGTCCCGTTGACCTGGTATGAGACAAAGAGGAGCAGGTTTCGCTCATCGGGGACCAGCGCCTTAAAGTATTCGAGTATCGGCCCGCCCTCTAGCATTCCGGATGTCGCCATTATGATGCACGGCGATCCCTCCCTCATCGGCTCTTCGCGTGCATCGGCGTGCTCTATGTTTGTAAAGTATTCAGAGTCAAACGGGTTGTCGTCAGTCTCTAGGATGCGCTTTCCCAGCTCGCGTGTAAGGTATTCGGGGTGCGTCTCGTGGATGGCAGACGCCTCTGTAATCATTCCCTCGGTAAAGACCGGGGCCTCTGTTAGCTGGCCGGACTTCATGTAGCCGTTTATAATCATCATAATCTCCTGCGCACGCCCGACAGCAGGGATTGGTATGATGACCTTGCCGCCTGCATTGAGCGTCTCATTGACGATCTTTACAAAGTATGACTCTACTTCCTGGCGCGAGGGCTGGATGTCCTCCTTTGCGCCGTACGTCGACTCTATTAGCAGCGTCTCGACGCGTGGAAAGTTCCAGCTTGCGGCCTCAAAGAGCGCGCTCTTTGCAAACTTTATGTCGCCAGAATAGACAAAGTTGTGGTCGCCGTTGCCGATGTGAAAGTGGCACAGCGAGGAGCCGATGATGTGCCCCGCGTTTGCAAGGACGAGCTTTACATCCGACGAGATGTCTGTCACCATCCCGTAGGGGATTGTTATTGCCTGCTTCATTATCTGCCGGACGTCGACGTCGCTGTACGCCGGTGTGCGCCCCTGCGCGGCTGCGACCTTTATTGCGTCCAGCTGGATTAGGTTCATCATCGGAAGTGTCGGCTCTGTGCAATAGATGGGCCCGCGGTACCCGTACTTGCACAGGACCGGCAGAAACCCGGTGTGATCCAGGTGCGCGTGGCCGATAACTATTGCATCAAGATCATCGAGTGACATTCCAAGCCAGTCAAGCCGCGGGTAGGATTCGGCCGGCGTCCTGCCGCCGGGATTCACCCCGCAGTCGATGAGTATCTTGCTTTCAGACGTTGATAGCAGCATGCACGAGCGGCCGACCTGGCCAAACCCCCCGAGCGTAAAGAGCGAGGCGTCTGTCTGCTGCGTGATCCGCGAGCGGAATATGTCATCGCCGATCTTTTTGAGCTGCTTTGTGCGCTCGCCAGAAGACACCTTTAGCGCGTGGTTTATGGCCTGAATCGTGTTGGAGGTAAACGTCGGCGCCTTTTTGATGCGCAGCGTCCACCCAATCTTTTCAGCGGCATCAGCGGCACTAAAGCCGCGTGCCTTTTGGAGGAGCCAGGGGCGCTTTACCTCGAGTGTGACCTCGCCTGTGGCCGAATCAAAGTGCATCCCCTGCACCTTTGCATCCTTTGGAATGAGCGTGCCCAGGATTGTGTGCGCCTCGTCTTCTGGCTTGCGGATGGATGTGTCGGTGCGCACCACGATGCGCTTTTTGATCACGTTTACCAGGTTTGAGATAATGTCGCCGTGCTCTAGCAGGTAGCCCGGCTTGTCCGTATAGAGTGCGATGCGCGGGCCCTCGTACTCTATCTTGCGGACGCTTGACTCGGGCGGGATTGACTTTAGTATGGTAGCCATGATGGACTGGCTTGAGCGAGCCTCTTTTTTGGGGCTAGTATGCTTTGCGTACTGCTTGCGTTTGGTTGGCATATGATCGTTAGATGTTTTTCAACGGGGCCTTTTCTGCGTCTGTGAGCAGGTGGAACCCGTCTGCGGATATCGTTGCGACGTTTATCCCGTCGCCGGTGCCGATGTTTCTGGCAATGGCTGCTGCCACTGCATTGTATGCAACGCGTGTGGCATCCTCCATCGAGATCCCGTCGCGGTACTCTTCTTCTAGGTGGCCGTATGCAACCGGCGAGCCGCTCCCCGTAGTCACGTACGTCTTGTCCTCGACGGAGCCAAACATGTCAATGTTGTAGAGCGCCGGACCGTCTGCGTCGTACCCGCCAACGAGAATGTCTGCAATGAACGGATAGCCGCGGTTTTGGTGGAACATTAGCGAGGCGAGGCGGGTTATGGAGCGTATCGGTATCGGGCCCTGCTTGCGGACGCGATAGAGGCGCGAGTGGTAGCGGAGCGCATCTGTAATGTTTTGCGCATCGGCGACGCCACCGGCCATTGTCATGCCTGCGTGGGCGTCAATCTTTTGGATCTTCATCGTATTGTTGTTTGCAATAAAGTACCCCGCGCTTGCCCGCATGTCTGCGCACAGTACGATTCCCCCCTTGGCCTTGATACCCACGGTCGTAGTCCCGTGCAAGATCTTTTCTTCAACGTTTGACAAAATTAACCCTGATAATCGCCGCTCCCATGACACCCTTTTAAATAACTTTTTACCGTGCGTAGCTGTCATGGTCAGCAGAGCCGCCCGCGAGCCCTCGCACACAATGGAGCTGCCGCGCAGGATAGTCATAGGCATGGGGACCTTGGGCGGCCTTGGGAGCTTTGCCGAGTCACTGGCGCCAGTCAGGCGCGTCTCGCTTGTGAGCGGCCCCCACGTGCAAAAGACGGTAAGGAGGACAGTTGACCGCTCGCTTGGCGCATCACGGATTGCAGCATCGTGGCACGAGGCGCCCCCCAATGACAGGCGCAGCTTTGGGGCGCTTGCACGCGACATACGGGCCGACTCGTCCGCACTTGTAATTGGTGTTGGCGGCGGGCGCGCAGTCGATGCGGCAAAGTCGGCGGCATTCAAGTGCGGCCTCCCATTTCTCAGCGTGCCGACTGCCGCATCGCACGACGGGATTGCAAGCCCCTTTGTCTCGGTAAGGGGGACCAAACCCCACTCGCTTGTTGCAAACGCGCCGCTGGGCATTCTAGTCGACATACGCGTAATCAAAAAGGCGCCGCCAAGGCTATTGGCAAGCGGCTGCGGCGACCTGATTGCAAACATTGTGGCAGTGCGGGACTGGGAGCTCGGACACGACGCAACAGGCGAGTATTACGGGACGTATGCGGCAAATCTTGCGCGCCTCAGCGCCGAGACCGTAATCAAGAATGCGCCAAGGTTTTTGCGCGAGGGCGCAGACGTCCGCATGATAGTCGAGGCGCTCATCAGCGCCGGCGTGGCAGCGGGAATTGCCGGAAGCAGCAGGCCGTGCTCGGGCGCCGAACACCTGTTCTCGCACGCACTGGACAGGATTGCACCCGGCGTCGGGCTCCACGGCGAAAAGTGCGGAATCGGCGCCATAATGACTGCAAAGCTGCAGGGACAGGACTGGAAGGCCCTCCGCCGCACGCTTGCAGGCGTAGGTGCGCCGACAAGTGCCGCGCAGATCGGACTCGGCGAGGACGACGTCACAGCTGCAATGACAATGGCACAGTCGCTCAGGCCCGGCAGGTACACGATCCTGAGCCGCATCAAGATGACAGAGAGGCGGGCCCGCTCGCTTGCAAGGCTCACAGGCGTGACCTAGGGCGTGCTTGCCTTTACCTGTTGGACAAACTCTTTTTTGCTCATCGTCGCAGCAGGCGGGTTGGCCATGTGCTCCTCGACATAGCGCACCTTTTTGACCGACTTTGCATACCGGAAGACGTCGCGCTGGACAAAGTGCTTTGCCGTCTGGAGGCCCTCGGCGCGAAAGAGTTCCTTTGGTATTGCGACCTCGAGCGAGTCGCCTGTGAGCACAGAGACCACGTCCACATTATAGTCGGCAAACCCATTGTCCACGACCGCCTTTGATCTCGCATCATCAGAGTCTAGGAGCTTTGTGACCTCGAGGTCGTACATGATCGTCTTTCCGGCAAGCCTGTGGTTGTAGTCTATCTGGACCCTCCCCGAGCCGATGTAGCGGATGACTCCCTCCTTTTTGTCTATGGTTATGGTGTCGCCGATTGAGACCTTTTCTGCGTCCTCTCCCAGCTTGCGCAGCGGAATCATCCGCACCTTGCGCGGGTCCCGGGCGCCAAACGCCTTGTCCGGCGGCACCTCGATGGTCTTTTTTTCCCCCGGTGACATGTCGGCTAGCGACTCGTCAAGGCCCCGGAGAACCCAGCCCTCGCCGACTGCGACCAGCTTTGGCTTTGGGGCATCCGTATCTTTGTTTTTCGTAGTGTCAAATACCTCGGCGGTATCCTTTACCGTCGCAGTATAGTCTGTAAGTATAAGCGAACCCTTGACAAGTGCCAATAATCAAAATGCCGAATATTCCTTATATAAACTAAAGTTGGTCACAGCGATGACGCGTCAAGCTCTTTTTCGGCGGCGGCCAGGCCCGCAGCTGTGTCGGTCTCATAGCCCATCATTGCCAGAGTCGACGATATTGCAGAGATGGTCCGCATTACGTGGTAGCGGTTCACCTCCCCCATGCACCCCACGCGAAAGACGCTTCCCTTTAGATCGCCAAACCCGCCGGCAACTAGAACGCGGAACTTTTTTGCAAGCGTGTCACGGAACGTCTTGTCCTTGAGGCCCTCGAGATATTTGAGCGCTATAACTATTGTAGAGCGCGATTCCGTATCTGCAAACGGTTCTAGGCCGATGCCGCCCAGGCCCGCATAGAGTGCTGCCGAGCACGTCCTGTGGCGCTTTATGCGCGCATCAAGGCCCTCTTCGAGTATCATGTCTAGTGCCTCGCGGTACGCGTACAAGAGCGGGAGTGCGGGGGTAAACGGCGTGTGCTTTGACTCTTCATAGTACTTGAAATAGCGCGGGAGGTTGAAATACATGGATTTTGGCGGGGCCTCTATCATGTGCTTTTTTGCACGCGCATTGATGCATATCGGCGAGATCCCCGGAGGTGCTGCAAACGCCTTTTGTGCGCCCGTCATTGCCACGTCAATCCCCCACTTGTCCATCTCGAGCTCCTCGCCGCCGACGATTGAGACGCCGTCGACGACATACATTGCGTCATTGCGCGAGGTCAGATCCTTTATGCGGTCAAGGTACTTGGTCATCGTGCCAGTCGACGTCTCGTTCCAGACGCAGAAAAACGAGCTGACATCGGGATTGTTGTCAAAGGCTTCGCGGACCTGATCGAGTGTTGCAGTCTGCCCCGGCTGGGTCTCGATCTTTACCACGTTGCCGCCTGCCCACTCTATCATCTGTGCCAGGCGGGTGCTAAACTCGCCGTTGACCGGGATGAGGACCTTGTCCCCCTTGCGGACAATGTTGATGACGCCTGCCTCGACTGCGCCGGTGCCCGATGCCGAGAGGCAGACCGCCTCGCCGGAGGTCTTGAAGACCTGCTGCGTGTTTTCGACGCACTTTTGGTAGAGCTCTACAAAGTCGTCGCTGCGGTGGTTTATCATGGGAACATACATTGCACGCATGACGCGCTCTGGAACATTTGTTGGACCGGGCAACATTACAAGATACTCCAAGGCGTTTACATTGGCAGACCCCCCCGCTCGTCATTTATAGTTAAGGTCGGCGAGGCGCGCAGCTGCCCCGATGCGTCCAAGCACGCGCAGCGTTCCCGGCGGGACCAGGCCGGCAAGGCCGCCGCGTGCTGCGATCACCCCTCTGATGCGTGCGCCCTCGAGTGAGTCGCGGTCTGCAAACTCGATCCCAGACGTTTTTTTGCCGCGTGATTCAAACATTGCAGACGTCGGCGCGTCGTTGGTAAAGGCGATGCCATAGTCGGGTACAGCAGAGTCGATGGCGTCCATCCATCGCTTGTGGTCGTCATAGTCGGGAATTGCATAGATGCGGATGCGCGCAAGCGTCGGGGCCGGCAGCGAGGACTCTATCATCTCCTGGCGCTCGGGTGCGCTGAACGGATTACGGGCATCGGGTGCCAGGTTTGAGCTGCCGATGCAGAGCCAGAGAGAGTCGCAGCGCGCAAGCGCATAGTCGATGGCTGCAACGTGTCCCAGGTGGAACGGCTGGAACCGGCCCACCAACAATCCGTTCATGCACGCACCACTGCACGGTGTGTGTTAAGTTTTACACGCCAGAGTCAAGGAGTGCGGCAAAAAAGAGAATGGCAATGGATATTATCACCATGACCTCGCCGAGTATGATTATCTTTTTTCGCAGGCGTCCAAGCTCGCCGGCCTCCATCTGACCCGCCCTTATGCGCGCCTCTACGCTTCCCCGGACTATCCACACGTGTACTGCAAACATGGCAATGAGTGCAGCTACGAGTGCCGACTTTGCAGCCAGCCACATCCCATAGCTTGATGAAACAAAGAGCTCGGGCCTGCCAAAGAACGCACCAGAGGAGTAGATTCCAGTAGCAATGAGCGTGCCAAGTGCGGGGACTGCAACCCAGTTGAATCGCCTCCCGACCATGACCATCATTGATATGCGCTCAGCTGTGCTCATACCTGTGCGCTTGAGTACGGGGGCCAGAACCAGACCAAGAAAGAGGCTTCCGCCCACCCAGATGGCTGCCGATGTCAGGTGCGCCCATACAAGCAGCGTCTGCTCTATTCCCATGCTCAAAACCGCCGCAAAGTCGCAATATTAGGCATTGGCAGGGGTACAGTTTTTTTATGCGAAATATCGCACGCCCCTCCATGCAGCTGCAAAGCAGGATGACGGTCTTTATGGCAATAGGCGCAATGCTTGCGCTGATGGGCGGTATAGTCTACTATGCGAGCCTTGACAACACGTCGCTTGAAAGCGTCGAGTTTGTCTCTGGGAGCGTGCGCGTGACGAGCGTGGACACGATAGCAGAACGCGCAAGAATCGAGGTGATATTTGATGTGAGAAACCCCTCAGAGACCACGTTTACGATACCCGGGATCACTTATGATCTGAGCGCAGGCGGCCAGCACGTGGTAAGCGGCGAGTACTCGACGGCAGACGTTGCAATGCCGGGACGCGTCGTCTTTACAACGGATGACATTATTCCGCTAAAGTCCATCACATACATGACAAAGACAGATGCCAATGCTGCCACATACGACAGGGTGCTCGCAGGCCAGATCGGAGGCTATGATGCCGAGGGGATCGTGATAGTAGAGTCTGCATGGAGCATCATCGAGCGCGACTTTGCAGTCGGCCTTGACTCGCTGGGATAGGCGCGCAGGCGGCGCAAGCATTACTTTACAAAAGCGGGTTCGGAGGGCTTCGATCCCTCGACCTGTAACTTAGGAGGCTACCGCGCTATCCATGCTGCGCGTCGTGATTGCGACACTGCGCCACGAACCCGACGCCTGCCAATCCCGCCAATTATTAAAGCCTAGGCAATGTTGCGCCGGATCATATCCTCGATCGCAGACCATTGCGGATCAGTGCGCGCACCCCACCGCTCATAGTGGACGACATCACCAAGCTTCATGCGGGGAAGCCATCCGGCGGACTCTAGATCCGGCTTGCGCGCAAACTCGCCGACGTGTCCAAGGCAGAGGTATGCGACTGGGACGATCTTGTCTGGCAGCCCGAGTGCGGCCCGGAGATCGTCCTGCGAGAGTATGCTCACCCACCCGACGCCGATTCCTTCTGCGCGTGCGGCAAGCCAGAGGTTTTGCACTGCGCAGCAGACGCTGTACACCCCCGTGTCAGGTATGCTCGAGCGCCCGATGACAAACGGTCCGAACCTGCCGCGGTCGTACGTTATGCAGATGTTTAGCGGCGCCTCCATTATTCCCTCTAGCTTTAGCGACATGTACTTTGAGCGGCGTCCTGAATCCAGCTCAGAGGCCGCAGCCGCAGTCGCCGCATCAAATGATTCCTTTATCTTTTTGCGCGTGGCAGCTTTTCTGATCAGGACAAAGTCCCAGGGCTGTGAGAATCCGACAGACGGCGCGTGGTGTGCCGCATCGAGTATCCGGACAAGCGATTCGTCGTTGATCTGCTCGCCTGTAAAGCTGGACCGGACGTCGCGCCTCGTGTGTATGGCGCGGTACAGGCCCCGACGATCAGCCTCGCTAAAGTCGTCCTGCATGTCATAGCTTGGCAGGACTTGGTTTTAATTTGTTTGTTGCATCACGGGCGGTGCGGATTGCAGACTATCCGCCGTGTCAGCAGATCCGGAATCCGGCCGGGTTAAACGTTAATAGTCTCAAGCCGAGCGCCCGTTGCATAGTGGGCCGGTTGTCTAGTTGGTTAGGATACTGCCTCGACACGGCAGAGGTCGAGAGTTCGAATCTCTCTCGGCCCACCATATTCCTTTGTACAAGTCTGAAAAATCATTCAAGATAAAGAGGGGCCGCACTCACATCAGCCTAGGATTACCAGTGTGCACGCCAGCCCCAGGGTTCGAGATACGGGTATCATTGCAACTACACAAGTGGCATATAACAACACCGCCCAACTTTAAGCAGAATTTGGCTTGTGGGGCAGTTTGCTAGTCCGCGGAACAAATTTCAAGATTGTCGAGCAGATTTCTGCGAGCCGCACACCGACCAAGACGGGCAAGAGGAATCCCTCACGTCTCTACAATTACAGCTGCACGCAGATCCCCCAGCTCCTTGCGGATCGCATCAACCACACTTGCAGCATCTGTCAGGACCGAATAGTCTACCAGCCGCATGTCATCGACAAGGTATGTCCGCGCAGCAACCGGCGAGCTCCTGTGCGCCCCGACCTCTTTGAGCTCTTCGAGGATAGAGTTGCGCCCACCTTGTAGCACAAGTGCGTCGTTGAGGGAGAGCTTTGCGCGCCCGTACCGGTCAAGGACCAGCGTGCGCCTCTGCGTCTTTGTCCCAAAGACGCGCCGCTTTTTTGCACGCCCCGTGAACACGAGATAGTTGTCTGACTCAAAGCTGAGGTCTACCATCCCCGGCGGGAGGCGCATGACCTCGGCTGCGCGTGCCTTGGCCTCTTCAAGCGTAAAGACCGTCCGAACATTGGATGCAGTAGAGTCAAGCTCGACGTTGCCTACTGCGTTTACGCGCAGGATCGAGCGGTCGGGGTCGTACTCGGAGTCCACGATGACAGACTCTGGCACCGCGCCCCGGCTGACGAGTGCGGCATGCGCCTTTTTGTATGCGTCGTGGATCTGTCCGGGGTCCTGGTCGGCCATCGAGATCTCTAGGGACTCTTGGAGGGTTGATGAGGCGGCCCCTATCGAGGAGATGACCTCGGCATTGTCGGCCTTTTCATATTTGAGGCCGAGCTGTTTTGCAACAAACGGCGCAAGAACCGACGCGCCGCCGCCGGCGCCTATTATCGCAGTGCCGGGGCTCATCTTGTACTCCTTGATTATGCGCGTGACCTCTTTTGTAATCTCAAATGACGACGTCTGGATTATCGAGCGCGCCACCTCTGAATACACGGTGCCGGTCTCGGCGCCGAGTATCTCCATTGCAACCCGCGCAGACTCTGGGGCAGATGCCGAATAGTCCCCCTCGGGGACAAGCCCCAGGGCGTTGGCAGCACACGTGTTGGTTATGGCATACGTCTCAGAGCCGCACTCGATTGCGACATACTCGTCATCATCGTTGCCAGTCGGCCTGACTGTGATGAGCTTGCCCCCGCGAAGCACGGAGGCATCAGCATAGCAGGCGTATTTGAGGCCCGCAATGTGCGCGCTGCGCGGACCCGATGTCCAGACGCCTTTTGCATGGCGGCGCACCATGCTTCCCCCCGCAGAGCCCACGACTCGCACGTCAAGCGAGCGGGCACACGTGGGCCGGCCGTTTATTGTCACATACCGGATCTCGGGGCGGCCGTTGTGTATCGTGCAAATATTCGTGCTAGTCCCGCCGACCTCGATGAATATGCCGTCAGTCACGCGGAGGTGGAGCAGCGCGCCGGCAATGCTTGCCGCGGGTCCCGACAGGATCGTAAGTATGGGCCGCGTCCTAAACGTGTCAATGCTAGTGACACCGCCGTCGCCGCGCATGATCATAAGCGGCGCCTTGATTGCAAGCCCCTTGACTGCGCGCTCGACATAGTCTGCCACCTTTGTGGTCTTTGGCAGGACGCTTGCATTCATTGCCGCAGTCAGCGTGCGTATCTCGAGGCCGTACGTCCCCGAGATCTCGTGCGAGGCAGTAGCGGGCATGCCTGCACGCGTTGCGCCTTCTAGGACAAACATTTCGTTTGCCGGATCATCAACGGAAAAGGCTTCGGCTGCAAGGACGACTTCTGCGCCGTCGCCGCGCAGCTCGGCAATTGCCTCATCGACCTTTGCGGCGGTAATCAGCTCGGATGTGTCAAGAAACGTGTGTGCAATGCGCAGCGAGCCCTCCGAATCCTTGAGCAATGTCCGCTTGCTGATGTTGCGCTTTTCAGGCGCCACCCCCATCGCCACTATTCCCACCTTGGCAGTGTCGGACTCTAGCAGTGCATTGATTGCCTGCGTGGTGCTGTGCGATATGAGCTCGACCTCGCCGGGATCAATCTCGCCGCTTGCAAGCACCTGTGAGAGCGATTCGAGGATTCCGTCTGCCACGCCGGTCGGCGCATCGTGCGTCGTCATTACAACGGCGCGGGTGATAATGGCCCCGGTCTTTGTCTCCAGTGCGACTGCCTTGGTGAACGTCCCGCCGACGTCGATTCCAATCCGGACTCGCCTCATCGCGCATCACCTACTGACTTGCGCATGGCTGCCAGGCGTGCAATGCGCCTCGGGCGCAGCACGAGCACGTACGACGAGGCCGCAAGATACACCGAGAGCAGGACAATTTGTGCGACCGTGGTCTCGAGCGTCGGGTATATTCCGGTCAGCGTGGCAATGCTGACATCGAGGCGCGGAATGGTGCCAAGCATCGAGGTGTAGGGGAGTATGTCGAGGAGCTGGAGCTCGCGGACCGCGTTGCCCAAGAACGCAATCGAGAGGTACGCACCGACGCCCATGGTAAGGCCAAACAGTGCGCGAAGCGGGAGCTTGTGGCCAAGGCGGCGCATTACAAAATAGATCACAAGGAGCGAGCCGAGCCCGAGGACCATCCCGAGGATTACAAACAACTCGGAATACCTTGCAAACGAAAAGAGCGCCTGGTAGAACAGCACGGACTCGAAACCCTCGCGATAGACCGTAAAGAACGAGAGCATGACAAAGACCGTGGCGCTGCCGGTGGTGGTTGCCTGCCACACCTTTGCCTTTACAAACTCCATCCACTTCCGGTGCTCGATCTTGTTGAGGACCCAAAAGCTGACATAAAACAGCACCGCGGTAGCAGAGAGCGCAGCTATTGCCTCAATGTACTCGCGGCTGGCACCGGATATCTCGATGATATATTGTGCGACAATCCACGTCACCCCGGTGGCCCCGATGCCGGCAAGGACGCCGTACATCAGGTGCGGCTTGAATCGCGTGTTTCTCGAGGCTTCAAGGTATGTCATTATTGCGCCCAGGATGAGGACGGACTCGAGGCCCTCGCGGAATATTATTGCAAACGATGACGAGAATGCAATCAGGGGCGCAATCTCGCCGGTCCCGCTGACAAGGCGCTCGGACTCGTCGATGCTGCGCTCGATCTTTAGCACGGCCTCGCGCACCTCGTCGGCGCTTGCCGGTCCGCGCACGACGTTGCGGAGCTCGGCAAACTCGGTCTCGACTTCGAGCGTAAAGTCCGGGCTTATGACCCGCAGGGGGATCTCGATGAGCTCATAGCTGTCAAGGTATGCGGACCGTGCGTGCTCGTACGATGCCTGATAGTCCCCTGCCGCGTGCGCCGCGGTGCTGAGCTGGAGCTTTGCACGGATGTCGTCGACTTCTGCGCGGACGGCCTCCTTTTGCTCATCAGCCGCTGATCCCATACGCGCAGTCGAGCGCCCGGGTTCGGCAAGCGTGCTTGCAATCACGGTCTGGGGGGCTGCCTGGGCGGCAATCTCCTCGGCGCGGGCCAGGTCCGGCAGTATGTTGTCTATGATGTGTGCACGGATGTCATCGGCGGGGGCCCCGTCGGCGATGAGCTCCCGGAGCTCCTCGCGCATTACAACCTCTAGTGAGAGCATGAGCTGCTCGTCGACTGCGGCAATCGAGGGTTCGAGATACTCAAAGTTGTCCAGGTACGCCTCTATTGCACTCTCGCCTGCGGCATCGTAATTACCGCGCTCGACATGGTCAATCACAGAGTCATAGAGGGTCCGGATCGTAAGGTAGAGGTGCGCGTCGTTGACCTCGACAGTCGTTGCGCCAAACACCGTGCGCTGTATGTATGCAACCATGTCGGCGACGTGGCGGTAGTCACCTGTCCTGGTCTGCATCGTGGCGCCCAGCTCCCCGATCCTTTCGTCGGGGACACGCTCCCCGATGTTGCGGACTATGCGGTCCGCAGTATCAAACGATGTCTCGTTGTCATAGATGATGCTCTCACGGTAGTGCTTTTCGGCAACGGCGAGCATCTCGACATAGTCTGCCGGACGGTTGTCGATCTCGATGCCGTGCAAGAGCCCGAGTGCGGACTCGACAGAGTCGCGTGCGCGGTCCGTGTCGTTGTTTGAGCCAAACGTGTCGGCATCCAAAAGGTTGAGGTGTATCAGGTCAGATGCCTCGGCATGGTCCCCGGGATCACGGTTGTTTGCAAAAAACGCCGAGGCAAACGCAATGTGCGTTGATGCGCCGTCGGGGTCGCCGTTTTCCAGTTTTTCTTGGGCCAGCTCGAGGGAGGCCAGGGTTATCTCATACACGGCAGACGCGTGTGCAAGCCCGATCGGTGCAGAAAATACCAGCACAAAGAGCAGCAGGCGTAGCAACGTCATTTTCTAGACGCGTTAGGGTCAGCTAATATTATTTAAACTACGAAACGATTCCAAAAGTGTGGGATTACACTTGGCGCATCGACGCAAAGAGGCCAGAGCGTGCGCTGACCACGACTACGGCTGCAACCGTGGCGGCTAGCACGACTAGTGCGAGGGGGCCGAATTCGGGTATCACCTGCTCTACTAGGTTCAGATCCACGAGGATGTCGTCGATCATCTGCGAAACGTTGGGATCCTGATCGCGTATTGCGGCACGAAGATCCTCGCGTATTGCGTGCTCTACCTTTTCGTTTAGCTCCTCGTTGCCGGTGGCCTTGATGTCGTCCTCTATGAACTCAAAGTGGTTGAGGTATGCATCCGTTACCAGAGCCTCGGCCATTGCGGGGTCGGCTGCATAGACACTCTGTGCCTCAAGCAAGAGCGACCTGACGTTTGCCAGGTGCCCCATGGCCCTCTCCATCTCGGCGTCTGTCAGCTCCCTCATCTCAGAATCGCCGTCAAAATAGTCGCATTCAGAGGCGCCAGGGGTGGACGGCGCGTATTCAAACCTGTCTGACACTAGTGAGGCAATGCCGGACACCTGCCTAGGATCGCCGCGGTTGTCGTAGATGGCGTCAATATCTACAAGGGCGTCGTTGATCTCTTGGTTGAACGAGCTGTCATATCCGGAGCTGATCCTCTCAAAGGTCTGCTGTGCAAGTGCGATGAATGCGTATGCGTCCTGGAGTTCGACGGCCAAGTCAACCGCGCCGCTACCGGCCTGCTCATCGTAGACTATTGCCTCTTTGTATTCATCGGCTGACAGGGTGACTAGGGACGCAATGATGGATGCATACAGCCCCGGATCGCTTTGCGGTGAACCTAGGAGCATCGTCTCTGTGCGGTCAATGTTGGACTTTGCAGCAGATATTGCAGACTCTAGTTCTGCCATTGCACTTGGATCCAGTGTACGTTCGCGTAGGGTTTTGAGATCACTATGGAGTGACTCCAAATCTTCATAGGCGTCAAGTTCTGCCAGTTCCGGCATGACCTCGAATACCGGGTGTCCACCGTGTTGTGGGACGCTATAGTCAATATCGTGCTCAAAGTATGGCTCTATTGCGTCATCAAGGTTTGCCTCGATTGCCCATATGTGACCGCGTATCTCTGTTATCCCAAAGCCGATCTCGGAACGGTCAGAACATGACAGTTGTTGTGCGTGCGATTGCGGGACGACGAACGTCAAAAGGGCCGCAAACAGGATTATGCCCAGAACACGCTTCAACGTATGCCCCCGATAGCCATCTATGATTAAAACGGATCAGCGATTCCACAACCGTATTACAAACATCTGTAACACGCGTGGACATGCCCTGCCCTGCATGGGACGGGCCTGCATGGCAGAGGCGTGTACGTTGGCAGAGAATCACCCGTCCAAAATCCGGGGGATGGAGGCTACTGCGGGTGCAGAGCACCATGTATGTGGACCGGGAGGTGCCGGCCCAGATGCATGGCAGTGTGTGCCACACGGTACGTGCCACAGTGCGGCTACGGTACGTGCCACACACTGAACATTAAAATCGTCCAAGTTCGGGGCGTGGCACATGAAGATTGTCGTGATCTCGGCGAGCCCCCGGAAGGAGTCAAAGACCCAGTTTGCAATGCGTCTGGCATACGAGCACGCCAAAGCGTCGTGTCCGGACACGACGTTTGTAAACATGGCAGAGACTCCCATCGACTGTTACCGCGGGTTCGGCGAGTCGTACGGCGAGGCGACCACGAACGCGGCAAAGGCGATCACGGATGCAGATGTCTGGATAATCGGGACGCCGATATACAACTCGTTTTTCAGCTCTGCACTAAAAAACATGTTTGAGTATATCGATTACAAAAAGACCCCGGGCAAGGTTGCCGGCATGGCAATCGTTGCATCCGGCGAGATCGGATTCAACGACGTCCAGACCATGATTACACAGCTGCTGTCATACTTTCGCGTTGTTGCAAACCCGACTGCCGCATACATAACTGCGGACAAGCTTGACGCAAACGGCGTAGAAGAAAAGTCGGCAGAACGCATAAAGAACATGGTCGACCAGACGCTTGCGCTTGCAAAAAAGTTGAGGTAGACGGCGCGTTGGAGTGCGAATGCAAGTGTCATTATGGCGGGGCGGTCAGCTGCCCGTCGTGCAAGTCAGAACATTCGGACTCGTGCGGGTGCACGTGCGGCTCCTAGACGGCTGCGCGTGAGGATTCTTCTGACCCAGACTCGTGCGGCCTGTGCATATAGTCGGTGCTCTTTTGTGCAAGCCAGCACGTAAAGACCAAAAACCACATTATCGGCACGGCCATGATAAAGACAAAGTCAAGAGCCGGATATACTGGCACCATGACGGCCCACAGGAGGCTGAGCACGCCTGCAAAGACTGCGCAGACCACCGTTGCGAGGTGGTTGTACAGGTACCCCATGCTCGCCATGCCTTGTATGCCAGTTTATAACTATTGAGAAAAAAGGATGGCAGGACGTCTACTTGTCGCTACCAGCTGACTCTGTCTTGGATATCTCTGTCTGGAGTATCTCGATCTTTTCGAGGAGTTCGTTGCGGAGATCGCGGGCCACGCGCCGGACAGTCGGCCTGGGAACGCCCAGTCCCTCTACGACCTTTGTGTAAATGTCCTGCTTGTCCTTTAGACCTTTTTCGAGATAAGAATTGATCGCCTCTTTGATGACCGTGTTTTGGTTAGTGCGATTCAACTGAGCCGATCGAGTTTCTAGGGCTATATAACATTATTTTCAATATATGAAAAAAAATCAGAGTCCGCAGCTTGGCAGCAGACTTAATATGAAACGACACAACGGAGCCGGCGCAGCTGGCAACAATGCAGAGCTGCCGCAAAAAGTCTATATGTAAACGCATGACAGGATTGGCGTGCACGAGGTTACGCTGGAAACAGATCACGGCACCATAAACATAAAGCTCCTCCCAGAGATTGCCCCAGAGACGGTCCGCAACTTTGAGGGCCTGGCCCGCAAGGGGTTCTATGACGGGACGCTCTTCCACAGGGTCATACCCGGATTCATGATCCAGGGCGGGGATCCCAACACAAAGTCCGGGGACAAGTCCACGTGGGGGACTGGGGGCCCCGGCTATGCGGTCAAGGCCGAGTTCAACCCAAAGCCGCACGCACGGGGCATAGTCTCGATGGCGCGTGCGGCGGATCCGGACAGCGCAGGCTCGCAGTTCTTTATCGTCGTTGCCGACAGCATGTTTCTCAACGGGCAGTACACGGCCTTTGGCGAGGTGACTTCCGGAATGGACGTCGCAGACAAGATAGTCGCACTTGACCGGGACGGGCAGGACTGTCCACGCCAAGAGGCGCGAATAAAGAGTGTCAGGGTATCGGATTAGCACGCTTGGCGTGTTTGTGCTAGCCGCGGCGCTAGCATTGCCGGCAGCTGAGGCACAGCTGATAATCGGGGACGAGGCGGCGCACAAGCGCCTCGAGGTTGTGATAAATGACGACGGCTCGGCGCACGTGCTACACGAGATCCAAAAAAGCGCGGTTCCCGTGACAATGCTCAGCGTTGGCGGCGAGTACGAGAATTTCGTAATAACGGATGCCGACGGCAACGAGCCAAGCCACGCAATATCAAGAAACGCCGACGGCTTTGGGGTGACCATATTTGGATCGCCGACGGACACGGTTGTAGAGTATGATCTCACAGACGCAGTGACGACTGTGGGCGCGTATGGGACATGGGACTTTTACTATCCAGAGACGACGCTTTTTGCAATGCCAGAGAGCGCCGGGCGCGTCTATATCAACGGGGGATCTGTCAATCTCGGCGATGCGACAAAGATCAACTGCCACGGATGCGAGGCGCTAATAGAGTTCACCGCACTTGAGGAGACCTACGAGTATGCCGCCGGGGCCGGTCACACCGTCGGGGTCGCGACGGTTGCAACCCCGCAGTCGGCAGGATATGATGCCGAGACCGGTGCAATCGTGCTAGAGCTTGATGTCGACGGGCACGCATACGTCGACGTTTCAATTCCAAAGGCGCTTCTTGGTGCGCCCTATGAGGCATACTATGAGGAAGAGCGCCTTGCTGCACGGATAATATCAGAAGACACGACGCACGCGGACTTTCAGCTGCGTATGCCGGGCGACGGGGTGCTCTACATACTTGGCAGCAGCAACGGTACCGGCACGGGCACCGGGCCGCCGGCAGACCTACAGGATGATCTGAGCGTTGTAAACGTTGGAATTGCAGTCATCGTGGCCGCAGCTGCCGGAATCGGCGCTGTCGTCTTTGCCCTGAGGCGGAGGCGGCCAAGTACGCAATGACGTCGTGCGGGTGCCGGTGCATACGATGCAAAGCCACGGGCCTGAGTACGCAGACGCTGGCCCGCGTCCATGCCGACGGGGAGCCGGACATGCACCACACGTGCAAAGAGTGCAACGCGCACTTTGATCATCTAGAGGGGGATATCTTCGAGTCGTGTACAGAGTGCGGGTATCGGACCTAGTGGGTCAGCGGAACCGGCGTTGCGGTGTAATAGTTGCGCCTGTCACGCGAGTCGAGGCCGATGATGCGCTCGACTGACATTTGTGCCAGCTCCTTGGATACGTCTAGCAGGTTTGCATCCCATCCGTGCTCGCGGAGCTCCTCGACGGTCTCAGACGCCGTGCGCGGTGCATCAAAGAACGATGATTTCTTGAGCGCGTCTATCTTTGCGCGTATCTCTGCGCGCCTTATCGGAACGGGGCCGGAGAACTCGGACTCGTGGACCTCGGCCTCTTCGAGTCCCTCGAGCAGGTCGGGGGCAGGTGCATGCCTTGGGGCAGGTGCCTCGGATTCGGGGAGGTGCATGGTGACAAGGTTGATTACCTCGCCTACTGTCTGGTTGTCGACGTAAAAGTCACGCGAGTCTATCTCTACCTCGGAGCCGCCTGCCCGTACCTTTAGCTTTGCCACGAGTGTAAACAGGCGTGAGTCGATTTAACTCTACAGCTCTAATGTGATCTGAATTCAGATCAAATTTTTTGCACACAGCTGCTAAAAGCCCGGATTGTGATCATAGGCATGGAGCTCACACGCAGGAAAAAGGCGGGAATTGTCGCCCTGGTGGTCATGGCCGCCTTTGGCGTCTCACAGTATGTTGCAGCAACATGGATCGAGGTAGGGATCAGCCAGAGCGTGCTCGTAGGTGCAAGCTCAGAGGGCACAATGTACGACCTCGAGGTGGCAGTAAGCAACCCCACGCTACTCCCGATAAGCGTCGGGCAGACATCCTTTGATGTCACAAAGGACGGCCACCCCATAGGAAGCGGCGAGATTGAGGCGTTTGTGATGCCGGTACTAGGCAGGATCACAGTCGAGGGGACATACCTTGTCGACGCAGATGCCGCAGAGAGCGACTCTGTCGTAAGAATAAGCGGGACCACAGAGTACAGCCTGATCTTTGGCTCAATATCGATACCGTTTGAATACGATACTGCGGACGGGTTTATACACAGGACATAAGTCCGCACCGGCGTGCTTGCAGTATTTGGATCCGTTGCGCTTGACACGATACGGACCCCGACCCGGACGCAGGTAAACACGCTTGGCGGTTCTGCGTCGTATGCTGCCGTCTCTGCAAGCTATTTTGCAAGGACGGGACTCGTATCTACTGCCGGCACCAACCTTCCTGCAAGGTACAAAAACGCGCTGGCCCGCCACGTCGACATGCGCGGCCTTGAGATCAAAAAGGGAAGGACGTTTCATTATGATGCCAGGTATGACCGCCGACTAGAGTCGCGCAAGTCGCTCAGGGTGGAGCTGGGCGTGACAAAAGGGCACGACACGGCGGTTCCGGACGCATACAAGAAATCCAAATTCGTGTACCTTGCCAACAGCGATCCCGCCCAGAACGTCAGGGTCCTTGCAAGCTTTGATGCGCCAAAGTTTGCAATGTGCGACACCATAGACCTGTGGATAAACACAAAGCGGGATGCGGTAAAACGCATGATAGCCAAAACCGATGCGACCGTGATCAATTACGAGGAGGCGCGCCTCCTCACAAAGGAGCACGACGCGCCGTCTTGCGCAAAAAAGATTGCATCGTGGGGGGCCACTTTTGTAATAATCAAAAAGGACGAGCACGGGGCAATCCTGTACCACGGCGGTGATGCGTATCCGTATGCTGCGTTTCCTGCCAGGCGCTATGTTGATCCGACAGGAGCCGGCGACGCGTTTGGCGGGGCAATCATGGGGTATCTGGAGTCTAGGAACTCGTACACGCTGAGAAACGTGCGCCGCGCAGTCGCACACGGGATAGTCATGGGCGCCATGGCAGTCGAGAGGCACGGAATAGGCGCGATCCTAGACCGGAACAGAAAAGAGATAGCCTCAAGGGTGGGGGAGTATGGGCGGATCACGCGGTTCTAGCGGGGATGCGTTGTCGAGGATATTTGAGCTCCAGCGCGGGCTTGCCGGAATGATGGACACGGAACGGTATCCGGGCGGCGCCGAGGAGCGCGTCTCGGCGCTGTGCACTGCAATCATACACGAGGCCGTCGAGCTCCAGCGCACGACCAACTGGAAGTGGTGGAAGGCAAAGACGAGTTTTAACGAGGCCGAGGCACGCGAGGAGCTGATCGACGTGTGGCACTTTGTCGTCCAGGCCGCAATCGAGCTTGGAATGACGCCGGATGACATCTTGGCAGAGTATGAGCGCAAGCACGCAATCAACATAGACAGACAGAAAGACGGGTACTAGAAGTCGCTTTATAACCACCCGTCCGGGGCCGCAGTCATTATGGGAGAGCGCCATCTGGAAAGGTCGGATCCTGCATACAGGGTCTTTCTGTACATATTCTATGTGTGCATGGCCATGATGGGCTCGATTGCAATATACGGGATTGCTGCAATGTATGACGAGTGGTCGCAGACTGGGTACTATGTGCTCGGCCAGGTGCTAGTCGACACCGAGGTTCCCTTTGAAAACTTTGCAAAGCTGTCGACGTGGCTCTTTTTTTCCGGGATAATAGGGTGGTACTGTGTATCGAGGATCGGGTGGAGGCGCGCCGCTGCCGGAAAGATTAGCTCGCGCAACATGGCGCTCTTGCAGCTGATGCTCGTGGGCCTGGCAGTAATCTGCCTCTATGAGATCGTATGGGTTGTGACCGTGCTCAATGCAAAGATTGCCGCCGGAATCGTAAACGGGGCCGTCCCCGACATTGACTCGCTGTATGTCGCGTATCCCGATCCCGCACGCCCGTGGAACCTGATATTTGCAAGCAAGTCCTTTCTTGCGGCATTCATCGTCACGGCGCACGCGCTGTATCTGAGCACCAGGCCGCGCAAGACCGTCCAGCCGGGCTAGGCTTATAGGCGCATATTGCCATTCCCTCAAACATGGATGTAGAGGCCAGAGTCGGGCTCGTGCAGCGGGCCCCGACAGAGGAGGTAGTCACGCAAGAAGAGCTCGCATCGCTCTTTGAGACCAACGACTCGCCGCGCCACTATATCGGGCTAGAGATCTCGGGCCCCCTGCACCTCGGCAGCCTCATCAGCACCGGCTACAAGATAAACGACTTTGCAGAGGCAGGATGCAGGTGCACGATATTTCTTGCCGACTGGCACACGCTCCTCAACGACAAGCTGGAGGGCAGCGAGGAGGCAATAAAACGCGTCTCACAGTACTATACCAAGGCGTTCGGGCTGGTCTGCCCAAAGGCCGAGATCGTGCTAGGAAGCAACCTCTACGAGCAGCACCGCGGGTACTGGCGCGACTTGGCCCGCCTGACCAAGCACATGAGCCTTGCGCGCACCATGCGGACCCTGACCATAATGGGGCGCTCCGAGTCTGAAAACATTGATCTGGCAAAGCTCCTCTATCCTCCCATGCAGGCAGCCGACATACACACGCTTGATGTCGACATTGCGCACTCTGGGATGGACCAGCGCAAGATACACATGCTGGCCCGCGAGGTCTTTCCAAAGCTTGGATGGAAGGTGCCAATATCCGTCCACCAGTCGCTCCTTCCGGGGCTGTCGGGGCCTTCTGGCGGCGCATCAGGCAAGGCTACAGCTGCAAAGATGTCAAAGTCGGTGCCCGACTCTGGGATATTCATCCACGACACAGACGAGCAGATCCGCGCAAAGATAAACAAGGCGTGGTGCGACCCCGGCGCAGTCGAGGGAAACGCACTTTTGGCAATCGCGGGGCAGATCATATTCCGCGATTCAGCAGAGCTAAAGATCGAGCGCCCGGAAAAATTCGGGGGGGACGTCTCATACACGTCATACGCGGGGCTAGAGTCAGACTATGCTGCCAAAAAGCTCCACGCAGCAGACCTCAAGGCGGGCATCGCCGAGGCAGTAATCGGCGTCGTGGCACCGGTGCGCGATGCGCTAGGTGTCGACAAAGAGCTGATCAAACAGATATCCCAGTCCTAGTCTGCCGGATTCAGCGTGTACTTTGAGCGGTAGCCCCGCGGGTTTATCATCAGGTCCTTGTACGTGTATGTCGACGAGTTGCCGATTATTACCGTGCTAATCATTCCGAGCTTGTCTGCGTGGTTCTCCATGCTTGCCAGGTCCGTCAGCACGACTGACTGGCTCTGGCGGTATGCACCCTTTATTATTGCCACGGGCGTTGTCGGCTTGCGGTACTTTAGGAGGAGCTCACGCGTGTCGCGGAGCTGGTGTATGCGCTTTTTGCTCGATGGGTTGTATATCACGATCACAAAGTCGCCGCGGGCGGCGGCTTCGGCACGCTGCACGATCACGTCCCAGGGGACCAAAAGATCGCTCATGCTGATTACTGCAAAGTCTGTCATCAGCGGCGAGCCGATGATAGACGCACACGAGTTGAGTGCAGAGACCCCCGGGATTATCTCTACCTGGGGGTTGCCCGAGGGCTCCCAGCCCTGCCCGGCTAGCGTCTCATAGATCAGTCCTGCCATCCCGTATATGCCCGGATCCCCGCTTGATACAAGCGAGACGGTCCTGCCGGACTTTGCAAGCTCGATGCACTGGCGCGCCCGCTCGACTTCCTGGGTCATTGCGTATCTGTAGACGTCCTTGCCGGAGATCAGATCCTGGACCAGGTTGACGTACGTCTCATAGCCTACGATCGTGTCGCTCTGGTCTATGGCGCGCCTTGCACCAAACGTCATGTGATCGTGGTGCCCGGGTCCCACGCCGACGATGTAGAGTTTGCCTGCCAATCTCCAGCATGGCTTGGGGGATGCAATTTATCCCTTGCCGCACGCGGCAGGCAAGGTGTTGCAGCCTACCGGCGCGTCGCGGGTCTGCGCGGTTTTTTGGAGCCCCCGCCGAGGCCGAACTCGGAGTGGAGTGCGCGCACCGCCGTCGTCGAGTCCGATTCCTTGACGACAAAGGCGAGGTTTAGCTCCGATGAGCCCTGCGTGATCATCAGTATGTTGACGCGCTTTTTGGAGACGGCACCGAGTGCACGTGATGCGACGCCGATGGCGCCCTTCATGCCGGCGCCGATTAGCGCCACGATGGCGACGTTTGGCACCGTCTCTATGTGCTTTATTATGCTGCCAAGGAGGTTGATCTCTAGCGTGTGGATCGCACGGTCAAGGTCGGCCTTTTTGACCACGATTGTTATGCTTGACTCGGACGGGTTTTGCGAGATCATCATAATGTTTACCCCCGCGTCGGCCAGTACGCCAAATATGCGCGCAGCGGTGCCCGGCTCGCCGACCATGCTGCCGCCGCGTATGTCGATCAGCGCGTTGTGCCGCAGCGTGCTTGCGCACTTTATCGTGCGCGCAGACGACGTGCTGACCCTGGTGGCGGTACGGGTGTCCATGTGGCGCGCCTGCGTGGTGCGTGCACCCCGGGAGGGCTCCGGCGCGGCACGCGTGATGGTCATCGAGACGTCCGTTGATAGCAGCGGCTCGAACGTCTTTGGGTGCAGCTGCTTTGCGCCAAACATCGACATCTCCATTGCCTCCACATAAGAGACCGACGGGATTGGTGCGGCGTCGCGGACGATCTGCGGGTCGGCGCTCATAAGCCCGCCCACGTCGTTGATCATCCATACCTCGTCGGCACCCATGCACGATGCAATTATCGTCGCAGTATAGTCCGAGCCCCCGCGCCCAAACGTGGTCGTGTGGCCGTGCTGGTCGGCGCCGGCAAACCCGCCTATCACCGGAACCGCGCCGCGGGCCAGGTGCGGCCTCAGCGTCTTTGTCACTCGCAGCCTTGTCGTGTCCATGAGCGGGCTTGCCTCGCCAAAGTTCGAGTCCGTGAGGATGCCGGCCTCGCTGCCGGTAAAGGCTTCAGCCACTGTGCCCGCCGCTGCCAGGCCGTGGGCAAATATCTTAGTCGAGAGGCGCTCGCCAAAGGAGAGCATATAGTCTGTAGAGCGCCGCGTCAGGTCCCCCAGCTGGGATATGCCGTCTGCCAGCTTTGCCAGCTCGTCACAGTCCTCCTCAAGGGATGCCAGTAGTGCAAAGCGCGCATTTGCATCAATGATCACGCCGCGTGCGACCTTTTTGTGCGCCTCGGCTATGGCCTGCGTGCGCCGCCGGGTCTCGGCTTTTTTTCGCTTTTTGGCAGTGGCAATGAGCTCTATTAGCGAGTCAGTCGTCGAGCCGATTGCAGAGCACACTACGACGATGTCGCAGCGGCGCGCCGGCCCCGAGCTCTTGGCCCTTGCAAGCTCTGATACCGTGGCGACTCCCCGGCGGATCTTTGCTGCACTCGACAGCGACGAGCCGTCGTACTTTACAACGAGTTTCATACCGTGCGCCAAGTGCTACCGTCCTTTAATGTTTTAACTGTCAACACGCGGCGCAAGGTAAAAGTGGATGCGCCCAATGTTGGATACCTTGAACTCCAGCCTCAGGGGTTTTGACTCGGAATACTCGCACGTAATGTCCTCGGCAGCAGACCCGATTGCCTTTGTTATCGGGTTGAGGTACTCTAGGCTGTACGTTGCCGTGCTCTCCGCACTTGCAGTGATCTCCCGGACGCCCTCGTCGCCGCCCTTGACATCAAGGGAGACCTCGCCAGAGTCCCCCTTGCCAGAAAAGACGGACTTTGATCCCTTTGTAGTCACGGTAAGGTACTCGGATACGACGTCGATGTCGCCGAGGATCCGATCAAAGTTCTGGAGATCCATGACCATCTTTGCGTCATACGTGACCTTTGGAAGCGGCGTCTCAGACGAGGAGGACTCGATCATCCTGATCTTGTACTTTTTTGTCCCGCTTATCGTGACTAGGAGCTTGTTGTCATCGGATATGCCGATCTCGATCTTGTCCTTTTTGCCCACGCGCTTTATGAGGCGGCCCAGCTCGTCGATCTTTACGCCAAACCTAATGTCCCCGTCGCACTCGTACTTTTCAAACGCAGAGTTGGGCCACGAGATGTCGATGAGGGCCACGTGCGAGGGATCCATCCCGCGAAACGTAATGCCTTCAGCAGACGCGACAAACGTCGCCTCGTCTACCAGCGTCGATACTGCGGATATTATCGCCTTTAGATCGTCAGAACCTGCGGTCTCTGCCTTGAATACCAAGTGACGCCGAGCCGATTCCGTTGCGCTTTAAATGTATTGCAAAAAATGGCTTGAATGAAAACTAGTTTCAGAGCCGTCCTTTTGAAGGCATCTGGTGGCAAAAGGTTGTTTCTACAGATCGGCGTCTAGGAAACTGGTG
>JAHRAL010000020.1 GCA_020027325.1 Cenarchaeum sp. | reverse complement strand
GCATTGATGAACTCTAGCACGCGCTCGTCACTGATTGCAGAGACGTCGTTTTTGTGCAGCGTGTCAGCTGCCACGGGAAACGGAATCTTGAATGGCAGCCTGTCGCCGTCCAGCTTGCCGTACTGGCCCAGTGACGACAGCGTGTCGCCTACAACTTGGCCCGTCTCTAGCAGCATGCGCAGGTTTTCAACCGTGTTCTTGTCAAAGTCTTCAAACGCGGTTGCAACCCCCCAGACGCGAACCCCCTCGTCCCGGTACTTGTTGTATATCGATATAGCCTCTGGTATTGCATACATGAAACATCCCGGGCAGTTTACTTGGAATACCTCGATGAGTACAACCTGGTCTTTTTCCCGGTCAATATTTGTAGGCATTCCCTGGACCCATTCAGAGACCTCGATATTTGGCGCCTTTTGACCTATTACTGCTGACACAATCCAAAACACTGTCAGTTGCATTAAAAACATAACTGAATAAAGTTCCGTATAATCCCGACACCAAATATAATAAGCGTCGATTATGGGCGCGCCGTATGAGCGTAGTTACCGATGAGCGGATGCAGCTGTTCGCAGAGATGGAGCTCCGGTATGAGAAACGTGATACGCCGTACTTTGTCGGCCTGCTGACCCATGACGACTATGTCATAAGGACCAGGGCGACGTGCATATTGGTAGACTTTGGCGGGGAGGACAAGGTCAAAAGCATAGCCGGCGTCCTAAAGGACGACTCAAACGAGCTTGTGCGCCACGAGGCGGCCTTTTCACTTGGCCAGATGGGGTACTCTTCGTGTGTTGGACCGCTTGCCGATGCCACACTCAATGACTTGAGCATGTTTGTGCGCCACGAGGCAGCAATTGCGCTTGGCGTCATCGGATCAGATGAATCGCGCATTGCACTCGAATCCGCGCTCAAAGACACCGAAGTGCCGGTCGTAGAGTCTGCCGTCGTCGCACTATCCAACATTGAATTCATGAAGACGCTCTCCAAAAACCCAAAGTTTGCAAAGCTGACCGGCGGCTAGATCACTTGCCGTAGACCCGCGTGCCGTCCGGCCCAATGTCCAGCTCGTACCGTCTCTCGACTGGGGACTCGTCAAATATGTCCCTGTCGTGTGTGATTACGATAAACTGCATGGCACCGGCCTCCGTCGCGCTTGCAAGCCCCCCGAGCACGTGCGCCATGGACTTGCGTCTGTCTGCATCAAGGTGCGCTGTGGGCTCGTCTAGTATGACAAAAGCGGGCCAGCTTGTCCCCAACAGCCTTGCCATTCCAAGGCGCAACGCGAGCGCAACGCAGATCTGCTCGCCACCGCTCAGCGAATCTATGCCAAACGTCTCGACCCCGGCATGGCATGCTATCTCGACGGACCGCTTCTTTTCAGACAGTGTAATGCGGCTTATCCGTGTGTCTAGCACGGCAAGATACTCTGTACACGCGTTTGATATCGTGGTCAGCGCCCACGAGCGGTAACTTATTGCAACCACCCCGTCGCGAGAAAAGACGTCCTTTATGCGATCCAGCCTCTTGACGTATGCACCCACCGTCTCTAGCTCTTTTTTGAGCGGGCGGCCTGCCGATATCTCGTCATCTAGTGCCCTTACACGGTGTTGGGCGGCCCCGTGCTTTGCAATGACCTCGTCTGACTTGCGCCTGGCCTCCTTTAGCTCGTTGCGGACATCGTCTATGCGCGGCGCGTCCTTGTCGATCTTTGATTCGAGGGCTATCAGCTCGCCACAGTACGTCTTTGCCTGCTCGTCGATTGTTTTAGCAGCCCTCCAGTCACCACCAATGCAGGAATCTGCCGCATTGCAGACATCTTTGAGTCTGGCCATCTCCTGCACCAACTGTGTGATATCCCCCACATCGTTTATCGAGTGTGCGCGTAGCGTCGCCTCAGCTGCTGCCATCCTGTTCTCCATCACTTGCATGCCTGCTATCTCTTGTTTTGAGCTTGCCGCAATGCCCCTGTACCTGTCCAGCTCGCCGCTGATCTTGGCAATCTCTTCGCTTATGTGACTTGCAACAAACAGCGGGTTCAGCTCTGATACATGCGAGTCACAGACGGGACATTTTCCGTCTTGGAGTACAAGCCTTTTGCTCATATCCAACTTCTCCCTTAGCGAGGCAAGCATCGTTGCCAGCGAGCTTATCTCTGACTCGGCTGACTCTAGCTCCCGCCTGTGGGACTCTGCCCTCTCCCCTGTACCCGCACCATCCCTGCGCCTCTCTAGTGCGTCCTTGCACTCTGTGATCACGCCGTCAAGCTGCGTGATCTTTGATCTTGCACCATCGCGCTCGGTGCGCACGTAACTGCGCAGGTCTGCCATCCTCTTGTCCCACTGTTCCTTGGCGCTTGCCGCCTCCCTGACTGTCTCAAGCCGCCTGCTCAGATCTGAGACCCTGGCACTGAGCTCATCTTTGGACCTGCGCAGGGCCTCTGTCTGCGACTTTGCCTCTGTGAGTCCTGCCTCGGCTGCTGCTATCTTGGAGTCTAGCGTCGCAATGTGCGTGTCGTCATAGCCGGTCTCTTTGCGTATGCGTCCGCGGAACAGGTCTGTCAGCTCGCCCATCTTGCCGTGGGCGGTGTCTAGCGTGTCTAGGCCGATTATCCCGTTGATCCTGGTCTTGAATGCCTTTGGACCGTCGTGTACGATCTGGCCCAGCTCACCCTGGCGTATTATCGAGGCGATCTGGAGCGTCTCAAAGTCCATTCCAAGCGTCTTTTCGACCTCGTGCTTTGTTGACTCGCCCATGTGCTTGCGCTCGCCTGCGGCAACGTTGTGCCACGTCCCGTCCCTTTTCTCGCGCAATACCGCCGTGCTTCCGCTCTTTATCTTTCTAGTCACATCAAAGAGCCGCCGGCCCACCCTGAACTCGACTTTGGCATACCCGTCGTCCGTCTTGCGGCGTATTAGCGAATTTTTCAACCCACGCGTATGCTCGCCAAACAGTGCAAACGTTATCGCATCGACGATGCTGGACTTGCCGGCGCCGTTTGGACCCACTATCACGTTCATGCCCGTGCCGAATTCCAGCGTCGTGTCGCGGTGCGACAGGAAATCCACGATCTCGACCCGCGTAATCAAGTTGCACCGCCCGACTTGAACTTTGCATAGTTTTCCATGACACACGACAGCGCCTCACCTGTCTTGTCTGATGCAAGTAGTGGAAGGAGCTCATTTATTGCAAATTCAGAGAGTGCGTCGTCATTGAGGGATTTTTTCGTATGCTGGACAAGCACGTCCCGGGTCTTTGTGGGCCTTTCAGTAATGATCTCGGCCCTCTCAACGCTCTGCTCTGGGACTATATTGCAGTACAGCGCCGCATCGTGGATCGGCCCTGCAAGCGCGTTTATCTCGTTCATGTCTAGGTGCTGGCCGCTGACCTTGATCTTTACAACCGGATTTTTTGGGTACCCTGCCAGCTGGGACGCAATCGTGGCCGCCCTGTCCCGGAGCTCCTCGTATGTGAGCGAGAATGACCTGTGGGGACGCGTGTCCAGCCTCGTCCACGACGTGGAGACCTGGCCGCCGCTTGCATCGACTTGGAAAAAGCCCTTGCCTGTTTCGCGTATGATCTCGGTGCTGCCCGCCTCCGTAGATCCCGGGTATGCAAGCGTGCCGCCGAGGTGCTCAAAGTACCTCTCATACCTGTCATGGATGTGGCCCATTGCATAGTATGAAAACGATCTTGGAAGATCGTTTACTGCAAGCTCGCCAATGATCTCATTGACCTCCATTATCCCCTGGTGCATGACTAGGATGCTCGGGCCACTGTGCTCTTGTGCAATTCTTTGTACGCGCTCAAAGTCGCCGGCGCGGCTCTGCACCTCGTCGCGCCTCATCTTGTCAAAACCTGCAATCAGCGTCTTGCCGTTTCGGACCGGCGTGCCGTCCCCGATGTACCTTGCAACCCCGAGGTTGTGGTATATGTACGGCACCGGTGTCGCACTCACCCTGCTGATATCGTGCTCGCCGAGCACAAAGTAAGCCGGTATGCCCGCCTCGCGCAGCCGCAGAAGCTCGTTGCCAAGCGTGACTATTGCCCTGCCCTCTGGCTTTGGCTTGTCAAAGAGGTCTCCTGCAAGTATGACAAACTCTACGTGATCCTTTATCGATATGTCTATTGCCTGCCTGAATGCGTCATACATGTCGTCCTCGCGTTCTGGCGACCCGTACTGTGTCTGGCCCAGGTGCATGTCCGAGATGTGTGAAAATGTCATTTCTTTAGAAGCAGATCCTTTTGGATCATGTCCCCTGAGCGCTCGATGCCGGTCCTGCGTTTTTTGAGATCGGATGCCCACTCGCTGACTGCGCTCTGGTCGGCGCCTGCGGCCTTTTCGCGCACCTCGTCCACTTTGACGATTGCATCAAGGCCCGTCCACTGCCCCGTGATTACTGCCTCGCCGACATTGAGCGTGCTCAGCTGGCCGACTAGTGCCTGTCCTGCGGACTCGGCTGCTGCCTCGACCTGCCTCTGGTCGTCGGCCTGTATCATGCGCATGGCAGCAAAGGAGCCCATCTGGCTTAGTATGTCGATGTCTATTCCACGGGGCCTCTGGGAGACTATGCACAGCCCGACTCCGAACTTGCGCCCCTCGCGTGCAATCCTGGATGCCCAGTACTTTGCGCCAGTGTCGTGGCCCTTTGGAACAAATGCGTGAGCTTCTTCGATTACGACAAAGACGGGTGTTGCAAACCTTGACCTGCTGGCCTTGCCGTGCCGGCGCGATACCGTGGCGTCCTTTCTGTCATCGAGTATCTCCCGCATATAGTACGACAGCGCGGCATTGGCCTGCCTTTCGCCGAACTCTGAGGTGCTCAGTATGTTTGCGTGCCCGACCTTTATCAGCGACATCGGATCACTGATCTCGGGATCAAGCATTCCGCCAAGCCTCCTTTTGGCGGTGTTTACCTTTTCAATTACACGCAACGATGCCGCCTTGTTGTTCCTCTCTGTCTCGCCGATCTCGCGTATCGCCTCTACAAGCGCCGTCCAAAAGTCGCCATCCTTGCGGACATTGCTTGTAAGCGCCCTCTCCAGGATGCCGCGCTGCTTGTCCGCATTTGCGCGAAAGTCAAGCATGTCGGCAAACTCGTCGGGCCCCAGGGTTCTAGGGTTTACCTTGGCATCAAGAATGTTTGTGCGCTTTATGCCAAGCGTAGTATAGTCGTCGTGGTAGTCAAATATCACGACGGTTCCGTTGCGCGCCACTATCTCGCGTGTCAAGAGTGCGACTGTGTTGCTCTTTCCCATGCCCGTCATTGCAAGTATCCCGACGTGCCTTGAGGCCACCTTGTCGAGGTTGATCTTTACCGGGATGTCGCCGTTGCGCAGTAGCGTGCCTATCCGGGCCCACGAGCCGTGCTCGGGGGCAAATACGGGCCCCAGATCACCGGCCCCGGCGCTCGTTACAACGTCGCCTGGCACGGGCGGGGTTGCAGGTATCTCTGAGCGGCCCCGGCCGATTATGTCCATTGCGCCTACGACTGATATGCGCGATGTGAACTTTTTGTCACGGGTGTTGGTGTGCGACAGCTCTACGAGCTTTGCCGCATCAGAAAACGTTGGCACGTCTGAGAGGAGCATGCTGTGCACTGTCGACTCTTCGACCATCCCGAGCATCGCGCCTTGCTTTGATTCGATGGTCACATACTCGCCGACGCTAAACGGCTCTGATGTTATCGCCTCGACTGTCGTGGACTTTGTGTCCCCGATCACGTGCCCGGTTTTCTGGCTCAATTGAGCACCTCCCTTGCACCTACAACATCACGCACCCCTATGACCATTACGATCTTTTCAACATCTTCGTTGGTGATTGTGCAAAGCCTGTGTGCCTGGCGCAATGCGTTTGGGTATCCGCCGATTGACTGCTCGGAGAGTTTGGCGATAAGATCTTTTACGTCCTCATTTTTGATCTCGCCGAGCATCTCGACCTTGACAAGCGGGGCAGAGTGTGCAAGCCTGATGTATGTGGATGATAGCAAGAGCCCGTCGTCTGGGAACTCTTTGACAAGTATGTCGCTGAATCCGCACTCGCGGCTTGCCTTGTTGTAATAGTAAATGTCTCCCACCATTGCGCCAAACTCATAATTGACATCCGATGTCTTTGAGACAAACACAATCTTGTTGGCATTGTCACGGACGAGCCTGATCAGGTTCTTGCGTGAGTCGCTGATCCCTGTAATGAGCACGGAGAGCAGCGAGCCGTCCATGAGAATGAGCTCTGATCTGTTGACTGCTTCTGCACACGCCTCGATCTCTAGGCTCTGCATGGCTTCCCTTGGCTGTGAGTTTCGCTCAAAGCCCATCTCTGGTGGGATCTGGACTTCTGGCTCTCCGTCGGGTCTTGCAGCAACGCTTCCAGCAATCCAGAAATCCACCCCCTGGTACCGCGTACTGTTATAGCTCCCGTCAATCCCGAGCGTCTTTGGTGTCTTTGCCTGTGACGACTCAAAGACGTTCCAACTCTGCCTGGCCCTGCCTACAATCTTGTCGACGTCCTTGTCAAGCGCGGCCAAGAGCCGCTCACGGTTCTCTAGCGCATGGTTGTAGATTGAATTGAGCATATTGTCATTGCTTGGCCCGCTCGTGATAAAAATTATTGGCTCGGGCGTATATTGGCTTGGAGGCGGTGCGCCGTTGTGCGGCTGTGGGCCCGCCCGTTGCCTGCCGTGCCCCGGGGTGCGGCATAACTTGCCGCCATCGTTAGGGTTAATTGCGCGCAGATCGGCAGATGCGGCACCTCGATGAAACGGCTGGGACTTTTGGGATGCGGCGCCATTGGCACCACAATCGCACGCGCAATAGACTCTGGCATAATCGAGGCAGAGCTGAGCCACGTCTATGACTCGGCACCAGAGGCATCGCAGCGCCTGGCAGGCTCCCTCCGGGCACCCCCGGCAATTGCCCCCAACGCGCACATGCTCTCATCATACAATGTCGACATTATCGTCGAGGCCGCCTCGCAGGATGCCGTGCGAGACTATGCGCTAAGCGTCATACAGAACCGGCGTGATCTAGTGGTTATGAGCGCCGGCGCGCTTCTCGACGAGTCCGTCTTTGAGGTTCTAAGCGAGGCGTGCTCCGAGTTTGGACGCTCGATATACGTCCCGTCCGGCGCAATTGCAGGCATTGACGCGCTGCGCTCTGTGGCCGGCGAGATCGAGTCAATAACGCTGACCACTACAAAACACCCAGACTCGCTGCGCGGCGCACCGGGTGCAGTGGATCTTCCTGATGCGGGATCTGCTGTGATATTTGAGGGCAATGCGCACGACGCAGTTGCAAAGTTTCCAAGAAACGTCAATGTTGCAGCACTGGTCAGCCTTGGAACAGTGGGCGCTGCCCGGACACTTGTCCGCATAGTCGCAGATACTGCCGCGACTACAAACTCCCACACGATAGAGGCGCACGGCGCGTTTGGACGCATACTCACAAAGGTGGACAACGTCTGGGATCCTGCAAACCCCAAGACCAGCCGCCTGGCCGCGCTCTCTGCAATCAATCTCCTGCAAAGGCTGTGCTCAAAGACCGGAACAATAAGGCTAGGTGTGTAAACTGGCAATAATTGCCCGCATCCTTGGCCATCTGTACGCATAAAGCCGGCTCGACACGCTTTAAATGCCGCCCGTATGTGTCTATTATGATGCCTGCCGATGCCAAGACACGCACGCTTTGCGAGCAGATCCTGCGCCTCAAAGAGCGCACGGACACTGTCATACTAGCACACAATTACCAGGTACCAGAGGTACAGGATGTGGCCGACTATGTGGGCGACTCGCTCGGGCTTGCAAGGCAGGCAAGCCAGACGCCGCACTCTCAGATACTCTTTTGCGGCGTCCACTTTATGGCCGAGACTGCGGCGATAATATCGCCAAAAAAGCGCGTTCTCATACCTGACCCAGATGCTGGCTGCTCGCTTTCTGACTCGATAACTGTAGACGAGCTGCGGGCATGGAAGGCGCGCCACCCAAAGGCGATATCTGTGGGGTATGTGAACACGACTGCGGCGATAAAGGCAGAGCTTGACTACTGCTGCACGTCATCTAACGCAGTCGGCGTGGTAAATGCGATACCGCGCTCACGCGAGGTGTTGTTCCTGCCGGACATGTTTCTTGGCGCATACGTGGCAAAGGAGACGGGGCGCGACAACATTAGGATCTGGGCCGGCGAGTGCCACGTCCACGCAGGAATCACCCCCGAGGACGTCTCCAAAAAGCTCGACTCTGTGAGCAACCCCGAGTTTCTCATCCACCCCGAATGCAGCTGCACGACGCCGATACTCTATGATGCCAACTCTGGCAAGTACGGCTCCCGCCAGGTCAGCATACTCTCAACGGAGGGGATGATGCGCCGGGCCGCCGAGTCTGATGCCAAGAACTTTGTGGTTGCCACCGAGACCGGGATGCTCCACAGGCTCGCAAAGCAGAATCCGGGCAAGAACTTTGTTGCGGCCGCCGATCATGCAGAGTGCCAGTACATGAAGATGATCACTCTCCAGGGTGTGTACGACTCGCTTGCAGAGTCAAAGTATGTCGTGCGCGTACCGCCAAGGACCGCAGTCAAGGCACGGCGCGCAATACAGCGTATGCTAGAGATCAGCTAGGATACCTCTAGGCTCATGTCAATGCTGCGAGCCGACGAGGTGATGGATCCTACCGATATGCGATCCACGCCGGTTGCGCCAAAGGCGGCAATGTTGTGCGCGCCGATTCTGCCGGATGCCTCTAGCTTTACCCTTTTGCGCACGCCGTCTTTTTCTAGCGCCTTTATCGTACGCCGCACCCCTGACGGCGTAAAGTTGTCCAGCATTATGATTCTGGCGCCGGCCTCGGCTGCGATCCGTGCATCGTGCACAGTCTCTACCTCGACTTCGATGATCTTGTGCCTTGATACGGCCCTGCGTACGAGCGCATCAAGCGTCATGCCGGATGCCTGCGCCGCTGCAATGTGGTTGTCCTTGATCAGTACCATGTCATCAAGGCCCGACCTGTGCCTAGACCCGCCGCCAATCAACACTGCCTCCTTGTCAAAAAACGACAGCCCGGGCGCCGTCTTTCGCGTCGCATAGAGCCCGGCCTTTGTGCCCCGGAGCATGCCTGCAAGCCTGCGCGTCTTGGTCGCTATGCCGCTCATGCGGCAGAGCAGGTTGAGCGCGGTCCGCTCTGCGGACAGGACCCCCTGCGGCGTCCCGCTTACGCGCATTATGCGCCGGCCTGCGCGTATGCGGCCGCCGTCCTTGGCGCCAACTGCGACCGTGCACCTGCGCAGCCGAAACGCAGTTGCTGCAAACTCGACGCCGGCAAGTACTGCTGGCTCTTTTGAGACAATGCATCCTGTTATGCGCTTTTTTGACAAGAGTGCGCTTGTAATGTCGCCCCTCCCAATGTCCTCGGCTAGAAACCGCGCAATGTCGGCCCTTGCGCTATGTGCCAACCTATGTTACCTTTAGTGCGTACTTGCCCTTGGCCGTTATGCCCAGGGTTCGGGCGATGCGCGAGGTCTGCGGGTCGACTACAAGTACAACGCCGTACCAGTCAGGGGTAAGGTCAGATGACTTGCAGCTCGGACAGACTTTGCCCGTGGTGACAAACTTGCACTTTCTGCAGGCCATTTCGCGGGCCATGTCTACTTGCCCTTGGGGGCCGCAGCTTCTGGCGCGGCCTTTTTCTTTGGCTTATCGTCACTCTTGCCGCTCGCGGCATTTTTTATCTCCTCTTCGACCCACGAGGTTTCCCCTAGAAACGGCTGCCTGCACGTTATCCCAATCTTGCCCATTGATGCCGCCTTGCCGAGCGAGACCGCAGTTATCCTTGCGCGCAGGGTCGAGCCCACCTTTAGCGTCCTGCCGCTCTGGTTTGCAATAATCGTGCCAGACTTTACGTCGCTCTTAAGATAGTCGTCCATGACCTGCGAGAGGTGCAGCAGTGCATCGGTAGGACCTATCCGCACAAACGCGCCAAAGTCGGTAATGTCGACTATCTCGCCCTGGATTATCTCTTGGAGCTTTGGATAAAACGTCAGCGCGTCAAACTCTACCCTGTGGAACGTGCCGCCATCCCCCGCGGTGAGCCTTCCTAGCTCCTCGACTTTGACATCGAGGATTATTATGATATACCCCATCTCGGCATTTATCATGCTCTCATACTTTTCTTTGAGAATGTTCATTGCCGCGGTCTTCATCGTGGTTCCAAAGAGGTTTGGGGGTATCCGCACAACGTCCACTAGACGTGATATCGAGAACAACTTTACACGCTTGCGCTCGGAGCTCAATTTATGAACGTTTGCTGTTTTGTACCCGATACCGGGGCAGAATCTGGCCCCGTCCCATGCATGATGCGGCACCCGTGTTGGGGCCCTCCGGGCATCCCCCCCAGATTGGCAGAGTCTGCCGATACTGCCGTCCTGTCGCAGGGTATGCGCACCGCCGTCTGACGGTCACAAAAACGCTCGTTTACTTTTAAATAATGTTGATCCGATAACGCCCGTCATGGTCGGCATTGATCAAGTCGTCGAAAAACTCGGCACCGTGATTGACCCGGATCTGAAAAAAGACATCGTGTCAATGGGGATGATAAAGGATATAGAGCTTGACTCGGGCAAGCTACAGTTTACACTCGAGCTTACGACTCCGGCGTGTCCGTTCAATGAAGATATTGAAAACGACGTGCGAAAGGCGATATCAGAGCTGGACGGGATAACAAAGTTTGATCTAAAGGTCACCGCCAAGGTAATGGAGGGCCGATCCCTGGAAGACGACTCGACAATGAGCACGGTAAAGAACATAATCGGTGTGGCCAGCGGCAAGGGCGGCGTAGGCAAGTCGACCGTATCGTTAAACATAGCACTGGCGCTGTCCAGGACCGGAGCAAAGGTGGGACTGCTAGATGCCGACATCTATGGCCCGTCAATACCGCTCATGCTCGGGATCAAGGAGGCATACATGCAGGTCGACGAAGAAAAGCACAAGCTCCAGCCAACAAAGTCCAACGGCATCGAGGTCGTCTCATTTGGGTTCTTTGGCGAGCAGGATCACCAGGCCGCAATATACCGCGGCCCGATAATATCCGGAATACTCCGACAGTTCCTAGTAGACACGGACTGGAGCGACCTTGACTATCTAATCGTGGATCTCCCGCCGGGAACCGGTGACATACCGCTAACACTTGCACAGACCATTCCCCTTACGGGAATTCTAGTAGTCACCACGCCCCAGGCAGTTGCAAGCAGCGTTGCAGTCAAGGCGCTAGGAATGTTTTCAAAGCTCAACGTCCCAATACTCGGGATAATAGAGAACATGAGCCTTTTCGAGTGCACAAAGTGCGGCGAGCCGCACCGCATCTTTGGCACGGGGGGCGCTGAGCGCATAAGCAAAGAGTTTGACATACCCGTCCTAGGCGACATTCCGCTCAATTTCGGGATTATGGACGGCTCTGATACGGGCAAGCCCATAATGCTTGCCAATCCCAACTCGCCTAGCTCGCTTGCATTCGAGGTTGCGGCAAAAAACATCGCGGCCCAGTGTAGCATCGTTGCCGCAAGGCTTGCCGACGAGCAGGCTTCTGAAAAGACAGGCGACTCGCAGGCAGTCGCGCAGACGCAGCAGGTCGGACAGGCACCCGGCGGCCCGCAGACAAGCGGCACTGACCGGTGAATCCAGGTGTGCTTGTTCTCACAGACGAGCAGCGTGCTGCCCTAAAGACGCCGTTTGGGAAACTCGCAACAGACGACAAATCCGTACACGATCTGCTAGATGGCATGATAGTCTCTGGCACACTTTTGGTCTCTGTCGGCGATGCCACGACACAGCGTATGGCAGAGCTTGGGTTCTGCCCGGACATGGAGATAGTAGACGGCAAGGAGCAGCGGATCGTGCGCCAGCTGCCAGCTGCCGGCGATACCGCCATACTGTCGTGCACAAACCCGCCCGGCACGCTGACTGATGAATCGATCAGGACGGTGCGCCAGGCGTTGGACTCTGCAAAGCCCGTGCGCATAGTCGTTGACGGCGAGGAGGATCTTTTTGTGCTTTTGGCGTGCGACATGTGCCCTGATGGGACCGTTGTCGCATACGGCCAGCCCGGCGAGGGGATGGTCGTCATACGCATAGACCCGGCGGTAAGGGATAAAGCGCACGACATCCTCGCATCAATGGAACACAAGGATGATGAGCCGGTGGCTGAATGATCTGGTGATTTGCTACCATTCTCTGACTGTGACCAATATTGGTGCGAAGTGCGGGATTCGAACCCGCGATTCCCAGCTTGGGAAGCTGGTGTAATACCGGGCTATACCAACTTCGCACGGGCTCCCAAGCGTGCCTGAGCGTATAATAACCTACAAGCGAATTCAAAATTGCTCAACCATGCGGCAAGCAAGAGCTGACACGCTAGGATATACACAAACCCCGCAACCGTGCACATAGTGAAGCTGGACGACGACCTCAGGCTTGTGATACTCGAAAAAGTCGGGATATACTCTGCACGGTTCTCAATCGATGCGCCCACCGTGCTGCTCAGCTCGCGCGAGGTCCTGGCCCTGCCGCGAGAGCTCACAGAGGGGCGCCGGACCACGGCATACAAGTACTATGGGGTGTCATATCTGACACAGAATATTGTGTTCATCAACGTACGCAAGATACCCGATGAGAAGACCCTGGAGAACACCATAGTGCACGAGCTGGTCCACATGAGGTTTCCATACCTCTCGCACGGGAGGCGGTTTAACAAGCTGGTCCGACGGGGTCTTGCCGGAAAGGGATTTGCCGCATACAGATCGCGCAAACCTGCCGCTCCGGCCAATTGATGGTTTATATTTACGCGCTCGAGGCGCGCACACATACCACATGGAAGCAGAACAACTTCTGCCAATAATCGCCTCTGTTGCATCGTTTATAGTGGCTGTGGGCATAGCCGCGTGGGTAATCCGGCAAAAGCCCGGCACAAAGGAGATGCTTGCAATATCCGAGTCCGTCCGCGAGGGCTCTTCTGCGTTTCTGAGGCGCGAGATGAAGATAATCGTCCCAGTATCCATCGGAATATCGGTAATCATCGGGTACTTTATCGGATTCTCCAACGGGATTGCATTTGCCGTGGGCGCGACGCTCTCGGCAGTCTCTGGCATAATCGCGCTAAAGATAACTGTAAAGACCGCCGTCCGATCCGCCAATGCGACAGAGAGCGGGCTGGGCAAGACGTTTTTGGTGGCGTTCCGGGGCGGTGCGACTGTCGGGCTTGCGATTCCGGCAATGGCGCTTCTTGCAATGGCGCTGCTCTACTATGCGTTCCCTGACCCGATAACCATTGCAGGCGTCGGAATCGGTGCTAGCCTGATTGCACTCTTTATGAGAATCGGCGGCGGGATATACACAAAGGCCGCCGACATGGGCGCAGACCTGGTCGGCAAGGTCGAGGCCAACATACCCGAAGACGATCCGAGAAACCCCGCCACGATTGCAGACAATGTGGGCGACAACGTCGGGGATGCGGCCGGCATGGGCTCTGATGTCTATGAATCCTATATAGTCACCATACTTGCATCGATATTGATTGCGGCGCTGATTGGAATCACGGACTATCTCCTCTACCCGATACTCATAGGCGCTGCCGGAATGATTGCATCGATAGTGGGAGTCGCAATGGTCCGCGGAAACTCCAAGACTACAGACGTCATGTCGCCGCTCAATCAGGCGTTTTACGTCTCTGCCGGAATTGCAGTCGCGCTAAACTATGTCATAACCACCGGCGTGCTTGGAACCACCCCCGCCTCGCTTGCACTCTTTGGCACGACGGTCATCGGCGTGGTGCTCGTACCCGTAATACAAAAGATCACAAACCACTATACTAGCTATACACACGGCCCAGTCAAAGAGATTGCAAAGTCTGCCGAATGGGGATACGCGTCCCTTATCCTGATGGGGATAATCCAGGGCATGAAGTCGACAGGCCCGTTTATCATCGCACTCATTGTCGCAATCATAATCTCGTTTACAGTGTCTGCGTCTGCGGCACCGGATCCCGGTGATGCGCTGCTCTATGGCATATTTGGAACCTCGCTTACGGCAGTGGCGATGCTGAGCCTTGCGGGTATAGTGCTCAGCATTGACGCGTTTGGGCCCATCGCCGATAATGCGGGCGGCATTGTCGAGATGACAAAGATGAGCGAGGAGCGCCGCAAGGTCACCGACAAGATAGATGCCGTGGGCAACACGACCAAGGCCGTAACCAAGGGGTTTGCAATAGCGAGCGCCGGCCTAGCGGCCCTTGCAATGATACAGGCGTTCCAGTTCGAAGCCTCTGAAATATTTCATGTTGCATTCAACTATACGCTGACTAGCCCGACTGTCATAATCGGCCTGCTAATTGGCGGGCTCTTGCCGTTTATCATCACGGGGCAGCTCATAAGCGGGGTATCGCGTGCGGCGTTTCGCATGGTCGACGAGGTTCGCGGACAGTTCAAGGCCGACCCCGGGATACTCGAGGGCACCTCCAAGCCCGACTATGCAAGGTGTGTCGACATTGCAACCGTGGCCTCGCTCAAAGAGCTCTGGAAGACCGCGGTCATTGCAGTGGCAGCACCAATCATACTTGGGGTCCTGCTGGGGCCGACTGCCGTGGCTGGCCTGCTTGTGGGCGCAGTAGTCACGGGAATCGTTCTTGCGTACCACCTTGCCAATACGGGGGGCGCCTGGGACAATGCAAAAAAACTCGTCGAGATGGAGGGCCAAAAGGGCAGCGAGGAGCACAAGGTATCGATAGTGGGCGACGTGATTGGCGACCCGTACAAGGATACGGCGGGCCCCGCACTCAATACCGTGATAAAGCTGCTCAACACGATTGCCATAGTCTTTGTCTCTACGTTTGTAGCAGTACTGCAGCTGCCCTCGCTCTAGT
>JAHRAL010000129.1 GCA_020027325.1 Cenarchaeum sp. | reverse complement strand
GTCGATTCTGCAAAGATGGATATCCAGCCGCGCAGTTCACGCTCTACAAGACTGACGAGGGTTCCGCTTAGACACAGGTCCTCACCGGTGCTAAGTGACTGTCGGGTAAACTCTTCACCTTCAATCTTTACAAAGCGGCTCTGCAGCTGTGCCTGTACACCGTGTGCCTCTGCTGAGGGCAGGACTAGTTCTACCCAGTCAAACCCCGCAGTACCCAGTGCAAGTATGGCACCAAGGCCGATTACGATCGCTTTTTTGCTATTGTTTGTAGTCACTAGCGCGTTGAGATGGACAGTACATTATATAGTTTTCCGCGAATCTGTGCCGCGATCTGCGGGCCTGTGGGCCGGGACGTCCAGCGCCCAGCGCCTCGTGGACCCGTTGAACCTGTATACAAGCGGCCTCTCGGCCCGTGCCTCCAGGTGCTGCTCGAGGACCTCTAGCACATAGTCGAGCTTTTCAACAGAGTTGTCAAAGCCTGCGCGCCCGTTAGAATCAATGACAAACGAGACGGCAGGTGCGCCAACAAAGTCAAGGCGGATTACAAGCGAGCCGGGCCGGCCGCCTCGGCGCCGCTTCATCTCCTTGAAGAGCATCTTTATCCTGTCCCAGCGCTTTGCGCCAAACCACCCAAAGAACGCATCACTGAACACGACGGGGAATTCGATTCGCATATAGCTTACAATGTCATCGGCGGGTTTGCCGACCTCTGCCTCGTCCAGGGCGAACATGGCGCCAAGGTATCCGTGCACTACCTCGACCTCCCAGGGCGACATGCCGTAAAACTCTACACGCGCCTCAAGGCCGCCGCCGTTCACGACAATCCAGAATGCGCGTTTGTAATAAAATCTTGTGCGTCCTCAGACGCGCAGCGAGTCGACCAGCGGGGAAATCTCCGAGGTAGAGTGGGCCTTGTGATCAATCCTCTGGGCCGCCGGCGGGTTTTCAAGATAGTTTGGAATGGTGTCCATTATCCTTCCACTGTACGGGGTTATGGTCTCGTTCTTGTAAAAGACGCCGATCGGGATGCGCGAATCCCATTCGAGCGACTTTGCCAGCGCCTGGCTGATCTTGGTATTGATCTCTTTTGGATCAGAAAAGTGGACGACCGGATCGTAATCGCTGTCTTTTTCAAGCTTGTAGATTCTTGCGTGGCGCTCCTTTTGCTCGGTGCCGGGATCGTTTCCGGCATACCAGTCCCGCGTGTTGACGTCGTTGTATGTCGGACACGGGGAGAGGACGTCGACAAATGCCAGCCCCTTGTGGGTTATGGCGGCCTTTAGCAGGTCCTTTAGATGGGCGACGTCGTACGAGTACCCGCGTGCAACAAAGGTAAACCCGCTCGTGACAGCAAGTCCCAGGGGGTTTACGTTATAGTTGACGTTGGGGGCCGCAAGCGACTTTGTCTTTGTGCCAAGCTTTAGCGTGGGCGAGGCCTGCCCCTTTGTGAGGCCATAGACGCCGTTGTCAAATATGATGTATGCCATGTTTACGTTGCGCCGCCCGGCGGCAACAAAGTGGCCCGCACCTATCCCAAGGCCGTCCCCGTCGCCCCCGACTGCAATCACGCGGATCGCCGGGTTTGCAAGCGCCGCACCCTGGGCAAAGGGGAGCACGCGCCCGTGCAGCGTGTGTATGCCCGTCACATTGACAAAGTGCGCAGTCTTGCCAGAGCACCCGATTCCGGAAAATATCGCCGCATTGTGGCGCTCTAGTCCCATCTCGGCCAGCGACATGCGTATCGTGTTGAGTATTCCAAAGTCGCCGCATCCGGGGCACCAGTCGTTGTGCACGTCTGTCTTGTAGTCGGCAAGATTAGGCGCCATACGTGAGAACCTCCCTCTTTTTGGCAGAGCCGTCGGCCACCCTTGCAAGCGCGCCGGCAATCTCGGTGCTCGTCATTGCGCGCCCCGTGTACTTTATGATGTAATGGTCCGGATCACGGCACAAGTTCCTGGAAAATATCTCCCCAAGCTGTGCGGTATAGTTTGACTCGACGTCGACGATGACCTCGGCGCCTTCCAGCAGGTGCCTTACATAGTCTGTGGGGAACGGGTGCACCATCTTTACCTGTACAAACCTGATTCCCCCAATCCCCCTCTTTGCAAGATCATCGATTGCATCAAGGATTGGTCCCTTTGTAGAGCCCCAGCTGATCACGGCGATTCTGCCATCACCATATAGGACTGCCTGCTCGTCATCAGGTATTGCGCGGAGTGCAAGACCCTCCCGCGACTGCCTTTTTTCCATCATCTGTGTGCGGATGAGCGGATCCTCTGTGATGTGTCCGTGCTCGTCGTGCTCGTCTCCCGTGCACCAGAACACGCCGTCCTCTAGGCCCATGCGCGCACGCGGGGAAATGCCGTCGCCGCCAAGCTCAAACCGCTTGTACTTGCCGTCGACCTTGTCTAGGAGCTTGCCGCGCTCTATTGCAATCTTTGAGCCGTCAAATTTCGTGCATGTCAGGACCGTGCTTGCAAGAAACTTGTCCATCATGTGGATTACCGGCACCTGGTATTTTTCTGCATAGTTGAAGCACCGCCCTGTGTCATAAAAGCTCTCCTCGACGTCGCCGGACGCATATACGATCCGCGGAAACTCGCCGTGGCCGGCATGGATTGTGGGGAGGAGGTCGTCCTGGCCGTGCCGCGTAGGCAGCCCCGTGGAGGGGCCGCTACGCTGGTACAGCGTGATGACGAGGGGGACCTCGTTCATTCCGGCCCACCCAAGGCACTCGACCATCAGCGAAAAGCCCGGTCCTGACGTGCACGTAGATGAGCGCGTGCCTGTCAGCGCGCTTCCGATCGCCATCCCGATTGCGCTCAGCTCGTCCTCGCACTGGACGACCAGTGTGGAGCCGGGCCGGTCGTTGCGGACACCCACTATAGAATGGGACTCGAGGTAGACGCTCTCATCGGATGCCGGCGTGATGGGATAGTATGACTGGAACCTGCATCCTGCGGCAATCTTGCCTATCGCGGTCCCGTAAAACCCCTGTGCCAGTATCGTGTCCGGGCGCGATCTGTCAAGCGGTACCAGCGGCGTGGCAGGTGCTGCAAACCCGTCGGCCGAGGCGTACGTGTGCTCTAGTACTTTGGTTCCAAGCTCTGCAATCTTTGGCTTTGATGCAAACGCCCGCGCAACGGCATTAGTTGTCTGCTCAAGCGGTACGCCAAGTGCCTTCATCACAAGTCCCGCGGCGATAACGTTGAACATGCGCGTCATGTTTTTCAGCTTTGGATTGTCCGTGGATTCGGCCAGTGATGCAAGTATTGCGCGAAACGAGACTGGATAGACCGTGACGCCTGCGTTGCGCGCCGAGTCCACCGCACCCTGTACGCTGTGCGGTGCGTTCTTTGAGTCAAGGTCGGCGCGTGCACGCGCCGCATAGTTTGCATCAAGCGTGTAAATGTCATCAATGTCCGTCTTGTCCAATTCCTTGTCATAGATCAGCATGCCTCCCCTGTTGATGTCGCCATAGTGCTGGAGTATGGTCTCGGCATCGTATGCAATGAGAATGTCCGTGCCGTTTACGTTGGAGCGTACCTGTTCGTCAGATACGCGTATTACAAAATAGCTGTGGTGCCCCTTTATGTTGGAATAAAATTCGCGCTTGCCAAAGACGTGGTACCCCATCGAGGCGCACGCGTTGACAAATATTCCAGAAGACGACTCGACGCCGCTTCCCTGCGGGCCGCCTACCATGCACGATACGTCAAGATGCCCAGACATTCTAACCGCCCGTTGCCGAATCAAAGAGCGCGCATTCGCACCCGTCTCGTTCGCCACAAAATTCGCACGCACACTTGCATGCACTCAGGAGCTCGGCGCATTTCACACAACACGCATAGTCATCGGCGTCCTTGCTCACAGCTAGATAGACGGCAATTACTGTATAAAGTGTTTGTGAGAACGTCCTCGCCGGACGCGGCGATCCGGCGCGCTGGCCGGCGCTTGCACGTGCACGGGATCATTGCGGGCCCGCCGCACAAAGTGCGGACATGGGCCGCGTGCAGAACCCACGGTCTGCGGACACGCCAGTTTGCACCAAGATTCGGCACGATTCCTCAGACATGCATAAATAGGCGTGATCTACGTCCATACAACAGATGAAGTACAAACTAGGATACCTTGTAGCTATTGTCGCAGGGCTAGTTGTCTCCCCTGCCTTTGCGCAGATCAGTACGGACGGGGTGAACCCGGCAGTTACGGTCATGTCCAGTGCAGAGATGATCAGTCTCGGCGATACCGTTAGAATCAGCGGCGCAGTCGACGTCTTCAAGCCCGATGTTCCAGTAACACTGAGGGTGATCGGCCCGCAGGGAAACATAATAACAGTTGATCAGCTAGATGTCAATTCCGATAACACATTCTCCACTACGCTGAACACAACGGGTTCGATGTGGGATTATAACGGGCGCTATATCGTAAAGGTCCAGTACGGAAGCATCGGCGCTGCAAACAAGACGTTCTTTGATCTTGAAGGCGGGTCGAGCCAAAACCCCGTCGGAGTTCCGGATCCTGACGGAGGTGCAGCGGCAATAGAGTGCGGCGACGGCGAGGTCGCAGCTGGCGATTCTTGCATAGAATACACCATAACCGGAGGCAGTGTGGTCGGTGCAACGACGTCGTATGCCGGCCAAGTCGGCAATTCGCTGCGAGTAGAGATCAACGCCACAGATGACGGAACATTGACCCTGTCTCCCAACGCGCCGTCGTGCAACGATGCAGACTATACCATCTTGGTGGACGGCCAGGACTGGGACGATGTAAGAACGGTTGGCAACACGGTCAGCGTTGACTTTGTAGCAGGAAACAGCACCGTTGAGGTTATCGGGGCATGTGTGGTGCCAGAGTTTGGAGGAATTGCCGCAGTAATGCTGATAGTGGCGCTCGTCGCAGTCATTGTCGCCTCTGCAAAGGGCCGAGTCGGCATAATGCCAAAATACTAGTGTGGCAGGTTTTAGATCAATGATCCAAGTGATCACGCTTGCAATAGTTGCAGTCTTGTTGTTAGTACCTGCCGCAGACACGGCATATGCGCAGATACCAAAGTCGATCACGATCGATGAGCTTGACCCGACGTATTCGCTGGGCGACAAGATCATTGTTTTTGGCAGAGTCATGGGCATAGTGGATCTCAGCGCCCTCTCAATAAAGATAACAAGGGGGGACACGTTTGTCGTAGCAAACCAGCTCAGCATTGCGCAGGACGGCACGTTTGCGACCATATTCAACACGGACGGAGGCGTCTGGCAGGCCGGAGATCACCGGATAGAGGTGATACACACGGATCTCACTCGCAGCACCGCAGTGTTTACGATTCTCGATAGCGGCACGGTTCGAACGGAGGACATCTTTACTGTGGACATTGGTGACGGCGAGACCGTGGATATCGGCTATGCAATAACGGGCGGCATGGTCAACGAGATGGAGATCTCTCAGGATCTTTTGAGCCTTATTGTCCGGATACAAGCAGAGACGGGGGGAAACCTTACGCTGGATATTGACAGGGAGTACTTGGATGCAAAGTCTGGCATTTGTTCGGGCAACGACGAGGATTTTATCGTGCTAGTCGGCGGCGTCGAGGTTCCATACAAGGAATCAGACGGCGATCCGACGAGACGGACGATCGGGATACCCTTTGAAAAGGACGAGTCAAAGATCCAGATCATCGGTACGTGCGCAATACCAGAGTTTGGCGCGCTGTCAATGGTGGTCCTTGCAATCGCAACTGCTGCAATCGTGGCCGCATCAAGGCGGTTTGCAGTCTAGAACCCGTACTTTTGGCGGAACGGCGAGACTCGCCGCAGCTCCACGACGCATGAATCGAGTATGTCCAGTGCAGAGTCGATCTCATCCTGTGTGTTGTGCGCACCTATGGTCATCCGCAGCGAGCCGTCTATGCGTTCGCGGTCAAGTCCCATTGCGCCAAGAACGTGCGACTCTTTTTGCGTGTGGACAGAGCATGCCGACCCCGTCGAGGCCGCCATGCCGCACTCGTCGAGCTTTATTATCAGATCCTCGCCGCTTATCCCCAGAAACGTAAAGTGCACGTTGCCCGGAAGCCGCCGTGCCGCATCGCCGTTGAGCACAGAGTGCGGTATGCGGCTGCGCACCCCCTCGATCATGCGTTCGCGGAGCCCAAGTATACGCTCAGAATCGGCGGCCATGCGTTCGCGGGCAACCCCACATGCGGCGCCAAAGCCTGCAACTGCTGCAACATTTTCTGTCCCAGAGCGCATCCCGCCCTCCTGGCCTCCCCCATAGATCATGGGCTCTAGATGCGTCCCTTTTTTTACGTACAGGGCGCCGACTCCCTTGGGGCCGTTGATCTTGTGCGATGAAAACGAGATCATGTCAGCACCAAGCAGGTGCGCATCTATTGGGATCTTGCCCGCTGCCTGGACTGCGTCCGTATGAAAGAGAACCCCGCGTTGCGCGCAGATGGCAGCAATTGCAGCTATATCTTGTACGGTGCCCACCTCGTTGTTTGCAGCCATGACAGATACCAGGGACGTCTCGGGCGTGATCGCAGCAAGAACATCCCCGGGGTCTATGATTCCGTCACTGCCGGGTTTCACATATGTGACGGGGTGTCCCGCGGATTCAAGGCGGGCGCACACCTCTAGTACGGCGTCATGCTCTATTGCAGTCGTTATGATGTGCGAGTCCGGCCGGGTCCTGGCGGCGCCAAGTATTGCCATGTTGTTTGACTCGGTTCCGCCCGATGTCAGTACGATCTCTTGGGGTTCGGCGCCGACAAGCCCCGCAATCTGCTTCCGTGCTGCCTGGACTGCCCGGAGCGCGTTGCGCCCGGAACGGTGTATTGACGAGGGGTTGCCGTACTCGTCCTTGAGATACGGCATCATTGCATCAAGTGCTTCTGTGCACAGGGGCGTCGATGCTGCGTTGTCCAAATAGATCAATTTCGGTCCACGTTGGCCCCGCCCGGCACGTACCCGCACGGGTCGACTAGTACGTCTGCATATCCGACCGTCTCTAATTTTGGCGAGATCTCGGAGCTCATCAGCCCCTCGAGCACGGCAATCTTGGCGGGGGGCACCTCGATTTTTGCACGGCCTTCCCCCATGTCGCGCACGCGCACTACGTCAATGCCCGAGCTCTGCCGGACTATATTTTCTGCAACCTCGATTCGCACCAGACGTTCTGATGTGATGCGCTGGCCCCACGGAATCCGCGAAGAAAGACACGAGTTTGCCGGACGCTCAGAGGTTGAGAGCTGCGCCTCGTGCGCACACTTGCGGATGTCGTCCTTTGACATGCCGGACTCGACAAGCGGGCTGCGCACGCCGGCAGCGCGCATTGCGTCTATTCCCGGTCTATAATCGCCCATGTCGTCCAAGTGCGTCCCATCAACAATCACCGTAGATGACAGCCTTGCTGCCTCCTCTTGCAACCTATGGCCAAGCTCTGTGCGGCAGTGAAAGCACCTCTGGGGGCTGTTTTGCGCATACGACTCGTTTTCAAGCTCGTCATACTGTATGACGATGTGCCTTATTCCAATCTCGGCGCACGTCCTGCGTGCAGATTCCAGATCCTCGCGCGGGAGCGCTTGGTAGTCGGCAGTAAGCGCAACAGAGCCGGGAGATTTGAGGTGCGCCGCATATGCGACAAGCGCACTGTCAACGCCGCCAGAGAGGGCGACTAGCGCGCGCGGCTTGCCGTCAAACCACGAGCACAGGGCGTCAAGCTTGCTCATCGTGTATTACCAGATATTGCGTCATCTATAAGGCGTTTGGCCTCTTGAAGCGGCAGACCGAGCTCGGCGGCCACGTGTGCGACGTCGTCGTGCTCTGCCTTGGTCCTCGTGCCTGCCGTCTTGTAGCGTATCTTGAACTCCCTGCCCCCGATTGTAACGTCTGCCTCCCCCGTGCTCCGCCCGACTATGATCCTTGCAGAATCACGCACGCGCACGCCCAGTGTTCCGGTCTCCTCAATGAGCGTCGATATTACTCCATCATACGAGTCCATATCGCATATGACTGTCATCAGGCTTGCAGGTCTTCCCTTTTTTGTAATTCCCGGGGTGACAGTCACGTCGCGTGCGCCGCTTTTCATAAGAGCGTCAATGGTGTGGCCGATAAGCTCGCCGGTAACATCGTCAAGGTTGGTCTCTAGGACGCGCACGGTATCGGCTGACACAAGTCCGGGATCCCTGCCGCGTACAACCTTGAGCACGTTGGCAAATCCCTCGTGTTCTGCACTTCCGGCGCCGTATCCGATCGCAGTCGGCGACATTGGCGGATAAAACCGCGAGCACGAGGAGACCAGGCTTGCAAGCATGCAAGCACCGGTCGGGGTGGTAAGCTCGGATTCTATGGGACCGCCGCAGATCTCGATGTTTCTGCCGCGCAATATCTCTAGTATTGCACCTGCGGGATTTGACGTTTTTCCGTGCGAGAACTCTAGCGTGCCGCCGCCCACTGCAACCGGCGTGCACGTTATCTGCTCTGCAAAGAGATCCAGATCATCTAGTGCGACTGCGGTGCCTAGAATGTCGACGACCGTGTCAAAGCTGGCAGCCTCATGCAGGTGTACTGATGACCGGTCCACCCCGTGCACCCGGGACTCGGCTGTAATCAGCGCATCCATGCTTGATGCTGCAAACTCTGTTGCCTTTGCAGAGAGGTTTTCAGAACCGGCGGCGGCCAGTATCTGCTCGCACAGTACAGTCGCATCACGGGATTGCACGTCATCTGTTATCTCTAGCCGCAGTGCCGTGGCCTCAAGGCCGTGCCGCTTTACCCGCTCAAAACCAACGTCGCCAAGCTTTGTGCC
>JAHRAL010000093.1 GCA_020027325.1 Cenarchaeum sp. | reverse complement strand
ACATGGTAAAAACGACCCTACTCGTGGGTCTGGTGATGGTTCAACCCCTTCCTGAACATGCACTTCGCGTGCTCGTACGTGAATGGGGCAATCCGAGCTGCCGAGTTCCTGCACTTCGCGTGCTGATAGGTGATTGCAGCTTTTGATCCATCAAAGAAATCCAAAAGGAGGTGATAATAGGATTTGGTGAAAAGCATAGGCATTGACATTGGCAAGAGGAAATGTGCAGTGTGCGTCATGGACGAAAAGAGATCCGTGTTGTATGAGACAGAGTATCCCAACACGTTTGCTGACGCAAAGGCGCTGGCATCCAGGATGAAGCGCAAGTATGGACGCTGCCAGGCAGTATGCGAATCTACGGGAAACCTCTGGATAAAGACGTTTGAGGCTTTTGAGGACGTAAAGATACCCATAAAGCTGGCCAACACGTTCAAGCTCAAGATCATATCAGAGACCGACGTAAAGACGGACCCGATAGACGCCCGCAAGCTTGCAGACGTGTTGAGGGCAGGAATGGTGCCACAGTGTTACGTTGCGACTCCAGAGTCGAGGGACAGGAGGGAGCTTGTACGGTATCGCATACACATGGTTCAAGATAGAACTGGGGTAATAAACCGGACGCGCAGCCTGCTGGACAAGTACGACGTGCATATCTACGCATCCCAGCTGTACTCAAAAAAGGCATTGGGATTGCTGGCAAACGTGTCATTAAAGAGGCCAAACGACAACATCGTCTTGAAGAGCTGCGCCCAGAGAATCGGGGACATGACAGAGCAGATATCCAGCATTGACAAGGAGATAGCCAGCCAGGCATCTGTGAGCAAGAATGCAAAGCTGCTAATGAGCATGACGGGAATTGACTACTTTATTGCGGTGCTCCTAATGGCAGAGATAGACGACATTGGGAGGTTTGCAACTGCCGACCAACTGGTGTCATGGGCCGGAATGTGCCCCAGGGTGTACCAGTCAGGTGACCGCGAGTACCACGGCCGCATGAAAAAGGCGGCCAACCGCAATGTAAACTGGGCCACGATTCAGGCGGCACAAGCAGCGGTACAACACGACCCAAGGATGAAGCTGGTGTACGAGAGAGTCAAAAAACGCAACGGCGGACGTCACACAATAGCGGTGACCCACGTTGCAACAAAGATGCTGCGGATAATCTGGAAGATGCTGGTGACGCAGACGCCGTACTCTACACGTGACAGCGACCGATACGCCCGAAAGCTTGCCCGGCTCATGAAATAGGGCCAGAATGAGGCACAGGCACGGATCCTAGCGTTAGCTATAAACCAAACCATGGAAAACTAGGCACGGATCAAAATGCCGACAGGATCGCCGGACTATATGGGTGGCGTTTTTACCATAGGTGTTCAGGTCCACGCCTAGATTTTGATCAAAGAAAAATCATCGATTGTGCAGACCCGAATCCGACATCCCGCCGCCTCATGGGATCCGGCGGATTAAAAGGGACTGGAAAAGAGGCACAGGGATGATGGCCGGGCTTGCCAAGATCAGGCAATCCAACCAGAACCGGGCAGGGGCCACAGACATCTAGAGAGATCACGGACAGCCAGAAGGAACAGATCACAAGATCCGGGCAGCCAGAATCCATTCAACCCTGTCGAGGAGGGAGACTGACACAATGATCCGGCTGCAAAGGGCAGCGCCTCCAAACCAAACCCGTGCGTGTAGGCTATTATGATATTACCCCCATCTTTTATACCAGGCAACCAATTCACTTTATGAAAGCCACAAAGTGCGTCAAAGTGCCCCATGATCAGGCCGACAAGTTTGCCTGCGTGTTTGCCGATTATCGGTGGATGTTCAACGAGGCCGTGAGACTGGGTGTCGAGTCAAACATTACGTCCAAAGGAAGACTGTACCAGGCCGTATATGGCACGCTCAATCAGGACATCCACTCCCATTACAAGGCATCCGGATTATTCCATGCGGCCTCGACGCTCAAAGCGTGGAGAACCAACCAGAAAAAGGGCCACTGCAACAGGCCGTATCTCAAAAAACAGGTGGCAAAGATCACCAACCAGGGATACACGATCAAGGGCAACATGCTGAGAATCCCGACAAGGCCAAAAGAGTACGTGTATGTGACCCTGGCCCCGTATTATCTCTCTGTACTGAAAGGCCGCAAGACCGGCGAGATCACAATCACCCCAGAGTCTGTAATAATATCATACTCGGAAGTCAAAGAGATCACACAGCCCGAAAAATTGGCCGGCATTGACACAAACTATGACAATATCACGGTCGCATATGATGACGGCACGGTAAAGAGGTTTGACACCAGCCCCATCAGGCGGGCCC
>JAHRAL010000089.1 GCA_020027325.1 Cenarchaeum sp. | reverse complement strand
AAGCAGGCTCAAAGGTGCTTCCATCCTCGGTTCTGCACACGGAACCGGGTTCCCGAGTGTGTTGCATACACGCCCCTGCCCCGAACAACCCGGCCGATCTCACACAGTTCTAGGCCCATCGCAGCTGCGCGCCGCTTTAGTCTTGTGCGCGCCGAGGGCCTGCACGTAAAGACCGTAGAGTACTCTTCGCCGCCATAGAGTACGAGCTCCAGTGGATCAAGCTTGTTGGTCGATGCAAACCCGTACAGCCCGTCGGCAACCGGAAGCGAGTCTAGCTCAAACCGTACTCGGCTCTGTGCGGCCATCTCGTTTAGCGTGGCGCCCAGCCCGTCACTAGAATCCATTGACGAGCTAAACGATGCAGAGCTGCGCACGCAGAACTCGAGCGGCGGCGAGGGCCGCATAAACTCCCGGCGCGCCTGCGTTGCAAACTTGGCCGGGCCCTTGGGCTTCTTGGCAGACATTGCAATGTATAGTCCGGCAGGTGCGAGTCCGAACAGGCCCGTCGTCATTATGAGATCACCTGCCCTAGCACCTGCGCGCCGCGGCATACGGCGCGGCCTTGAGCCGATTATACAGACGCTTATTGCAATCTCGCGGCCCCCGCTCGTATCCCCGCCAAGAACACGAAAGCCAAACTCGCCGGATGCCTCGGCAACGCCCCGTGCAAGCCGGCCCACTTGGGCCCGCGTGATCCCCTTTGGCAGGACGACTGAAACCAGGCCGGCGCCGGGCCTGATCCCCTTTGCTGCAAAGTCGCTCACACATGCCGCTACTGCCTTGCGGGCCGCATCACGGAGCGACATTGAAGGCGGGATGTCTGTGCTTGCAACAAGCGTGTCAACGGCTGCTGCCACCTTGGAGGATCCGAGCCCAAAGACCTCGACGTCCTCGCTTTGGCCCCTAGTGCGCAGTGCGCGCCCGAAAATCCGGATGACAGACGACTCGTCGGGCGTCATTTCTCACCTGCAACCATGTCGCCTATGCGCTGGGCCAGCTCCTCTGCGCGTCCCGCATCAGGCGACTCGGCAGAGACCCGCACGGCCTCTTCAGTGTTTGATCCCCTGACCAGCACCCATGTCGAGTCATCTGCTGCCCCGTAAAACCCGTCGGTCCTGTTTACATTGACAAACTCGTCTTGCAACAGGCCGGCCACGGACTCTATTATCTTGCCGTGCGAGTCGGCCGGAGCTGCCACCTTGTTGCGGATCACGCCCCCCCGCACCCTGTCCAGTATATGATCCAGAGCATCAGACGATGACATTATAGCTGCAATTGCGCCGGCCAGGATTCCGTCGCGGCAATAGTTGAATTCCGGAAGGATAAAACCCGCGCTGCTCCCCTCCCCGCCTGCACCGCATCCGTGCTCATCGATTGCATTCATCACACACAGCTCGCCGACCGGACTCTGTACCACGGATCCATTCTTTTCTGCAATGATTTCATCGATTGCAGAACTGGTATCCAGACTGACTGCAAACTTGGAACACCCGCGCACCTGCGCCCATGCAATCCCTATTGCAACCGTTGCATCCGGGCTCTGTACCTGGCCGTTTCGTGCAATTATAACGCGGTCCCCGTCAAGGTCAAAGCCAAGGCCAATGTCGCACTCTGTGCTAGCCTTTGCAAGCTCTTCTAGCCTGCCGCCGACTGGATTGGGGCCGCGCTCTGTATCAATGACTCGAACAGTGCACCCAATCTGCTCCAAGAGTTTCTTTGCAGTCTCGAGTGCCGCACCGCCGCCGGCATCAAGTGCCACGCAGGTCCCAGCGTTTGCACTGCCGACCAGGGCAGCTGCATCATCGACATACGTGCTCTGCGCGGCATTGTACGAGCCCACTTTTCCATGCCGTGCACCACGCCGAGGTGCTACCCGCAGCGTACCAGCATCGACTCCCCGCCCGTCTAGGACAAACTTTAGGCCATTGTATTCAAGAGGATTGTGCGACGCAGTAATGATGATGCCAGAACCGGTCCTGCGCGACTCGCGAAATATTACCGGCGCCGGTGCGACCCCATAGTCGAGCACGTCGGTGCCGTTTTGCTCAAGGGAGGCGACAGCGGCCCGGCGCAGCATCGGCCCAGAATCCCGCGTGTCGGCCCCGATCGCACACGCACCAGACCCAGCAATTTCACAAAACGAGTCGCACATCTCTAACACCTGCGACGGTCCAAGCTCCGGACCCACTACCCCGCGGGCCCCCGAGATGCCGGCTCTCATTGATCGGTACTTCTCAAAGCCTTTTTAATAACTATAATCGCAGTGCCGGCGCCGTGCCTCGGTAGCTCAGTCTGGCAGAGCGAGCGCTTCGTAAGCGCTAGGTCGTGGGTTCAGATCCCACTCGGGGCTCTACAAAATTATGAATACTCTTCAATGTCGGTCTCTAGGTCGTCGCCCAGATCTTTCCACCACTCCAAGACATTGCTATCCATTATAACGTTGCAGGGGCCGATTTACTCCTTTATAGATCTGCCGATGTGTCCGGAGCTGAGCAATGCGAGCTTGCGATCAATCCTGCGGCGCGTTTTTGGCCCGGATCCGCCTGCGGTATATGATGATGGCAAGCGCGCCGACGGCACAGGCCCAGAATACGGGCCATCCTGCCGGGTCCTGCTGTGCAATGAGGGCCACAAAGGCGTAAAACATTGCCCCGATCAGCGCAAATCCGACAAGCTCGAGTATCCGGATCAATACAGGGTGCGATCCGCTGGCCTAAAGATATATTGTTTTGTAGGCGCGGCGTGCCCGTTGGACAAGTACCACACCATAGTGCTGGTCTTTATGATCGGCGGGGTCGTAATCGGCGCCTACAACATGAACTGGGGGATGTTTTGGGTGATGGTTGCAGGGGCCGTCGGGATCATACTGTACAGCTCGTACGCTACGAGGCGCCAGAGGCAGGAAGAGAGGCGGAGGGAGCGGCGGCGCAGGCGCGGCCAGGACTAGAGCTCGAGTCCGAACGACTCGGCCATGGCGTTGAACTTTTTGTACATTTCCAGATACTCTACGCCCCTTTCGGTGATGACGTAAGTGTCGTGGCCGTCATAGACTATCTTGTTTACGAGGCCCGAGCTTGTCAGGTTTGTTGCCAGCTTGCGGAGGCGCGAGTGGGTAATGTTTGCCTTTGTGAGCAGCGGCGTCGTGGT
>JAHRAL010000025.1 GCA_020027325.1 Cenarchaeum sp. | reverse complement strand
CCACTCTGAGAGCATGAGCATGTACGCATACACGAAAAACCCCACGATGCACAGGGCAAATATCGTGGCCCCCATTATGCTGCGGGTGTTCATATTCGAAATCCGCCATGTGTGGTATTTATTGATTTTCTGCAAACCGTGCGTCATTGGATTGATGCGGGTTGGCCGTGCCTGATCAGTCCGTGCCAATGTGTGATCTTTGGTCATGCAAAGCCCCAGAGGAGAGTTGGCCCCGGCCCGTCTTTTTGTTTGCAAATTCCGTCAATCAGGAATCTACAAACTTGGAAACCGGCTGCCGACAACACATTTATACAATTACCGGAAACGATCCAATGTTGGAGAGCCGCACCGACAACATTGAGGATTTCAAATGCCCACTGTGCAACAACATTCTTGCAAAAAATGACTATCATTCAGCCCTCTCCAAAATGGAGGCCCAGGCAAAGCTAGAGGCAGACAAAAAGATAGAAGCCGATGCCAGTGCCAACCAGCAGAGGCTGGACAATATGAAAAAAGAGCATGGCGAGGCACTAGCCAAAGTCCAGAGCGACTATGCCGAATTAAACGAACAACGCAAAAAAGAGTTGTCAGATTATCTTGATACCATAAAGCGTGACAGTGCCTCAAACAAGGAGGACCTCGAAAAGAGGCACCAAGAAGAATTGGACTCGCAAGCCAAAAGGACGGAGGAGCAGCTCGCCGCACTAAAACGGGAAATTGAGGCCGAGTATTCTGGCAAGCTGGACGACAAGGAAAAAGAGAATGACAAGCTCCAAAACATCATCAAAAATACCGAGGACAAGGTACGCGGCGAAATAAACGACCAGCTGGAGCAGCAGAGAAACAACCATGAAAAGGAGCTCGATTACCAAAAGTCGCTGACAAAGCAGCAAGAGGAGAGGCTGGCCCGTACCAGCCAGGAGCTGGACGCCATGAAGAGAAAGATGGAGCAGGGACCCTCAGAGCTTGTCGGCGAGGTAGGCGAGCATGACCTGCGCCGCCTGCTAGAAGCGGCATTCCCCGATGACCGCTTTGATATTCCAAACCGGGGTGAATTTAGCGCAGACCTGATACAGCACATCAAGCTGCCGTCCGGCGAATTTGACATGCCGATCGTATATGACAACAAGGCAGGATCATACACCAAAAAAGACATTGAAAAGTCGATTGAATACAAAAAAACCCACGGGACAAGCTATTCCTTCATTGTAACTACAAATCCGCAGAAAAAGTCCATACCAAACGGCCTCTTGGGCGAGACCAGCGGCGTGATTGTGGTCCACCCCTCGATAGTGGTACAGGTGGCAAAGACAATACGCGGTGCCATACTTGATATTGCCAGGATGTCTGTCAGCCAGAAGGACAGGGATGCAAAGCAGGCAAGGCTCTACAAGTATGTGGTGGGCAACGAGTTTACCGATGTCATGAAACTGCTAGAGACAGCAGACAGGGAGATGGACGAGCTCCAGACAAAGGAGGAAAAAGCCCACAGCATACTCTGGAAGAACAGGAAATCAGTCCTCGCCAAGCAGAGAAAGGCACACATTGACCTGACGTGCGGGATTGAGGCCATAATCCACAAGGACGAGGGCATCCTGGGAAACCTTGCGCCAGCAGCACCGCAAGAGATTTTGAAAAACTAGGGGGACTCCCGGCGCCGCCCTCACAACGCTTTATATTGTCATATCCCCCCTCTTTGCCCGTTGTCAAGCTACAAGGGCGCGTATTCTAACGAACAGTCAACGGGCTTTTTTATCGCAGTTATCGTAGTGCTTGCCGTCGGGATAATGTACGTGCTCGCACAGCGCGCCGGCGCCGGCTTTACGAGCTTTGTCCTTGTCGGAGTCGCCACAATCACAATGATATACTGGGCATTCCACCTCCGCAAGATAATCACGGTTGCAAAACCCGTCTTTACGGCGCCTTCGGAGCAGGAGGCAAAGAACTGGGTCTATGACCTCATAAAGGACGACGGCAAGTTCATCTTTGTCGCAGAAGTCCCGGGTCCTGACAGCAAGATAGCAGTACGCCTGCACGATGCCATCCTCTACATAAAGGGAAGCGGGTCCTTTGCAAAGCAGATACCCATCGAGGGCTCGTCCGAGATGGAGATTAACGACTTTAAATACCGAAACGGCGTCCTCACGCTGGTAATATCAAAGTCAGAGACTCTTTGACGCTTCGAGCTTTGCCGGAAGATACTTGTCTGTAATGTTTGTGAGGCCATACTTTGAGAACGCCTCTAGCTCGGCCTTGCGCTTTATCTTTAAAAATACGTCCAGCTCGCGCTTCCATATCCCCTTTTGGTAGCGCGGATCCTTTTTGAGATCGTGGCACCTCTTGATGTCCGCATCAGTCATGGGTATGGTCGGAAGCTTGTACTTTTCAATGTCGGTTGCCCACACGCCCATCCACTTTGCATCCGGCACCGTCAGCTCGCGCAGATGTGCGGCGTTTGCAGACCCCGATTTTATCACCATTGCAATGTGCTCGCCGTACACGTCGCCGTCTGTCAGTATTATGACGGGTAGCCCCATCTCCTTGTTGAGCCTGCGCAAAAACGTCCTGGTAGAGCGCGGCGCCTGGCCCCCGGTGTCGACTATTATAGCCTTGAACTTTGAGTGGACGTTTTCCTCTACAAACCTTGTAAAGAGGCCGCCCTTTTCTATCGCGATTACCATCTCTGCACTCGTGCTTATCAGATCCGCAGTAGTGAGGCTAGAGCCCACGGCATACCCATCCGGGTGGTTTGAGAGGTTCATCTTTTTTCCCTCGTACCCCGGGATCGTATACTCGATGTCTAGGTCGCCAAAGACCGCGCTGCGCTCTTCTGGGAATATGCGGAATTCCTCGCGCGCACGCGCAAGCATCGCCTCGAGATCCACGATGATGTTGTCTGACTCGGCCTGGTTCTCAAAGTCGATGGCAAATGCCTGCGACGAATAGTAGACGTCCCGGAGAGTCGAGGACTTTTTTTCCATGGTGAGGCGGTTGGCAAAGAACGCCAGCCACATTAGCTGCGTGAACGAGCGCAGCTGCGAGGTGTTGTGCGAGCTGCGCACCGCCGTGTTGCTGCCCAGGATGTACTGCCTGAGGCTCTTGTCATATACAATGTTGGAGACTGACCTGCTCGGTATGCTGAATTTCGGATACTTGCCAGAGTCGATGTCGCCGTACACCTCTTCGCCCTTTTTTCTCAACAGCTCTAGCAGGGACTCTTGCCTCTCCTTGGCCACAGACTTTGCCTTGGACTTTTTTACCAATCCCCGATCCCCGGATGCATTGCCGGTGGTCAGTTTTTCATTCTATTTTAATCTTGGATCGGGGGGCCGGGCGGCGCGGGCAAAAGGAATCCTACTTTTTGTCCCGGGCCAGCTCTATCCCCATGATATATGCGTCCTCGCCGTCGCGATAGTATGACTTTTGGCGGCTCGTCGCAGTGAATTCGAGTTTCTCATACATACGTACTGCGTCCGTGTTGCTGCACCTGACCTCTAGGTAAAACTCGTGGCACGACCTGAGGTTTATGCCCTTGATCGCCTCCTCGACCAGCGCGGTTCCAAGGCCGCCGCGCCGCTTTTCTGGAAGGACGGCCACTGAGACCAGGTGGCCCTTTTTTACAAATCCCAGGCGCTTGAAATTTGAAAACCCGTGCTCTATCTTGCACAGTATGTATCCGATGACCTTGCCTTCCAGCTCTGCGATCAGGAACGCCTCGGGGACGTCCTTTAGGAGCTCTTCGTAAAAATAGTCCGAATAGTGCTCTGGGAGCGTCTTTAGGTTTATCTCTATTACGGGTATCAGGTCCTTGTGCGTGGCCCGGCGTATTGTGCAGCCCGCATGGTCGCGCAGGACATCTTGCATCAACTTGGGTATCGGACGGGTGCCTGCCTATTATGTAGTGTTCGCCTGCCAGCTGCGTTGTGGGCCAAGAGAATCTGGGCTGCCCTGCCAAAACCCCCTAGTCCCATCCCAGATTGCGGCCTAGGAGTGAATAGAGCTCTTCATTGGGCTTGCGATAGTATTCGACCAGATACTTGCGTATGGCCTCGTCGATCTTGCCCCGTCTATAGTCGCCTACATTGCGCGCCACGGTATCTCTGAGCTTGTGCCTGTCAATTCCCAGAAAATCCGTAACCCTGTCAAATGTTTCCTGTCTATCATTTACCAGCAAATCACTCTCAAGGACTAGTACCTGGCCGGGAAACTCTGTGAGCCAGTCCTTGAGGCGCCTAGCATAGAGTCCTCTGTGTGCATAGGCATATCTAAAGTACTCTTTGCTGTCATAAGTTTCATCGTCCTCCATTCTTTCATACTCCCCATCAATCCTTGACTTTTCTTGTTTTATGGCCTCGTCAAAGGAGAGATCATCGGTTATCCGGTGCACTTTGTTGAAGTTCATGTTATGGTGTGAGTATGCACGATCAATGGGATTGCGAATCATGACGATAAACTTTGCATCAGGAGCAATCTTGGCTATGCGGTTTTTGGCATGAGGGTGATCGACGTAACTCGGACTTGCATCAATACTGACAAACTTTTTCTTGTTTGACCATTCATAGATCATCTTCTGTATGTTGAGGGGAAAATTTGATCTGTACCAGTTCAAACCTCGCTGATATCTTTCGTTCTTATCAAAATATCTAACCTCTTTCATGAATGATGGGTGGATTTGGGGGTGCTCTACCAAGTATGTGTATAGTGCCGTTGTACCACACTTTTGAAATCCTATGATGTAAGCGTTGGGAAGAATATGCACCCTTCCAACGATCTTGCCATACACAACGTTTATGGCTTGTGCAATACGGTATGCACGCTTATGGGATGAAAGAAAGCTCGCTATATGACGCATTATGCGACTCATGCCAACTGTGAGCCTAATCTCGTCTTCATCTTGTTGCTTACTGCCCTGTACAAATATGGAATTTGGTGGGTCTGACACAGAACAGTTTGTACCAAAAACTATTAAAATCTAATGCTTGACTCGGCTCCGTCCATGAATAGTGACAAAACTGGTCATCCAGTTCACATGATTCATCAGGTAGCGGTGCCTCCGGCGGGCAGTAAGCCCCTAGTCCCATCCCAGGTTGCGACCTAGGAGTGAATAGAGCTCTGCATTGGGCTTACGATAGTATTCGGCCAGATACTTGCGCGTGGACTCGTCGATCTTGCCCTGTGCATAGTTACCGACATTGCGCGCCGCGGTGTCTCTTAGCTTGTACCTGTCGACCTCCAAAAAATCCGTAACCCTGTCAAATGTTGTCTGTACGTCATTTGTCAGAGATTCACTCTCTAGTACGAGTACCTGGTTGGGAAACTCTGCGAGCCAGTTTTTGAGCCACTTTGCATAGCGCCCTATGTGGGCATAGCCATATGTAAAATACTCAATGCCACGGTAAAACTCGTCGTGCTCCATTCTTTCGTACTCGCCATCAATCCTTGACTCTTCCTGTCTTATGGCCTCTGCAAAGGGGAGATCCTCGATTGCCGTATTCGAGTCGTTGACGTTCATGTTGTAGTGCGAGTATGCACGATCAATGGGATTGCGAATAAGAACGATAAACTTTGCCTCGGGAGTAATCTTTTTGATGCGGTTGATAGTGTGGGGATAAGTGATGTAAACCCCCCCTGCATCAATACTGACAAACTTTTTCTTCTTTAACCGCTCATAGATCATTTTTTGTATGATGAGGGGGAAATTTGTTTTGTACCAATTCAAACCTAGCTTATATCTTTCGTTCCGATTAAAATATTTGACCTCTTTTATGAATGGAGGATTAATTTGAGGGTGCTCTCCTAGGTATGTGTACAGTGCCGTTGTGCCACATTTTCCAAATCCTATGACGTAAGCATTGGGCAGAACATGCGCCCTGCCAAAGATCTTGCCATACGCAATGTTTACCTTCCATGCAATGCGGAATGCACGCTTGTGAGATAAAAGAAATTTAGCTATACGGAGCTTTATGCGGTTTATGCCATCTGAGCTACTAATCGTATCTTGATCTTGCTGCTTACTGCCACGTACAAATATGGGATTTGACGAATCTGTCACAAAACAATTTATGCTCAAAACTATTAAAATCTAATGATCCACCATTGACTACAAGATGCGGGTCTACTGCATCGGAATTTACACGGTATTGTGCATCAGAGCCCGATACTGCACATCTAGTTAATTAACTGCACAACGCCTCACCGGACAAGATTGTCGGGCATCCACGTGACATACTCTGGTCTGGTATCGATTGCTGCCGGCACTCTGACGCTAATTTCTGGTCTGGCGTTTACGCTAGTCATCTCACGCGGACTCTCTGTCACTGAATACGGCACGTGGGCAGTCATCTGGGGACTCTTGGCGTACGTCCTGATACTGGATCCCACAATATCATACTGGGCAACACGCGAGGCCGCCCGGGGAATAAAGTCTGCTAGGACCGCGCTTTTTACAAGCGGTGGAATATCGATAATTGCAACCATTGCATACATTGCAATCGCATACGTGTATGCGCCGTCCGGCGATGCGGCACTCGGCGCGCTAGTGTTTGCAGCAATACTAGTTCCAACAGAGATCATCAAAAAGCTGCTCGGAGCTCTTGTACTGGCACACCGACCGCATACTGTAGAGTATGGGATTCTGGTAGGTGAGCTAGTCAAGACCGGACTAGGATTCATGCTCATATTTTCATACAACATGGGAATCGAAGGTGTAATCCTAGCTGCGCTTTTTGGAGCAGTGGCAAACATTGCGCTGCTGGGCTGCTATCTGCGTGCAAACCTTGGGGGTAAGCTGGATGTATCATTCATTAAAAAATGGGCGCGCCTGTTCTGGATCCCCACATGGATGCAGATTATACCAATCCTGACACGATCCGACGTTATTGTATTCTCTATCCTTACGGGCTCTGTTGTAGGCGTCGCATACTGGACTGCTGCGCGCCTGGTCGCCTTCGTTACCACACATGCATCACGCATGAACACCGCGCTGTATCCAAAGCTGCTCGGAGGCGGGGCGCGCCAAGAGATGCAAGAAAACCTCCTGCTCGTACTATACGTCACATTTGCACTGGGAGCCATAGTTATTGCATTATCCGGCCCCGCCATGTGGGCGCTAAATCCCATATACGAGGCTGCGGCACCCGCTAGCGTGATACTTGTCGGGCTGGTCTCCATGAGGATGCTTGCAAATGTGCTTGTGCGCGCAATAACGGGGGTTGAAGACGTTGATGCCATAACTACTAGTACAGGCGCGCATCTCAAAAGCAAGCTCTTCACAGTTCCCGCACTTGTGGTGGCGCAGAGGGGCGCATACCTTGTCGCACTGGCAGCAATGCTACTCGTCCTCTTGCCTCTGGGAATCGGCATAGTCGAGCTTGTCGTATACTGGGCCGCACTCGCACTAGTTGTCCAGATGCCGCATTTTGCACACATCTGCATACTTGCAAAGCGCGAATTTGACGTACACCTTGACGTCTCTGCCCTTGCAAAGTATGCAATGTGCGCTGTAATCACGTTTGGAATCACATACGCCGTATCCGAGTACGCACTTGTACGCGACGGAAGCATACTAGAGTTTGCCCCAAAGGTTGTGGGCGCCGCAGTCATTGGCATTGCATCATATATCGGCCTGACATATGCGACAGATTCAAAAACGCGCAGGCTGGCCGCCCTAGTTATGAAAGAGATCCGGGGGCGGCGGACTTGAAGATACTCTATATTGCCCCGAGTTATACGTACGGAAACGGCCTGTACGCAGTCCAGGTGCGCAATATAATGCGCGCACGCGGGCACGAAACCGAGCTGTTTCACGCGCCGTCACTGTCCACAAGGAACCTGGCGCACCTGAGCTTTGCCGTAACGTCTGTGATCAAGGCGGCCCTGAGACGCAAGCAATACGACATTGTCCACGCATTCAACGTTCCTGCGGCCCCTGCGATGCGCGTTGCACGCGCAAAGCGGCGCGTATTTACAAACGGCATAGTATTCGCAGATGCCTTTGGCATACAGCACCCCAGGATTCCGCGCTCCATGGTCGAGTCGCTGGAGCTGCGTGCACTGGCGTGGGCAGACGTGCTTACGACAGATGCCGATTATGTGAGCCGGGAGTGCAAGAAAAACCTGAATCTGGACTTTGAGGTCCTGCTCGGGCCGCTCGACACGTCTCGCTTTGAGCAGGTAACGCCAAAAAAGCGCCGCGACGGGCCGGTCGTGGTATATGTCGGACGCGACAGCGTTGAAAAGGGAATCCATATACTGCGCAAGGCCGAGCCCTCAATCAACGCACGCGTCGAATACTATACGACTGTCCCCTGGGCCGATGCAATGGGGGCTCTGGCCAGCGCGGACGTCTTTGTCCACCCATCGTTTGCAGACAGCATCCCAAACGCAGTCAAAGAGGCCCAGTTCCTGGGAGTCCCGGTAGTGGCCACTGATGCGTGCGGAATACCCGAGATAATCGAGCACGAAAAGACCGGCCTCCTTGTCAGGCCGGGGGATCCAAAAGCACTGGCCACCGCAGTAAACAGGCTGCTTGCAGACCCCGAACTTGGCGCCCGCATGGCAAAAAGTGCACGCCAAAACATTATCCAAAAATTCACCAGCGACGCACTGGGCAACGTGTATGAAAAGTTTTACCAACGAATTAGCGCCTGAGACTGTTTATGACAGTGACTGTGTTGCCTCGTGCATCATCTGTGACTTTGCACAGCCTGCTGCAAGCTCGTCGCCAGCACCGCGCCTCATCAGGCCGCGGTACAGCCCGTCTTCGAGTTTTACGCCCTCGCGCTCTTCCCACTCTTCGACGCTTATCGAGTATTTCTTTTGTATGCGGTCCCTGTACCACTCTGGTATGACGTTGAATGCGCAGAACGGGATTATCCTGAGGTCCGGCGTCAAATAGTGTATGTCACACCTCTGGAGGCGCTCTAGATCCTCATTGTACTTGTCCTGAAAGTGCATCATTCCAAGGAACAGGCCCTTTACGTGCCACGATCCCACAGAGTCAAAGGAGCGCTTCATCAGGATATTGCCAAACATCTTTGCCAGATCCAGGCCGGCAGGCTGCTTTTTCTTGTCGATAAACCCAGAGATCTTGCGGACCACCTCTAGCATTGTAAAGTACTTGTTGCTGCCAGAGCGGATCTCCTCGGACTTGTCCTCAAACAGCTCTAGCATTCCCTGTATGTCGCAGAATCTCGTAATGGGCACAAACTTGTGCGTCTCTGCGTCCTCAAACACATACGTCCCCGCGCCGCACGCAAAGTGTATCGAGAGCTCGTACTTTGGCTTGCTTGAAAACGCCTCGATCACGTTGGTCATGGGCATGCAGCTGGGCACCGGATACCAGTCATCAATGGTGACCTGGCCGTCTGTCTGCTCTTCAATCCTCTGTATACAGTCCGGTATTGTGATGCGGTATTTCTCGCGCTCTTGCTTGCCCATGCGTCCTGTGAGCGAGACGGGCTGGAAGTTTACCGCATGGACGACGTCCATGTTCTTTTGCGCATAGCGGATTATCCCGCCCAGCTCGTGGTCGTTTATTGATTTTATCACGGTCGGCACAAACACGACGCTTGTTCCCGTCTTGCGGCAGCTGTCCAGTGCGTACGGGATCTCCCAGTGGTTCTTTGGGTTGGTTCTTGGCGTGACACCGTCAAAGCTGAGATAGAGGTTGTTGCATCCGGCCAGCCTGACCTCGCGTGCGGCCTCTGGATCCATTGCGTGGCGGATTCCGTTGGTGTTCATCTGCACGTGCTGCACGTCCTCCTCCTTCATTATCTTGATAATCTCTGCAATGTCCTCGCGAAGCATCGGCTCCCCGCCGGTAATCTGTATCGAGTTGCCCGGAATCGGCCTCTCTGCGCGCAACGTCTTCATCATTGCGCGGATCTGCGTGTGGTCCGGCTCGTACATGTATGCGCCTTCCAGGCCCTTTTTGACGTAAAAGAAACAGTACCAGCATGTCAGGTCGCACCTGTTTGTAACAATCATGTTTGCCAGACCGCTGTGTGAGAGGTGGCTGGTGCACAGGCCGCAGTTGTTGGGGCACGAGCACGTGTCGATCCTGACGTTTGGTGCGTGTGCGCCCTTGCCGTCAATCCAGTACGTGCTGAATTTTTTATACATCTCGTACGAGCCAAAGTAGAGCTCTTCACACTCGCCGTGACTCGGGCAGGTCTTTGTCATATAGACGCGGTCGTTGCGCTCAAAGATCTCTGCATCCAGAATCATGTTGCAGTCAGGGCAGATGCTCTGGGTGAACCTGATGGAGGACTTTTTGCCGATCTCTTTGTGCGCCTGATTGCCGATCTGTATGAGTGACATATGTCATACGGTCAATGTCAGCAGTTATAACCGATTTCCAACCATACTCAGGGTGTTTAGTGGGTATGTTCGTGCCTGATTTAAATACAATAAATGCCGCTCGCTAGTCGTGGAGATATCAGACAGGGTCCGAAAGGCGCTAGAGCACATGAGCCTGACTAATTACGAGATGCGCGCATACGTCTCGCTGCTGACATCCGGCTCCCAGAGCGCACAGGCGCTAAGCCATGTCTCGGGGGTGCCGTATTCAAAGATCTATGAGACGCTGACATCGCTTGGCTCCAAGGGGTGGCTCTCGACTGATGATTCGCGGCCCACCATCTACACGGCCCACGCCCCGACAACGGGAATCGACTCGACCCGCAGGTCGCGCGACGAGAGCTTTGAGCAGAGCAGCAAGGCAATCGTGGCCGAGCTCGAACCGCTCTACAAAAAGAGCGGGACAAGCGAAAAGCCGGACATACTCGTGCTCTCTGGCATCCAAAACATCACGTCGCGCATACTCGACATGATCGAGTCGTGCAAGAACGAGGTCTTGATTGCAATACCGCATGTCGGCCGCGAACTCTTGGCCGGCGCCCTTCCAAAGCTCCGCCTGCTGCACGACCGCGGGATCAAGATTACGGTACTCGTCTCTGACAGCACCAACGCAAGCACAATCCGCACCATATCCCAGGTTGCCACGGTAAACGTGCACAAGAGCCTGTTTGGCGGGGGAATAATAGCGGACAAGCGTTATGTAGTAATACTTTTAGAACAAGAGGGTGCCGGATCAAAGTCAGACATGGTTGCAATATGGGCCGACCATACGGGGCTTGCAAGCTTTGCACGCGAGTACTTTGAGCACCTCTTGCGCAACTCGAAGGGGCATTCCAAATGAGCAGCGCAAGTTGTGAACGGCTCTTTGTCGGCACCGCCGAGGCCGAGCACATTGAAATGTATCTAAAGGCAATGTGGCTCATACTTGAGAGGGGAGACGAGATAAAGATCAACACAATTGCAAAGACGCTAAACATAAAGCAGCCAAGCGTGGTACAGATGCTAAAAAAACTCCACAACCAAAAGCTTGTCAAATACGACAAGATAGACGTCGTCATGACCGCCGAGGGCAGGGACATTGCAGCAAAGATGATGCGCAACAGCCGGCTCCTTGAGGTGCTCATGGCCAAGTCGCTAAAGATAGACATCGACGAGGAGCTCGTCTGCGGAATCGAGCATCACATGAACCGCCAGTTCACCGATGCGCTGTGCACCATGCTAGACCATCCCCGGAAATGTCCCCACGACCTTGACATACCCAAAGGCCAGTGCTGCGGCTAGGCCAAAAAACCCCCCAGGCAAGACTAATTATCCAACTGCCAGTACCCGTAAATGATGAAATGCCTGTCAGTCTCACAGCCGTTTGCTGATCTCATAGTGTCTGGCAAAAAGACCATAGAGATGCGGACGTGGAACACGAGATTCCGCGGCGAGTTTCTGGTCCATGCACCCCTGCGGGTGCGCACAGATGACTGCCACCGGCTGCGCATGGACTGCTCAAAGCTGGTGAGAGGCGCCGTAATCGGCAAGGCTGAGATACGCGATGTCAAGACATACACCACCATCGCACAGGTACGCGCCGACAAAAAGCGCCATCATGCGGCATCTGATATGACCGGCCTGGACAAAAAGCGATATGGGTTTGTGTTGTGCAACCCCGTCAAGTTCCACGCCCCCATAGAATGCAAGGGCAGACTCGGATTCTTTGAGGTGCGCGAGCCGGCATCAAACCCTACCAAGAACAGCATAATATCCGACCTTTTAGAAGAAGAGCACAGGTACGGGCTTGTCGGCCACCACTAGCCGCACCTGCTAACAGTATGACTCGTAACAGCTGTCCAAGAGCAGGTTCTGCGCATCAAGCGAGGCGTCTGCTATTGCAACCATTGCATCCGGCTGTGCAGAGTCTTTTACTATGCGGCTCCAAACGGCGGCGTGTCTGATATCTGCCTCTGTGTGGATCCTGAGGTATTCGGTGGCATCGTCTGACGTGATTCCGTAAAATTCTGCCAGCCCGTCAAGCTTTGTATGGCTGATCTTTGGTATCTCTTTTTCAAACGCATACATTGCGCATGCACCGCCCTCAAATCCGGACATTAGGGATCCTAATTTTGCAACCGCCTCTGCGGTCTTTGGCTTTGGAGCCGACTCTAGCTGCGTGTGATCAACGCCGAGTGACGAGGCAAACTTTGCCCACAGTGACACGTGTTCTGCCTCTTCAACTGCGACCTCGTTCATCGAGTCCATGTCTGCGCCGTCTGGTGCATGCGAGATTATGGACTCGACAAAGCTTGGTACGGCCTTTGCAAGGCAATAGTATTCCTTCGAGTACCCGCCAAGGGACTCGATGCTCAAAGAGCCCTCTGACCACTTTTGATAGAACGGATGTTTTAGAAGACTCTTTTCTTCAATTCGCTCGTCGATCCTTGCAATTACGTCTTGCACAAGCGCCGGCAATCAAGTGTGTTAAAAAAATCTTTAGCGGGATCGATCCGGCTCGCCACTTGATCTGCTCGGACTGGTGCCATAATTATCTATATAGAGTATGTGAAATCTGCGATCTAGTTGCCAAATCGACGAGATCCGGCGCTTTTACTAATCTTAATATAGTACCGTACTTTACGGGGACGCATGGATGTAGAGTACAAACTCGAAGATCTCGAAGGGGTCGGCCCGGTAACAACCAAGAAACTTGCCGATGCCGGAATAAACAGCATCATGGATCTCATAGTCCGAGGCCCCGTAGAGATTACCGAGATTACCGGCATGGACCGTGACACTGCCGAAAAGATTGTCAACAAGTCTCGCATTCAACTAGCCGAGGCCGGTGTAATCGCGCAGAGCTTTGAGAGCGCTTCGGACATTTACAAACGCCGACAGGATATAGGCAAGATCTCTACTGGAACCAACTGCTTTGACACGCTCTTTGATGGGGGCATTGAGACGCAGGCACTTACCGAAGTGTACGGGGAGTTTGGATGTGGAAAGACACAATTCTGCCACACAATGTGCGTCATGGTCCAAAAGAGCCGCGAAGAGGGCGGACTAGAGGGCAAGGTGCTGTATATTGACACTGAAAACACATTCCGACCAGAACGCATAGTCACCATTGCCAAGATTCACGGGATGGATCCAGAGACCGTGCTGGACAACATCATCGTCGCAAGGGCATACAACAGTGCACACCAGACACTCATACTCGAAGAGTCTAGCTCTATAATCAAAAAGGACAACATCAAACTAATCGTCGCCGACTCTGCTGTTGGACTCTTTCGTGCAGAATACCTTGGACGCGGAACGTTGGCTGCGCGTCAGCAAAAACTCAACCACTTTGTCCACCTTCTCTCGCGAATTGCAGAGACATACAACTGTGCTGCGATAGCGACAAACCAGGTCATGGCAGCTCCTGATGTCTTTTTCGGAGATCCGACTAGACCTATCGGGGGCAACGTTGTGGCCCACACCAGCACATACAGGGTTTATTTCAAGAAATCCGGCAAGAAGAGAATCGCTCGCATGGTTGACAGCCCGCACCACCCCGAGACCGAAGTCATCTTTGCACTAAGCGATGCGGGGGTATCCGACCTCGATGAGGCCGGCACTAAAAAGGCCAAAAAGCCAAAGGCCGCGGCAAAAAAGACAAAGACACCAGAACCCAAGGATGTGCCCCAGGTCGAGGGTCCGACCGACGAGCCGGCGCCCCCGGCAGGCGTATCTGACGAAAAATCGGCCTAGATGCCGCCAATTGCTGAATTGCCTTAAAATAGGCAATAGATCCACGCCCCTTTGCTATGACCACTAAAAAGCCGTCGGGTCGTTCCCACGGATTCCGCCACAAGTCTCGATCAATAATGACCAAGAGGACAGGCCGCGGGGTGTCGTTTCTCTTGCGAGAGTATGCGGTCGGCCAGCAGGCCCTCGTAATCATTGATCCGTCACAGCACAAGGGCCTGCCGCACCGCAGGTACCACGGCAAAGTGGGCCTGATCCGCAACGTCGGGCGCCGGACACTCACGCTTGATGTAAAGCTCGGCAACAAGTCAAAGACACTGATCACGCGGCTTGATCACGTCAAACCATTCGGGGTAAAGTGAGCATGGAAGAGATCAAAGAAAAGCGCGCAATATCACTAGCAGAAGTCAAGGAGCTGCTCAGCAAGACTGATCCGGAATCGATGGATCAGATCCAAAACTGGACGCGTGACTATGCATCAAAGTTCGTGCGAATCGATGCCAAAACTGCCGTCAAAATGCGGGAGCAGATGGTCAAGGAATGCGGGCTCACAGACGAGGAGGCAATCGAGATTATCAACATACTTCCGTCATCGATGGCCGAGCTGCGCTCGTTTACGTTCGGCTGGAAGAAGCTCATACTGACCGAGACGCTTGAAAAGATCCTCTCCATAATCAAGGAGAACTCCTAGATCAGCTGGCGACAATTCATGTCATCACACGCAAGAAACTATGAAGAAACCGTCCGCGTCCTTGACTTTCGCACGCGCCAGCGCTCCTCGACAATTCACAGGCGAAAGGGAATAATCCTGACCACGATAGGCGAGACAAAGTTTACGCTTCTGGAAGTCATTGGAATAGAGGACGCCACATTCGAGGTCGGCGAACGGGTTGACGTAAGCAGGGAAAACCGCTCAAAGGTAGAGTCAGTGCTGGGCAAGCTCACATACTCGCGCATACCGAGCAATGCAAAGGACGAGATCCCAAGGGTCGTGGCAAGCATTGTCGAGAGCAGCGAGGAGCGCTTTGTGTCATATATCAACAGCGCCGAGCCGCTGACGCCGCGAACACACGCACTCGAGATCATACCCGGAATCGGCAAGCAGCTCCTAAAGACCATCATCAAGGAGCGCAACAACACCCCCTTTGTGAGCTATGACGACATTGCAGAGCGCACCGGGTTCAAGGATCCGGCCTCCAAGATCATTGACCGGATAATCGACGAGATTACCGGCGTGGCACGCATGAGCATATTTGTCAAGCGATGACAAAAAACCGCCGCGTGTATACGGGCCAGCACTTTTTGTTCTCGGCTGATGCGGTAAACAGGGTTGTTTCTGCTGCGCAGATAACCCCGGCCGATGCGGTCTTTGAGGCAGGCACCGGGACCGGCGCGCTGGTCAGGCCACTGTGCAAGCACGCATCGCACGTTACATCCATAGAGCGCGATGAAAACCTGTACCGCGACGCGCTTGCAAACTTTGGCGACATACAAAACCTGGAGCTAGTCTGCGGTGATGCGTTTGCAATGGAGACGGACTGTGACGTGTTCGTCTCTAGCCTCCCATACTCGCAGAGCAGGCGGGCGTTTGAGTGGATGGCGCAGCAGGCGTTTGGGCGCGGCGCACTGATTGTCCAAAAAGAGTTTGCAGAAAAACTCTCACCGCCCCGGCGCAAAGACAGGCGTGCGATAAGCGTGATTGCACACGCTGCATTCGATATCACACACGTCTCGCACGTGAGCCGCCAGAGCTTTTCACCCCCGCCGCACGTTGACTCTGTAATACTCGCACTGCGGCGGCGCAAGACGATTGGTGCCTCCACGGTGCGCGCGATCAACTCGCTGTTCTCGTACAGGCGCAAGACGTTGCAGGGCGCGCTGCACAGGCTCGGAGTACATACGGGGTCATACGACACGGAGAGGCTAGAGGGGCTAGACGGGGACGAGATTGTCAGGATTGCAGAGACGATCAGGTCCTGAGCTCGAGTATGCCCGGGCAGAGGACACCTTTCTCTTGGAGGACGGCATACGTGGGGCCTCGGGATCCTGCGCACTAGAGATAGGAACGGGGTCCGGCTATCTCACAAAAATCCTCGAAGAGTCCTTTGAGGTTGTAGTCGGCACCGACATCAACTTTGAGGCGCTGCGGACACAGACATTTCCGTGCAAGAATCCCGTGTGCTGTGACGGTGCAGATGCGCTGGCAGCCCGGTTTGAGCTCATAATATGCAACCTCCCGTATGTCCAAAGCGACACCGTCACGACGCGTGCAACTGACGGCGGCAAGCGCGGCGTCGAGGTCCCGCTCCACATACTAGAGTCTGCCATACCCAGGATGGCGCCCGGCGGCAGGTTCCTGTTTGTCACATCGTCGATCTCGCATCCAGAAGAGCTTGTCCTGCTCTTGCGCAAGTCGGGGCTGGTGACGCGCACCCTGATGACCAAACGCCTGTTCTTTGAGAGCCTCCTGCTAATCGAGGCATCCTACCCTGACGCGGGCCTATTTTCGAAGAAGTGCTAGTGCTGCGGACGCAATTGCGCCGGCCATCTTGTCGGTGTCGGCCGTGCCGCCAATGTCTGCTGTCACGCTCTTGCCCTCGTTGATGACCTGCTTGGTTGCAGCCCTTACGGCCCCGCCAATGTCTGCCTCTCCAAGATACTCTGCCATCCACGCCCCGGCAAGTATCGTCGCGGCAGGATCTGCCTTTTTTTGTCCGGCAATGTCCGGTGCGGACCCGTGTGCTGCCTCAAACATTGCATACGAGTCCCCCATGTTTGCAGAATGGATGAGGCCGATTGAGCCGACCAGGCCCGATACGAGCTCTGATATTATGTCCATAAAGAGGTTGGTGCTCAAGAGCACGGCGCCGTTGAACTGCTCTGGGGCAATGACCAGCTGCTGCGACATGTTGTCGATATAGATTTCAGACACCTTGATGTCGGGGTTTTGCTCAGAGGCGCGCAGGACCTCCTCCCAGAATATCCCGTCAGTCATCTTGAGAATATTTCTCTTTGTTATTGCAACAAGCCTCTTCATGTTGTGCTGCCTTGCCCACGCAAAGGAAGCATCAACAATCCTTGCACACCCCGGCCTGGTTATCTTTCTTATCGCAATTGCCGAGTCCGGCGTAATCTGCGCCTCGACGCCAGAATAGAGTCCCTCTGTTGCCTCCCTAAAGCAGACACACTCCAAATTCCTCCCCGGCGTCAGCCTCTCAAAGGTCGAGCACGGCCTGATGTTTGCATAGAGGTTGAACTTTTGTCGGAGTGTGACGGCGACGCTGCGCGGCGCGTTTGGTATCGGGAGCGTGGTTGTAGGCCCCTTGAAGCACGCATCGGCATGCTCTAGCTCGTCCATCGTTGCGTCCGGTATGTACGTCTCATCGCGCTTGGAATTTTTCTCCCACTGCTCTGATCCCGCCTCGCACATTACAATCTCTGACTGGAGGTTGCACTCTTGGAGCACGGAGAGCATCGCATCGACGACCTCTGGACCTATTCCGTCGCCTCGAATTACTGCTGCTTTTTTTGCCAACGCTTATGCGATGCGGGAACACGCGTTTGGTATTAAACCCTGTGTACGTATTCAGGGTATGAGATCACCCGCTCTAAATTTTAGGAATAAAAATTCATACTTGGTTACAAATCGGCGATTATAAACCTATAACCACCAACCATTTTCACCCATTGAGCCATGAAGAGAATAGACATGATCGAGTTTGGCACGATCATACAAAACAAACCTGTGGCACTAGAGTTCCTGTGCAGGCGGTATGAAAAGAAGCGTAAAATCCACTGCCCTACATGCAGATCCGGAAGATACTATGTCGTACAGCGGGGAATTTTACGGTGCCAGAGTTGCAGGGCCGACTACAAACCGTTTGCCACAACGCCAATTGGCCATGTACGGATCGACTTTGTCAAATGGCTGGTCCTGATCAAGCTGTTTGACATCGGAATCAGTGCAAGGCGAGCTGCCAGAGAGTCCG
>JAHRAL010000071.1 GCA_020027325.1 Cenarchaeum sp. | reverse complement strand
CTAGCACAGGTATAGTCCAAAAAGTAGTGACCCGTGTGCACGCCTAGCACAGGTGCGACATTATTTCCGTACAACACGCCTAGCACAGGTATAGTCCAAAAAGTAGTGACCCTGGTGCGCCTAGACGTCAAAGTACAGGTCAAACTCGTAGGGGTGCGGTCTTATCGAGACCTCGCGCTGGTCGCGCTTTTCGAGCTCGATTATCGTGTCAATTACGTCGGCGGTAAATATCGGGGAGAGGAACCTCCGGTCGCTTTCCAGCTCTTCGAGGGCCTCGCCCAGGCTTGCCGGGAGTATGCCGATATTGCGCTTTATGCGCTCGGACTTTGTCATCTTGAAGATATCCTCGTGGACCGCCTCGCCGGGATCCTTTTTCTTTTTCATGCCGTCGATGCCCGCTGCCAGGACCGCGGCGAATACCAGGTAGGGGTTTGCAGACGGGTCCGGCGCACGGAACTCTAGGCGCTTGAGAAACGCGTGTCCGGGGCCCTTGAAGTGCTTTGGTATGCGGACGATTGCCGAGCGGTTGCTTCCGCTCCACGCCATGTAGACCGGCGCCTCGTAGCCCGGCACCAGCCTGTGGTACGAGTTCGTAGTCGGGTTTGTTATGGCCGACAGTGCGCGGGCGTGGTCGATGATACCGCCGCAAAAGTACCTCCCAAGCTGGCTCAGCTCGTCGGGATCGCTGGCATCAAAAAAGATGTTCTTGTCGTTCTTCCAGAGGCTGACGTTTGTGTGCATTCCAGAGCCGGCATCCATCGATACGGGCTTTGGCATCATCGTGGCCACCTTGCCGTACTTTTTGGCCGTGTTGCGCACGACAAACTTGTAGGTCTGAGTAGAGTCCGCAGAGTTTGTCAGCGAGTCGTACCGTATGTCTATCTCACACTGGCCGGCAGTGGCTACCTCGTGGTGGTGGTTGTCGCACAATATTCCAAAGTGCTTGCTGAGCATGTTTACGCATTCGTTGCGAAACGGCGTAAGCGTGTCTGACGGCGTGCTAGGATAATATCCCTCTTGGAGGCCCATCGGGTATCCGGCCCCGTCGGTGCTCCACGGCGCCTCTATTGACTCGATCGCATACGACTGCCCCTTGTACGGCGTAAGTACGTCCCATGTAACCTTGTCAAAGACAAAAAACTCTACCTCGGGACCCCACACGCTCTCATAGCCCTGGCCCTTGAGGTATTCCTCTGCCTTTTGTGCAATGCCGCGGGGATCGCGCGAGAGCCTGCCGCGCCCCATCCCCCAGTGCACGTCGCACAAAAGACGCGCAGTCTTGTTTACAGTCATCCACGGTATTATCGCATACGTGTTGGGGTCCGGCTTTAGCAGGAGGTCCGAGTCCTCGATGTCGGTAAAGCCCACGATAGATGATCCGTCAAGCTTTGGCAGCCCGTCCTCCATCTGGTCCGGCGTGAACGTGTCTGCTGATATCGTCGTGTGGTGGAACCTTCCAAGGAGGCTTGTAAACTGGAGATCGATGAACTTTATGTCCTCGTGCTGGATCTTTGAAAAGACCTCATCCGGAGAGTATGATATCCGATGTGGTTTCCCATGGCTTACCTTGTATGGCAGCTCGTCCGCCTCGGATCGGTGCGCGCCTGCCAACATTTAAGGATTGGGTATGGGTGTGCCGGCACGTGCAAGTCCAAGATCGCATAGGCCCCGGCACGCTCAGCAAGCTCGTCGCCGACGAGTTGGCCTCCGGTTCCGTCCAGCAGATTGACATGGACACGTACAGGCACGTCTCTGAGCTCATATCGCGCATCCGCAACGAAGAGTACGACGGCGTGGAGGCAAAGATGAAGGACTCGCTCCTCTCCATTGTCACAGAGATGGCCGTCCTGCTCGTCGAGGCGCGGATGTCAAAGTCGCCAAAGCCCGGCGCCCCCGACTACAAGCACCTCCTCAACGAGGAAAAGCGCGTCCTGGACTTTCAGGACGACGCACAAAGCGCACATGCGGCGGTGCTCTCTGCGGTTTTGGAGGGCAAGCCCAAGGTTCTCGAGACGATTTCTGAGCGCCACAAAAAAAAGATGGCCCTGGTCGTGATGCGCGAGGGCGCCGACGCACAGGTCGGCTCGGATCTGCGCGAGTACGGCCCCTACGCCGAGTATGACGTCGCATGCCTTCCGCTAGAGAACGCGTCGGCCCTTGAGGCCAAGGGGTCTGCAACAAAGCTGCGCTGGGCCGACTATGTGCACAGCACCTAGGTTTGCAAGACACATAAGCCACCACACCTCTGTAAAACGCATGTCACACACCGGCGTTGATGTCATCGACTTTCTCCTGCTTGCCACGTATCCCGCCGTTGCGCTGCTCGGAGTCGAGCTCGTACACCGTCTTGTGCATATGGCAAAGTGGGCCAAGCTTGCAGTACAGGCCGCAATCTCTGTGGCCTTTGCAGTCGCATACGTCGTGGCACTCCCGACGCCCCACTGGCTTACGGCAATAGTCCTGATTGCGCTGGCCGCAGCATTGGGGTACCAGGCGCGCCGTGCGGCCCTTGATCCTGCAAGCGTCTCGTACTAGCGTTTTTTGCCAAAGAACCGCCCGAGCCCGCCTGAGCGCTTTGGGGGGTCGCGGATGACGCCGCGCTTGGAGTCCCTGCCGGATCTGATCTGGCGCAGCTTTACGCACCGGTGCTCTTCTGGAAGGCGGTGCTCTGCGCAGAACGGGTCCTGGCAGTAGCTGCACTCAAACGGCATGTCGACCATGTCGCCACAGTACGCGCAAGCAACCAGCTCCATGCCCCGCACCCCCGACCGCCTTTTCTTAAAATGTGTCGCCAAACGTATTTAGCGCAAGCACGGGGGCCGCGTCCCGTGTTAAAGGACAAGGTTGCAATAGTGACCGGGGCTAGCAGCGGAATCGGGTACGCCACCGCACTCTCGCTTGCAAAGGCCGGCGCCCGCGTGGCCTCTGGTGCCAGGCGGACAGACCGTCTGGCCGAGCTCGATGCCGAGATTGCAAAGGCCGGCGGCGAGTCGTTTTCGCAGAAACTCGACGTCACACAGCGCGGCTCTTGTGACGGGCTTGTCAAAAAGGCGCACGAAAAGTGGGGAAGGGTGGACATTTTGATCAACAACGCGGGCCTCATGCCCCTGAGCTTTGTCAAAAAGCTAAAGGTCGACGAGTGGGACAGGATGGTCGACGTCAACATAAAGGGCGTCCTGTACATGACCGCTGCCGTGGTTCCGATAATGACCGAGGCAAAGACGGGCCACATCGTCAACATCTCATCCGTTGCAGGACGCCTGGTCTTTCCCGCCGGCGGCGTCTATTGTGGGACAAAGCACTTTGTCACGGCGTTCAGCGAGGCGCTCCGCCAGGAGCTGAGCTCGCGCTATGGCATCCGCGTCACGTGCATCGAGCCCGGCGTCGTTGCCACAGAGCTTACCAGCACGATAACTGACGAGTCGCTCTCCTCGTTTGTCGAGGATGCCAAAAAGCGCGAGACCCTCCAGTCCGAGGACATTGCCGACTCGATCATGTACGCACTAGGCACCGGCCCCCACGTAAACGTCAACGAGATACTCATCAGGCCGCGCACGCAGGAACGCTAGCCCCCCGGGCCCGGTGCATCATCGGCTCCATCTGGCACGATATATCCAAGTCTGCAAAAACGCCCCCGCAGGACTTTATGTGGTGGGGCCGGCAGGATTTGAACCTGCGGCCACTAGCACCCCAGGCTAGCATCATACCATGCTAGACGACGGCCCCACACAAGTCCTTGACTTTGTGAAATTATTAAGTTGTGGGTCGGATGCAGACGCGCCAGCACGCAGCAGTAAAGTAAAAAGAAATTCCGGTCTACTCATAAGTAAGTAGACGCGGAGGGTGTATTTTGTGTCGGGGTCGACGTTGGCATCGACGGAAACTTTTCGCTGGTCTGCTCTTCGGCTACGGCTGAGGCCTGCTCTAGTATGCGCGCCGTCTCCTCGTCTGTGACTTCGGAGGCCGGTGCGGCAAAGTCGCTTGTCAGTCCTTCGCCAAACATTCCTCCAAGCGTCTGCGTCATTGCATTGATCTCAGAGTCTGCTCCTGGCATGAACTTGTCTAGTGCGGGCTTTAGTTCCTTCATTGTCGCCATTGCTGGCGCCAGCTCGACCATTGTGTCTCCAATGTCGTGCATCGTTGTCAGCCTGAGCGAAACCTGCTCTAGTGACATTTTCATGCCGCCCAACTTTCGCCTAGTCTTGCGGATTTCGGCGAGTTCACTTGACATGACTCGACTCGCATTTGTGTCGTGTTGCTGCATTGCATCAACTATCTTTTGGAAGAGTTTGGCATCCCGGCTGTTCATTTTTTCCTCCATTGCATCAAGCTTTTGGATCTGTACCTGCATCTTTGTGACAGCTTGCTGTATTCGGGGCTTTAGCGCGCCCTGTGGTTTGAGGGAGCCGCGCAACTTTCCTGTGACACTTTGAGTCTCTTTTTGAACCCATGTCTTTTCTAGTCCTGGCATTATTTTCTGACTTTGGGGTTTAATTCTTAATATCGGGTGTATATTTAGATCAACTGTAGGCTAAAATTAGCTGACAGACTCGGGCTGGGTGTGGGGCGCATAGCAGTATTTGACTCGGGGCTGGGCTCACTCTCGCTGATACGCCCGATCCAAAAGGCGGTGCGGGCCGACATTGTCTACCTCGCAGACCGCCGGAGCTATCCGTACGGCTCCAAGACCCGCCAAGAGCTGGGGCGCGCAGTAGGGGCAAGCATTGCGACCCTCCAAGAGATGTTTGCCCCCGACGTAATCGTTGTCGGCTCCAACACGCCGTCGCTGCTGGTGCCCGGCGTACTGGGGAGGCGCGTCATCGGCGTCCTCCCTCCGGTGCGCAAAGCCGCACGCATCTCAAAGACCCGCAGCATTGCAGTGCTGGCAACGCGGTCTGCTGCACACAGCCCCGAGATGAAAAGGCACATCAGAGAGCAGACTGCGGGGCTGCGGTGCAGGGTCGTGCGCATTGACGCATCGGGGCTTGTAGACTTGGCCGAGACTGGCAAGTTTGTGACGCGGCGCGCACAGTGCGCCCGGGTCATACGCGACACGCTGGCAGCAACTTTTGAGCGCAACTCTGTTGATGCTGCCACGCTCTCTAGTACGCATCTTCCGTTGCTGCTACCAATCCTTGCCGATGTCTTTGATGGCGTCACATTCGTTGATCCGGCACGCGAGGTTGCAGCACGTGCGGCAAGGCTTGCCGGCCCGCCCGCAAAACGCCCAAGGCTGCGCGTATACACTACCGGAGGCGCCGCCGTACTCCAAAGGCAGCTTGCAAGAATGGGGATGCCCCGCAAGGTCACAAAGGTCTAGCCCTGCATTATCCGTGCAAGTCTGACACTATCTGCTCTTTGTGCGCCGCGCCTTTCTGTATCCGTGGCTAAACGACGCATCATACAGTTTTGAGAACTCGTATGACGAGGGCGCGACGGCCTCGCCAATTACTATAATCGCAGTCCTGGTAATCTTGGCCGCACGCACCTTGGCCGCAATGTCTGCCAGGGTGCCTACCAGGATCTTTTGGTCCTTCCAGCTTGCCCTGTAGACCACCCCTACGGGGGTCTTTTTCTTGTACCCGCCGGCGAGCGCCTCGTCGACGACCTTGTCTAGCAGGTGGACGCTGAGATAGAATATCATCGTGGCCCCATGCGATGCCAGCGACCTTATCTGCTCCCTCTTGGGGACGCGTGTGCGCTTTTCGGCGCGTGTCACTATGATGGTCTGCGTCACCCCGGGGAGCGTTAGCTGCGCGCCGAGTGCCGCAGCCGATGCCAGAAACGACGTCACCCCGGGGACTATCCTCGACTCTACGCCCTCTGCGGCGAGTGCGTCGATCTGCTCGCGTATTGCCCCGTATATCGTGGGGTCCCCGTCATGGAGCCGGACTGTCTGCTTTTTGGCCCTGGCCCCTGCAAGGAGGATGTCCGTAATCTCGCCGCGGACCATCTTTGAGGCATCGTGTACCTTGGCCTTTTTGCACATCTTTAGAATCGCATCGGGTATGAGCGAGCCCGAATAGACTACGACCTCGGCGCGCCCGAGTATCTTTTTTGCCTTTACTGTTATCAGGTCGGGGTCGCCGGGGCCGCACCCCACAAAGTCAACCATCTTGCACACGCTTTACCATCAGTATCGAAAAGTACTGCATGCTGCTCGTGTCAGTATCAATCCTGCCAAGCGTCGTCTTTACGACCTTTTCGCGCTCTGTTCCGAGATCCTGGCCTATTGCAAACGGCGAGTCCGGCGAGTAGCCTGCCTCGCGCAGGAGCTCGATCACCTTGCCAAAGTACTTGCCGTCCTTTAGAAAGACCATCGTGTCAGAGTTTTTTGCCAGGTGCCGGACCTGCTCGAGATCATAGCACGAGGGCACTATGGTGAGCTTTTCGGCCCCCTCTGCAAGGCTCATCCCCACCTTTGATGCAAACATAAAGACCGAGACTATCCCGGGTATGACCGTGATCTTGATCTCGGGGTGCGTCTCTGTGAGGTTCTTGTAGAGGTACATCCACGTGCTGTAAAGATACGGGTCGCCGACTGTCAGGTACACGGCGCGGCCGGCCCCGAGGACCTCGCGGGCCATGAGCTCCGAGTTTTTCTTCCACGTCTCTGCCAGGACGTCCGGATCCTTTGTCATCGGAAAGACCAGCTTTACGACGCGCTGGTTTTTTGAGCTGTCTATGAGCGGTCCGGCGATTCCAAGGGCAATGCTCGGGCGGTCCTCACTCGATGCCGGACAGAGTATCACGCTTGCCGCATCGATTGCCTTTTTTGCCTTTAGCGTGATCAGGTCGGGGTCGCCGGGGCCGCACCCTATGGCTGTAAGCTCTGCCATTTGGGCACCGGTATTTCTGCTTCCTAATTAAAGCCTAGAGCGTGCGCGCACCAAAACCGCCGGCTGCTAGCTGCGGGTGGCAGCCACTATCGTCACGGGGTTTCTTGCCAGCATCATGGTGCCTGTGCTGGTCTTGCGGCTCTTTGCTATTGTGACCTGCGTGATGTCGAGGTCTTTGAGGCCCAGCTCTTTGATCGCACCTAGGACGTCAAAGAGGGTCTCAACCAGTATCGTTCCAATTACGATCCGCCCCCCGGGTCTCAGCTTGCCGGCGCACAGCTCTAGGACACGCCGCGTTGATCCGCCCATCCCGCCTACAAATATCGCATCCGCATCGGGCATCTCGGGGAGCGCCTCTACTGCATCCGCACACCGGACCTCGGCTGCGACCCCGAAACGTTTGAGGTTCCTCCTTGTCAGATCGGCTGCCTTTTGGTCGTGATCTATTGCCATGACCGTGCCGCCGTCACCGGCCTGTAGCGCGGCCTCTACAGTGACTGACCCGCTGCCGCACCCGACATCTAGCACCGTTGCGCCCCGGCGCAGCCTTGCCTTTGAGATCTGTAATGCGCGGACCTCCTCCTTTGTTATGGGGACGCCCTCGTCGCGCTCAAACTCTGAATCCGGAATCCCCGGCGTGATAGAATCCCAGGCCATCCCGTCCCTACCCGAACGGCGTGGAGAGGGCGCCGCCCCCGCTTGGAAGGTTGACCAGCGTATAGCTTGTTATCCACGAGAACAGGTAGATGAAGACATAGCTCCCGATCCCCTGCGTGACGATCTTTTTCCTGTCGGCTCTTGGCAGCCGCATGTTCATCGATCTTGCAAATATTATCGATGCCAAAAAGACTGCAATCATAAACATTATCGAGGTCCACCGCCTCTCCTCGCCCTCTATCCCGTCAAAGAGAAACGTCGCCGCGCATCCGGCTCCGACTGCCAGTACTATTCTGAGCCAAAACAGAAAGTTGAGCTTGCGCGTGCGCTCTGATATCTCGGCAGGCGTGTCCTTTGGCACCTTGCCGGGGCTGTCTGCTGCCTCCGTGGGCGGTGCAGGCGTATCCTCCGGAACATCCTTGGCTTCGGCCTCGGGGGGCGGAGTGGGTTTTTTGTGCTTGACCAATGAAGTGAACCAAGTCCTATCCGGCTCGTTTTAAACCCTTGTCACGGCTAGTGTGCCATCAAGGCTATAACACCCTGCGGCGGTTTGTATGTTATGGCGCTTGCGGGAATCGAGGTCGCATATCTGACCCGGCGGATTTCAGAGCTTACACGTGGCCACTATGTTGCCAACGTCTACGGGATAGAGCACGAGAGCCTCCTTGTAAAGCTCCACCACCCGGTAAACCCCGACGTCCTGCTCATGGTCACGACCCGCGGCGTGTGGCCCACAAGCTCGCGCCTTGACCCGATCGAGACCAACAAGATGGTGCCGCGCCTGCGCAAGTCACTTGCACGGCACAGGCTGGCCGACGTCACGCAGCCCGGCGAGGAGCGCATAATGATCCTCCACTTTGAGGGCGTAGAGAACTCGATGCTCCTGATATGCGAGTTCTTTGGGGGCGGCAACATAATACTGTGCGACTCGTCCAAAAAGATCCATGCGTTGCTGCGCACAGTCGACGTCCGCCACAGGTCCCTGCGGGTCGGCGAGCAGTATCTCATGCCGCCGGCCCCAGAGCTTGGCGCATCCACTGCAAAGCTTGAGGACATTTTAAAGGTGCGCGATACGGATCTGCCGGCTGCCAAGTGGTTTGGACGGAGCGTCGGCCTGCCGTCAAGGTATGTTGAAAATATCTTTGCTGTCGCACGCGTCAACCCAAAGACGCCCGGCGGGGAGCTGGGTGATGATGATGCAAAACGCATACACGGGGCGCTGTCCTCCGTTGTGCGCCGCGTCATAGACGGCGACCACGAGCCAGAGACGCTGGATTCTGAATCCGGGGCCCGGACCGTCAACCCCGTCAGGCTGGTAGACGGCGCGGTCCCAGTGGAGGACGCCACGTTCGAAGATCTCATAGACTCCGCCTTTACATCCGAGATTCTGGATGCGGGACGCTCTGCCAAGTCAGCACAAACCGCCCAGCGTGCAACAGAGCTTGAGTCGCAGCTGGGAGAGCAGTCCCGTGCAATAGAGCTTGTCAGGCAGCGTGCTGCGACTATATCGAGCACAGCACGGGCGCTTCAGGCCCTTGCAGCAGGCGGGGCCACGTCCGTGCACGACGACGGCGTGGCATCCGCACTCGCAGGCTCTGATGCCCGGATTGACACAAAGCGCGGCCAGCCGGTCATACGCGTCGGCGATTGCGAGATAGCAATTGGCCGCGGCCAGTCGTTGTACGCCACAGCCTCGCTCCTCTTTGATGAGTCAAAGGTGCAGGCAGCAGCAGAGGGGATCATCGCGGCGCGCCAGGAAAAGATCCGGGCCGAGCTTGCCGCGCTCCGCGACCGCGAGTCCTCAGAGTCGGCCTCCATCGGCGCCACGCACGTGAGAAAAAAGCCGTGGTATGAGAGGTACAGGTGGTTCCACACGACCGACGGACTCCTTGCAGTCGGGGGGCGCGACTCGTCGTCCAACACGTCGCTCATACGCAAGAGGCTCGATGACGGGGACATTGTCTTCCACGCCGACATTACGGGCTCGCCGTTCTTTGTCCTAAAGGGGGGCAAGAACGCATCGTCGACCAGCATAAAGGAGGCCGCGCATGCGACCGTGTGCTTTAGCCGCGCATGGGGGTCCGAGATATACGGCACGGATGCCTTCTGGGTCGAGCCCTCCCAGGTCAAAAAGGCCGCGCCGAGCGGCCAGTTCCTCCCAAGGGGGTCGTTTTCCATAGAGGGGGCGCGCAACTTTGTAAAGGTGCCCACGCTGCGCCTTGGAATCGGCGCAGTCGAGGCCGGCGGCGCATACGCGGTCACGTGCGGCACGCCGACTGCAATCCGCGCCTCGACCGTGTGCCACTCTATAATCGAGCCGGGGGGCTCCTTCCAGTCCGACGTTGCAAAGCGGGTAAAGTCCGAGCTTGCGCGCCTCGACGAGTCCTTTGGCGCCGTCGATCTCGACGAGATTGCAAGGGCGCTGCCTGCCGGCAAGAGCCACGTGACAGAGTCGGTGCTCGGCGGCGCACACGGCTAGTGCAGTATACGAAAACATTGTTACAGTTTGTTCCGGATCCATCCCGTACCGTCTGGGCTTGGATTTCTGGATCGTTCTGGTGGCCCGCCTGTTGGCTAATGCGTCCCTCGGAGTCTCATAGATGCTCCTAGCCAGGGACCGGCGAATAAACTCCCCGCCATAGTCGCAGATTCGGGCGCGTAGCCTGATTCATGCCGCAAACACTGGCAACAATGACGTTGCAAGCAACGACATACATCGGGGACATGCCGCATCCATCGGAATGTGTGGTGATCCCTTGTGACATACAAGCCAGGCTCTAGATTCACGGCGCCGCTTGTATTGGCCGCCGCAATGCAGTATCTGGAAGAGCTCATTGCAAACATTGGAGATTATGACGATTTTACCTGGAGTCTCAAGACGCGCATGGTCTATACGCAAAGCAGAGATCGCCGAGTCCCCAAAAAACAGAGAGCAGGATGGCCGAAAAGGATCGCCATGGCGATCTGAACGGCGTGTTTGATCTAGTGCGATAACCCGAATAGCGGCATCCCCGAATGCGGCCATGCAACCCGCCGGCAGATCCTGGTATGGTACTTAACCGCTATGGTACCGCATCCATTTTATAGCCGTGGCCCATCTGCCACCACTATGACAGACGAGCAAGACTATCCCGTGAAACTGGACTCGATGGCGATCAATATGGAGACTGGGATCGAAAGGATGGAACCGGCAATGGATGAGCTGAAAGAGGACAAGGGGGTGGGATGCCTGTCCAAACTATCTGAGGCCAGCGCCGAGGTCAACGATTCGGCGATAAACCAGATCACCACCGTCAAGTTCAGGCGGTGGAAGGCCGCCCAGCTGACCGCACGCATCTGGCGCGCCGAGCGGCAACAGGCCGAGATGGAGCTGGCCCTGCAATACATGGCCAAGGGGTTCGAGCCCGACCCTGGCGAGGAGCCGCACACCGACGGATATTATTACCGCACAGTCATGGGTCGCAAGATCCGCCTCAATCCCGTGGACGACGTGGCCAAGGCGGTCAAGAAGCAGAACCCGATTGCGCGCCCGACCCAGGCCGCACCCGAGGACGGCGGAGGCAAGGGCAAGAAAACCGTGCCGACCGGCAAGGGAGGCAAGAAGCCTGACAAGGACGATGGCGGCGGCGGGTCGGCCAAGGACGAATACACGCCTGATGCGAAAAAGGAACGCAAGATGTTTGAATCGATTTCAAACGATGCGCCAAAAGCGCTGTCTGAAATGACAAAGGACAAGGCCACAAAATCCATACTTGCCAAATATGATGATTTTGACGTTCCCAGATTTGACGACGAGTTTGGTTCCCCCGATTTTGTAGTGCTGTATGGGGACAACGTGGCCGTACACAAGAAAGACATGCCACGAGTGGACGAAATCACGGTTGCCGTGGTTGCCAGCCCGAAATTGAACTCGATTAAAAACCGGCTCAAAAAAGCCAACAAGGTCATGCGCGACCACTTGAAATCCACACATACCATCCACCGCGGGATGAAAATATCCGAATTGGGATACATTGCAGACAACAACGGCGAGGTCGGCCACCACCCCACAGATGGATACAAGGTCAAGGATGATTTCGTCTCGGGAAGCATACACTTTGAATCGGCTGCCGAGTATGCCATGGACAAAAAAGGCCTTGTTGCCAGCTTTGACGTGTCCAAACTGACAATCGACAAGGATTACAGGCCCATGGCATACGAGTTAAAGAACGACGTGCGCGTGATCGATGGTGACAAGACTTACCGCCCATCCGAGCACTTCAAGGGCAACCATGGCGTCAAACACATGCACGAGGCGGAGGCCCGCATGGTCAAGTTTGCCAGCCCCTCAATAACGGAGATCAAAGCCGCCGTGCCGCTGACGCTCTCACAGGCGGAATTTGTCAAGGATTACGTCAAAACCATCGAGAAAAACCAAGGATCGCCAATTACTGTTAAATATACACCCAAGGTGGGAAGACCATGAAGGCGAAAACGGCCAAATACGAAGATGTAGACGCGCCCGCAGAAGAGGTGCTTGAGCGCGGCATAAAGCGGTTGCAGGCCAGGCACCCCGGAATGTCGAGGGAGACCGCCACCGTACACCTCGCATCCTGGTCATAACCGGCCCATGCCCCAAAACTGCTAAAATACTTCTTTAATACCAGACCCCCTATCCGCAAACACAATGGCAGACTTGCAAGACGAGGCGGCAACCACCTCACCACTCAAAGAGCCAAACATGGCGTTTAGGTGTATAAAACATAACGGCGAATGCACCCGGGAGGAACTGGCGTTGCATATAGGGTCGTGGTCAAGCAGGGATCCAGAAGCAGAGATCGTCGAGGCCCTGAAAAACAAAGAGATCAAATTGGTCGAAAAGGATCCCGATGACGATCTGGACGACATGTTTGATCTGTATGACAAACCCACACCATGACTGTTGATTGATTACGTTTTTGGTACAGCAGGCAAAAATCCACAAAAATCGCCAAATTTGCCTGAGGGTGGCCCCTTTATAATCGCCGATTACAAAAAGGGCACGAGCTGGATCCACGAAACAGAGATCGCAGTCGACGCATATCTCAGTGCCCAAGGGCAAGGAGATGGTCCGGGCATACGAGAAAGGGCACCTCAAAAAGTACACAAATCCTGGGGATCCGCCAAAAAAGATCCTGCCGCCCCCAGACGATATCACGTTAATCACATAAGCGTCGGTACGAACAAATCGTGCGGGACGTTTGACCCAGCAGACGGTGCCAAACTTGTCGCAATGCCACCCTATTCGTCGGCCCCAAAATCACAAACATCGGGAACAAATTCTATCGGCTTGGCCCTTGCCCCCACCCGCACGGATGCCCCGTCGACTGTGACCCTGTCGCCTCCGTGCATGGACCCAAACAGGTCCCCGTCCACCAAGAGGAGGGGTATCCCGGCAATCGCGCACCCAGAAACTACGCTTGCGTCCGCCCTGTTGCAGACCATCGCAGACGGCGCCATATCGTTGACCTTTAGCGCATAGACCGTGTATGCGCCCACGCTGCTGCCGGTTCCGTGCGGAAAGACGAGTATCCTGCCGCGCATGTCCTGGTCATAGAGCTCGTGGTCCTTATCCGTGACCCTGCCGGTCTTGGCATCCACTGCCCCAAGAAAGTTGATTGGCTGCGCGGACTTTAGGACCGTGCCTTCTGCCGTCCCGCCGACTATGCTCTGGATGCTCAAGACGTCTGGCTCCTTACAATGTCGGCAAGCGGCCTGAGATCCACGCCGACCCCGTTGGATTTGTTGAGATAGTACGCCCCCTTTACGCTGTTTGTCGTCACAGAGTCGACCTCGTCGCAGTCTATGAGCGGCGTGAGGCACGTGCAACAGTCCGACAGCATCTCGCATCCTGCGCGCCGGAGCTCTGCAATGTGTCCGGCACGCTCTGCCTCCTCCTGCGCTGTGCGGGCGCAAAACACCATGCACCTCTTTTTAAACGACCTGCCCTTTAGCATCCGTGCCAGGTCGCCGAGCTCCCAGGCCCCAAGCTGCGGGCTGCCAAGTGTTATCACGTCGCCCGACTCGGCAGTCGAGAGCTCGTCGTGCAGCTCCCTGCGCTCTTCTTTTCCAAAATCAATCCGCTCACCGCCGCAACTTTGATCCATGGTAAACCTGCTGCACGTCCCCGACGTCCCCATCCCGCCGCACATTGACTTGCACTTGCGGTGATCCATGCCGGCCTTTGCATCTTTGATGTTTACAGTGTGCTCTGCAACCCTGCCCGCATAGTATCCCAGGAGCGCATAGTCAAGCTCGTCTGGCTCGCCGATCTTGAGGCTGACGGTAGGCACGGCGTCCTGTAGGGGCGCCTCGGCTACCGGGGCCTTGCCTGTCAGCGCGCTGGCCAGCGCGCTAAAGGCGCTCTCCTTGTTTGTCAGCAGGCCGCCGACAGAGTTTGCAAATATGGCCGCATTGCTCTCTGCAAAGGCGACCCTGGTTCCTGGCTCTGGCATATCATAGATGTCATAGGGTATGCATGAAAACGACATCTCGAGGCCCATCCTCTTGTACGACTCGGCTATGCTCTGCTGCTTTTGGACAAAGTTGTCATCAAGCGAGTTTGCAACCCCGGGGTCGTACCCCATTGGGTTGAGCGTGGTCCTGACTGCCACGCGTGCGCCGCCAGAGCTGATGTCGGCAAGAAACCTCTCGCCGGCATCGCCTATCGTGTTATAGTTTACCCCCGAGACGTGCGCCCACGATACGGGGCCAAGCTTTGTAGCTCCCATGGACTTGCCGGCGGCCACCAGCACCCTGTATGCCGTCTCCATTGCGTGGCCGTGCTCTCCTGCAAGCGATTCTTCTTCCTGCCTGCTCAGCTCCATTGCGCCCAAACGTGCCCGCCGTCAGTTATAACTATTGATCACGGGCGCTTGTGTCTTTTGCGCACAATCGGCGTGCATACTCAGAGCGAGTCTGTTGCATGGTAGATTGTGTCCATGTCCTTTAGAATCTTTTCGCCCTTGTCGGAAAGTTCCCTGAGATCTTTTTCAATCTTTTCAATCTCTGGGCCGTCTACGTGGCCGTTCTCTAGTGCTACCTTTA
>JAHRAL010000068.1 GCA_020027325.1 Cenarchaeum sp. | reverse complement strand
GCTATATGGCAAAGCGGGCCATGCTTGCAAGGTTGCGCCCCGACATGGGTGCCGCATCGCGGTTCTCAAAGTTGATCTTGTGCGATATGCGCCTCATTCCGATTACGGCTAGCCTGTATAGCATCATCCACAGCCTGCTGTCGGGGTTCCTTTTAAAGAGCCTCAGCAGGAGCGAGAAAAAGTGGCGCGAGTGCGGATAAAAGCGCGCCATGTACTCGTCAATGTATTCTGCCGAGTTTTCTATCTTGTAGCGAATGTGCTCGATTGCCTCGCGGCCTGTGGCATATCCGGTCTCTTGTATGGAGACGCGGCCTGCGCCCAGCGAATCAAGTACCGAGTCGAGGTTTGCCTCTGCGTCTATAACGTTGACGCACCTTCCAAGCGTCGAGCTTACATGCGAGTCGCTGCCTGCAACGCCGACCATGTCGTGCTCGTCGGCAAACGTTGCTGCGCGCGCATTTGAAATGACGTCGGCGTTGTTGCTGTTAAAGACCTCAACCATATCGCACTCGGCAGCAGACTCTCGTAGCGCATCTAGTATGCTGAACGGGTGGGGTGCAGACGAGACCGCCCCCTGCCTCCTGATCTCGTCTAGCGTCTCGTGCAGAGTCTGGCCTGCCTCGATCTCTTTGTAAATCCCGTACGCAATGACGTGCGCGCCGCCATCAAGCGTGATCTCCTCGGCGGGATACACCGATATCCCAGAGTACCTTGCGTGATCCCCGGCATAGTCTAGTGCCTGGGCGTACCCGTCAAGCGTGTTGTGGTTTGTGACAAAGAGCGCATCGAGGCCCGCATCGAGTGCGGCCCTGAGCTGCGCATCTACGGTGACGCTACAGTCGTAGGGCGCCTCCATCGAGCCGACATTAAAGTTTGAAAAGACGTTGTGACAGTGCAGCTCTGTGCGTATCCCGTGCATTACGTTTGGGCGTTGCATACCTGCTCGTTTTAAGGATATGCTCAGATAAAGAGATCCTCGGACTCTGATCTGATGAGCGAGGCCGCACCTTTTGCCCCGTCTGTGATATCCAGGCCGGTGCCGCGGACCAGCGCCATGGGACACCGCTCAGTCTTTGCCATGACAAGCTCGGCAGCACCTGCCAGCTCGTCGACTGTGGCAATGAGCGTCGTCTTGAGCAGGCGCCCAAAGGAGTCTGGCCTGCCCGCATAGTCTAGTGCCGGCCTGATCCCCGCCGAGCCCAGGGCGCAGTCTGTCTGGCCGGTGCGAAACGGGCGCCCAAACGTGTCAGACACTATGACCCCGACGTCGGCCCCGCACAGCCCTGCAAGCTCGCCGCGAATGCGGCGCGCCGATGCGTCCGGGTCCTCTGGCAGGAGCACGGCGCACCCGTCCGGCGCATTGCTCTCATCGACGCCCGAGTTTGCACACACAAAGCCGTGGTGCGTCTGTGTGATGATGATGCCGTCTTTGATGCGGACAAGCCTCTTGGCCTCGCGCATTACAAGCTCGATGACCCGCGCATCCTTGCCATACTCTGATGCGATTCCGTGTGCAAGAACCGACGGCCTTACGTCATCAAGGCGCACAGTCCGGCCCTCTGCCTTGGATACTGCCTTTTGTGCAACCACAACGACATCGCCGTCCTCCACACCGTGTCCCGAATCGGCAAGCATCCGTGCCGGACTGTCGCCGCTGCCAATCTCCTTGTCAATCCTGACGGGAATGATGGAGATCTTGCGCACCGCACGCACTCCGGCCTAGGTTATGCGCGCACCCGCAGCGCAAGCCCATAGTGCTTGTTGATGAGATCCAGTGCGTTGCGCAGGTCCTTGTCCTCGATGATCACATCGGCGCGGTCCCTTACAATGTCCTGTGCACGGAACGCAATGCCCAGGCCGCTGATATCAAAGAGCGTCATGTCGTTTGCACCATCGACGATTGTCACAATGTCCTCCTTTTTCTCGCCCCACCCTTGAATCGTCGACGAGGCCGCAAACGCCTTGTCCGAGCCCACGTTTATCTTTACGTCTGCGAGCTGGTTGTCCTCAAAGATGAGCTCGTTGGATATCACGTGATCCAGCTTTAGATCCCTCTTTAGCCTGTCAGTCATTATGGTAAACCCGCCAGATACTGCCATGAGGCGCCATCCCGCGTCCTTTAGCGTCCTGCACAGCTCGTATGCGCCCGTCATTATGGGGAGGTTGTCTGCAATCTCCTTGCACGTGCTATAGTTGATCCCGCGCAGAATCTCGACCCTCTTGCGCAGGCCATCCTCCCAGTTTATCGTCCCGCGGAGGCCCTGCCTTGTAATCTCCCAGATCTCTTTTTCCATGTTGCGGACCTCGGCAAGTATGGGCAGGTACTCGCCATCAAAGAGTATGCCCTCTACATCAAAGATCGCAAGCAACAGCGTTTCTACACAACATGCCGTCAGCAATCCTATTAAAATTGCGCGCAAGAATCGGGGTACGCGCCGTCTAGTTGGTTAATATTTGCGCAGTATGCGGGGGCGCGCAATGGCCAAGACCTGGGGGGATTCTGAGACCAGCCTAGAACCGCTAGAGTCCAAGACGGTGGCAGTCCTCGGCTATGGAATACAGGGTGATGCGCAGGCCAACAACATGAAGGACTCGGGCCTCAATGTCATTGTGGGCCTCAAGGAGGGCGGCGCAAGCTGGAAAAAGGCTACTGCTGATGGCCACAAGGTCATGGGCGTAGCCGAGGCATGCAGTGCTGCTGACATAATCCACGTCCTGATACCGGACATGGTGCAGGCAAGGGTCTATGAAAAAGAGATTGCGCCAAACATCTCGGCTGGAAACGCGCTCTCCTTTTCGCATGCCGCTGCCATACACTGGAAGTGGATCGAGGCGCCAAAGGACGTCGACATTATAATGGTCGCCCCAAAGGGTCCGGGCTCCAAGGTGCGCGAGACGTACCTCGACGGGTTTGGCACGCCCTCGATTGTGGCAGTCTTTCAGGATCATACGGGCAAGGCGTGGGACACGACGCTTGCAATGGCCAAGGCAATCGGCAGCACGCGTGCAGGGGTGATAAAGACGACGTTCCAAGAAGAGGTAGAGACGGACTGGTTTGGCGAGCAGGCAGACCTGTGCGGCGGCTCGGCATCGATGGTACTCAACGCCTTTGAGACGCTAGTCGAGGCCGGATACCAGCCCGAGATTGCATACTTTGAGGTGCTCCACGAACTCAAACTGATCGTCGACATGATCCAGCGGTACGGCGTTGCAGGAATGTACCGGCGCGTGAGTGAGACTGCGCGGTACGGCGGGCTTACGCGCGGACCCCTGGTAATGGATCCACAGTCAAAGGAGCGCATGCAAAAGGTGCTTGCAATGATCAAAGACGGGACGTTTAACTCTGAATGGGTGTCTGAATATGAAAAAAACGGCAAGGATTCCTTTGGCCGGTACATGAAAGAGCTGGACTCGCACCAGATAGAGCATGTCGGGCGCGCGATGCGCAAGATGATGTGGCCCGAGTCCAAAGAATAGTCTCTGGTGCCTAGCGCCTGGCCTTGGGGACGTTCTTTTTGACGTGCTCTATGATTGCTGGCAGCGGTGCTCCGGGTCCAAAGACCCCGTTTAATCCGGCCTTTTCCAGCTTTTTCTTGTCAGAATCGGGGATTATCCCGCCGCCCATGACAAGCACGTCGCCCATCTTTTTCTTTTTTAGCTCGCCGATTACACGCAAAAAGAGCGTATTGTGCGCGCCGTTGAGCAGGCTCATTGCTATTGCATCGACGTCCTCGTCCTGGGCAATCTGTGCCACGCGGTCCGGCGTGGCAAAGAGCCCAGAATAGATTACCTCCATGCCCGCATCGCGGAACGCACGGCAGAGAACCATTGCACCCCGGTCGTGGCCGTCAAGGCCCATCTTTGCCACTAGTATCTTGATTGGGTGCGACCCTGCCATAACCACCGACAGACACCGTCTGGGGTTTTTTAAGACTTGCTAGAACGCTTGCCGGCAATTTTCTGGGCCCAGTACCTTGTGCGCGACCCGTCAAGGCGGTCAATCTTTATGCCAGAGTCGGCCACCAGGCCCATGTCGGTCTCTGCATACTCTTCGATGCAGACGATTCTCTTGACGCCGATTGTCACTGCCATCTTTGTGCACTCTAGGCACGGCACCATTGTAGAGTAGAGCGACACACTCGAGGTCCCCGTGCTGATTCCTAGTATTGCACAGTGCATTATTGCATTTGCCTCTGCATGGTTGCACAGGCACCTGTCAAGGCCCTCGCCCGATGTCAGCCTGCCCTCCATGCGGTCAGTGCACCTCTGGCAGCCGCCCTCGTAACAGTTTTTGGTGCCGGGGGGCGTCCCGTTGTATCCGGTTGCCAGCTGCCTGTTGTTTTGGACTATGACTGCGCCTACGCTCTTTGAGACACAGTTTGAGCGCAGCTTTGCCAGCTCTGCCTGGAGCATAAAGTACTCGTCCCACGTGGGACGCTCAAAGTCTGCGCACACGGGCCTGACAAGTCAAACCCGTGTAATTATTGGTTTGCAGTCCATCCAAGGCCACATTTAAAAACAATAGAGAATGGTGTAAATCCATGCCAGCGACCGCATTCGTCGAGAAAAAATACGTCAAGGCCGGCTCGCTAGAGTCACGCGACTATCAAAACAACCTTGCGGCCAGTGCGGTATCGGGCAACTGCCTTGTAGTCCTTCCAACGGGGCTTGGCAAGACCGCAGTGGCCGCGCAGATAGTCGCCGAGTTTCTGGCCAAAAACACCGGCACATCGCTAATCCTTGCGCCGACGCGAGTGCTCGTCGAGCAACACCGCCAGTTCATGCTAGATCACCTGACCATCGAGGACATATCGCTGGTGACTGGGGCCGAGACCCCAAAACGCCGGTCCAAAATGTGGTCAAACAGCGTCGTGTGCGCGACTCCCGAAGTAACGCGGAACGATCTAGTGCACGGGCTGGTCTCTGTCAATGACTTTAACCTCGTTATATTTGACGAGGCGCACCGCACGGTGGGCGACTATGCATACACTGCAATAGCCCGGGCATTTGAGGGCGCCCCCTCGCGCCTTGTGGGCATGACTGCCACGCTTCCAAGCGAGCAGATCAAAGTCGACGAGATAATCGAGACACTTGGCGCTCAGAGCATTGAGTCGCGAACCGAGACCAGCGAGGATGTCAGCAAGTACGTCCAGGACACAAAGACCGAGATGATAAAGCTCCAGCTCCCAGACAACATGGCCGCAATACAGCAGCTCATAAAAAAGGCGCTTGGCGTGCGCTATGCGGCATTAAAGTCCGCAGGCATTGACAACGGCTCAAACAGGTCGCTGTCCGCACTTTTAAAGCTGCGCACGTACGTCCTCTCTCACAGAAAGAACGCAATAAAGCCGCTCTTTTCTGCAATACGGCTGACGTACGCACTAAACATATTTGAGGCGCACGGCGTCACGACGTTTCTGAAATTCTGCGAGCGGGCAGCGGCAAAGAACGCAGGTGCCCGGGCGATGATAGAGTCCGACGAGCACATCTCAAAGGCCATGGCACAGGCGCGCGCACTCCAAAAGATGGGAATCGAGCACCCAAAGATCGCACGGACACTAGAGATACTTTCCAAGACCGAGGGCAAGGCCATAATCTTTTCCAGCTATCGCGACTCTGTGGATGTGATTCGAGCAAAGCTTGTCGATGCCGGAATAAGTGCCGAGATTCTCATCGGCAAGGCCGGCGAGTCGGGCCTAAAGCAGAAAAAACAGATCGAGACAGTCGAGCGGTTCCGCCGCGGGGACTATCGTGCGCTCATTACCACTCGCGTCGGAGAGGAGGGCCTTGACATATCCCAAGTCGACCTGGTCATATTCTATGACAGCGTGCCTAGCTCGATTCGCTACATACAGAGAAAGGGCCGGACGGGCCGGCACAATGCGGGCAGGATGGTCAGCCTCGTCACAGAGGGAACCATTGACGTTGCATACCACTGGATTGGAAGGCGCAAGATAAAGGCCGCACAAAGGATAAACGCCACCAAAATAATTCCCAAACGGACCAGACCCGCCAATATGCCCAAACCCGCACGCAAGACCCACTCGCTTGATGACTATAACTAGCCCAACCAGACTTTGGGAAAACAAACATTACATGGCAATCCATGACAAATCATTTTATACACTATGTGCAAACCCCCGCTGATGTTCACTGGCATAGTAGAGGGCACAGCCAAAGTTTCAGCCCTGGCACGGGACAGCTCAAAGGGTAGATCACTCCACATGACGATAGACCTTGGAAAAAAATCCGCCGGACTGTCCGCAGGCCAGAGCGTTGCAATCGACGGCGTCTGTCTTACCGTGACGCGCCGGCTTGCCAGAGGCAGGTGCACGTTTGATGTGATCGGCCAGACTGCGCGCCTGACGTCCCTGGGCCTGCTCAAAAAAGGCGACTCGCTAAACATTGAGCGCAGCATGAAGGCAAACGCAAGAATCGAGGGACATTTTGTACTGGGCCATGTTGATGGCACAGGCAAGGTAATGCGCATCCAGAAAAAGAAGGACGAATCCGTAATCACGATCAATGTTCCAAAAAAGATTGCAGACGAGCTGGTCACACGCGGCTCTGTTGCAATCAACGGCGTGAGCATGACCGTTGCACAAAAGTCAAAGTGTGCAATCCGGGTCTGCGTCATCCCGCACACGCTCGATATTACAAACCTCGGCGCACTCTCTGCCGGGGATGTGGTGAATGTAGAGACTGACATTCTTGCAAAGTATGCACACGCACCCAAACTACCGAAATAGTGGTAATTACCGCAATATTGGTAAACTTGAAATACCGATCTCGGCGTATTGTGTCCGATATGAGGCTACAGCGCGCCCTAGACTCGCTCAAGGCAGGCAAGTTTGTCCTGGTCCATGACTCTGAAGGCCGCGAGGACGAGGTCGACATGGTAGTCGCAGCCCAGCACATACGCCCGGATCACATTGCAGAAATGAGAATGCGCGCAGGCGGACTCATCTGCCTGTCCCTTGACGCATCAATGGCAGCACGCCTTGGCCTGCGGTACATGCACGAGATGCTAGGCGCATCGCTTCAGGGCGGTGATCGCGCAATGATCGTGGGAACCGCGCCATACGGAGACCGCCCGTCGTTCTCACTCTCTGTCAACCACCGCCAGACATACACCGGGATAACTGACACTGATCGCGCACAGACCATACGATCATTTGCCGCACTCTATGGATCCGATAATGCGCGGGGAGACTTTGTCTCCGAGTTTTGCACCCCCGGCCACGTTCCGTTGCTGATTGCAGATCCAAAACTCCTCTCACAAAGGCGCGGCCACACGGAAATGTCCGTCTATCTTGCCCGCCTGGCACAACTCTATCCTGCAGCAGCAATCTGTGAGATGATGGATTCACAGACCCACAGGGCACTGTCTGCAAGGCGCGCACTAGAGCTGGCAGAACGCGAGTCAATTGCGTTCGTTGATGCCCGCGATCTTGTAGAGTATGCCGAGGTACATAGTGCATGAACCTTGGGATCGTCTACTCGACATTCTATCCAGAGATATCGTCCCGGATGCTCGCAGTAGCAAAGGAAAAGGCCGCCTCGCTTGGGGTCACAGTGTCAGAGGTATCCGGCGTCCACGGCGCATACGACATACCGCTAATAGCAGACGCAATGCTTGGGCGCAGCGACATCGACGCCATAGTCACACTGGGCTCTATCATAAAGGGAAAGACAAAGCATGACGAAGTCATTGCACACGCAATTGCCGCCTCGCTCTTGGAAATATCACTCCGGCACAAAAAGCCGCTCGCACTTGGAATAAGCGGTCCTGCAATGCAGGAGCGCCAGGCATATGCGCGGATACGCCCCGTCGCCGAGCACGCAGTCGCCTCTGCGCTTGCATCGCACAACGAGTATGCGAGGATAAAGAATTGAGCACACAGATCTGCATCATCACCATTGCAGGCTATGGGCCGTGGACGCTAGAGCTTGGAAGCGACCGCGAGCACCGGCTCCAGTCGCTCCAGGCATCCCTTTACGGCCAGCTCCAGGACGCCTTTTCTGCGTGCGGCGGGCTGGTGTTTCAAAACCGCGCAGACGAGTTCCTTGTCCTGACCAACGGGATGTCAATTGATGATCACACCAGGGTGCTAGACGGGGTACGCGCAAAGTTTGCACACATTACGCTCAGCGCAACGGTGGGGTATGCAGATGCGCCGCTTGATGCAAGCCGGGCCGCCAATGCCGCACTCTCGGGCGTGGACAAGGGCGTGCACGGGAGCACATGCAGTGACTGCGGCGATGTGGCGATACTCCACATGGATGTTGACGGGCTCTCAGCACACAGGACCGAGCTCTCGCCGTACGAGATAACCGTGGCAATATACGGGCTCTATGCGGAGATGTCCTCGTTCTTTATGGCCCGTGGCTCGCTTGCCTTCTTTATGGGGGGGGACAACTTTATGATAATTGCAAACCAAAATACCATGGACGATGACATCCGGGATTTCTTCAAGATGACTGACTCGGGCCGCCTGCTGCTAAACTGCGGCATAGGGCGGGGCCCGACTGCGCGCAGTGCGGCGGCCAATGCGACACGCTCACTGGATGACATCCGCAAGATGCGCAAGACCGACAAGGCCAGCCGCATCTATGAGGCCCCGTGATGATACTGCGAAACATCGCCGCCCTGGTGGGCCCAGCCCTCAGGCACGTACACCGCACGACCATATCAATGTCTGATACGTTTGCAAGTATCAAAAAAGGATCAAGGGTGGGATCAGTTGACTGCGAGGGCCTTGTTGCAATCCCCGGGCTGATCAACTCCCACACGCACATTGGGGATTCTGTTGCAAAGGACATTGGCGCGGGCCGTGATGCCGCATGGAGGATACACCCAGTGTACGGTGCAAAGCGCAAGGTGCTCGAGTCCACCGATCCCAGAACCATAGTCCGGTACATGCGCCAGACCATATCCTCGATGCTAGAGTGCGGGACGACGACGTTTGTTGATTTCCGGGAGGGCGGAACTGGCGGGATTGCACTCTTGCGCCGCGCACTCGCAGCAAGGCCGATACGCGCAGTTGTGCTTGGCCGCATCGAGTCCTATGACTCTGCATTGCGCGTCAGGAAAAATGCAAAGCCTGATCCTGGGCGCCGCGCAGAAGTTGATGCGCTATTGGCCGAGTGCGACGGACTTGGGATCAGCGGCGCCAACGAGAACAGCGATGCATCGCTAAGACAGTACTCGCTGACGCCAAAACTGCGCGCCATACACGCCGCCGAGACCGCAAATGGCGGGAGGTTCTCGATGCGCAACACGGGGAGATCCGAGGTCGCACGTGCGCTGCTCGCCGACCCGCACTTTGTCATCCACATGACGCAGGCAACGCGTGCGCAGATGCGCAGCGTGGCCAGGCGCACCCGGGGCGTGGTGGTCTGCCCGCGCGCAAACGCGTCCCTTGCAGAGGGCGGCCCGGACATTGCCGCGCTGGCAGGAGCCGGCTGCAATGTTGCGCTTGGCACCGACAATGTCATGCTCAACTCGCCTGACCTGCTCGCAGAGATGGACTATGCATGGAAGGCAGGCATGGCCCGCGCACACGCCCCCATAGACCCGAGGGATATACTCTGCATGGCGACAATAAATGCCGGAAGGATGCTGGGCAAAAAGATCGGCGCAATATCGCCCGGAATGGCAGCTGACTGCGTGCTAATCGACATGTCTGATATAGACATGGCGCCCACCCACAACATACATGCGGCAATCGTTGGCCGCGCAACAAAGCGCACAATCCGCGCAGTAATAATCGGAGGCAAGCTTGTCCGTGGCCGCATCTAGGATACGTGTAACGCTTTGTGCCGCAATGTCCATCGATGGCAAGATTGCGACTAGGACGGGGGACTCTGAGCTGTCATCGCGCAGTGATCTGAGGCGCGTCCACAAGCTGCGCGCAACCCATGACGCAATACTTGTCGGGATAAACACGGTGCGCATCGATGACCCCCTCCTAAATGTGCGGCATGTGCGGGGCCGGGACCCGGTGCGCATAATCCTTGATGCTGCCGCGTCGCTGAGCACCCGATCACAGATTGCAGTTACATCAAAAAAGATCAAGACAATACTTGTCGCATCCCCGCGGGCAGACAAGGCAAGAATCAGGCGCCTTGAAAAGCTTGGCATAAACGTAATCACGTCTGCAAAAAAGTCGGGCCTAAAGGGACTCTTGGCAAAGCTGCGCGGCCTTGGCATCCGTTCAATCCTCGTCGAGGGCGGGGGTGCGACCAACTGGGAGTTTGTCAGACAAAACCTGGTTGATGAGGCCATCATCTGCATTGCACCAAGGCTCATCGGCGGGGCCGCATCTAGCACGCTAGTTGACGGGGCCGGCTTTGCCAGGGTCGCCCTTTCTGCCAAGATGCGGCTGTGCAGCTGTGCCAAGCGTAGCGATGAGCTGATTGTGCGCTATTCCAAGCTCTAAGTTCTTATACTATTATAGATCTAGCACTGCTAGGTTGGTTGCCACCAAGACAAAACGCCGCGCTCCAAAAAAGACTGCCAAGGCCAAAAAATCCAAGACAAAGACTGCCAAGACAAAGTCAAAAAAGCCACGCAAGCCCTTTGGCGGGTACCTCATCTCGTTTGCGGGAAGATCAGACTCGATCCAAGATGTCTTTGGCAAGGCGCCGATGACTCCAGGCGACATGAACAAAAAGATCTGGGCATTCATAAAGCTCTACGACCTCTCCAACAAAAAAAAGTAACACACACCAATACCCTGCCAGTCTGGCTGTGCGCACTATTTCTAATCATTTTCTCCCCAATACACAAATATCCTAGCACGGCTTGTACCGTGCATGGCAGTATCAAAAGAGACGCGCTCGTACATTGAGAGCCTCATTGATTATTACATATCAGAAGCCGAGTCCTACCTGGACATTGCAAAGTCGTGCAACTCTGGTGGGTCTGCCGTTGACACGACTGTCGGCATAATCATTGGGTGCATATACTCGGCATACCTGCAATCGTGCAAGGATGCGCCGCCAAAGCTTGAAGAGATCAACGACGTCGTAATGATCATCGGCGCCAAGGTTGGCGACATCAAAAAAGCTATAACCGGACAGCCTAGTCCTTGAGCGCGGACTCGAGGACGTTGCGCGTCGTAATGGGTGCCGAACACACAGAGTTTTTGCAAACGTATGCGACCTGCGAGCCGGGTACAAGCTCTTTTCCTGCAAAGAACGGATACCTGTGCAGCTTGTCCAGGCGGTCCCGGTCATTGATGCGCACCGTTATCGACTCTGGAATGAACCGCGAGCCAACATAGCCGGCCATATCCGAGTCGCCGCCGCCATCAAGGAGCGTGATCTCTGTCGGGCCGTGCGTGTCTGCAAAGATTGTGCACAGTATGGACCCAAAGGCAAACGGGTTCTGCATGGCTTCTGCCGCACGCGCAGACATTGTGGCGCGTGCGGCCCCGATATACGACTCGTTGCCCACCAGGTGGCCGATCCTCCACAGCGCCCTGGCAGCCACCGCCCCGCCCGAGGGCACGGACAGGTCGTAGACGCTCCTTGGCCTGAGGATGAGGCCCTCGTGGCTTGACTCGTCTGTCATGTAAAACCCGCCGTCTGAATCATAGAACCGGCCTAGTATGCGGGCGCAAAGCGCATCTGCATGCTCCAACAGTCCGGGCTTGCCGGTTGCACAAAACAGGTCTGCTAGTGCATCGGCATACCACGCATAGTCCTCCAGGTACCCCGGGATCGTACCTGCAGCGCTGCCGCGCCTTGAGCGGATCAGGGCCTCAGAATCACCGCCTGCCGTCATCCTTGTGCGCACAAACTCTGCGCACCCAGCCGCCGCATCAATGTATGCCTGATTGTGCGTGGCAGTGCCGACGGCAACTAGCGCTGATATCATCATTGCATTCCATGACGTGATCGACTTGTCATCTAGACCCGGCCGTGTACGCCTTGCGCGCACCTCTCGGAGCTTGTCAAGGCACGCATCAAGCCTCTGGATTGCCGCCTCCTCGCTGATATTGTACCTGAATGCAAGCGCCGATGCGGGGACGTTGTTGCACAGTATCGTCTTTGCCTCCCAGTTGCCCCCCTGTGTCACGTCATAGTATACGCAAAACATGTCCGCATCATCGCCCAGTATGCCGCGCACCTCGCCGGCAGTCCACACATAGTATGCGCCCTCCTCACCGTCCGAATCGGCGTCTAGTGCGGAATAAAACCCGCCCTCCACCCCGCGCATCTCGCCGAGTGCAAAGTCGATCGTGCGCTCTGCGGTTCTACGGTACTGTGCATCGCCTGTAAGCGCGTACGCCTCTGCATACACCACCGGAAGGAGCGCATTGTCGTACATCATCTTTTCAAAATGGGGGACAAACCACCTCGAATCAGTAGAATAGCGGTGAAACCCGCCCCCCACGTGGTCAAAGATTCCGCCGGCTGCCATCTTTTTGAGGCTCCGCAGCGCGTGTAGCCCGGAATGCCTGCTGCCCCGCACAGAGTCGCGCAGCAGAAACGACAGGCACGATGCGTTTGGAAACTTTGGTGCATGCCCGAACCCGCCGTTTGTAACGTCGGCCATGCTCATCAGCATCGATGATGCGCGCCCGACGACATCCGCATCGCCGGCTGCCTCTGTGCTGGTGCCGGCATCTAGATCACCCATAAATTTTGCGGCCCCCTGCTCGACTGATGCGCGCTGCTCCTTCCATGCCTGCGCCATCTGCCTTGCAAGGCTGCCAAAACCGGGGCGCCCGTGCATGTCACGCGGCGGATAGTATGTCCCGATGTGAAACGGCCTCTGATCCGGCAAGAGAAACGCACTCAGCGGCCAGCCGCCCTGACCCGTTGCCTTCATGCACGCCTTTTGGTAAATGTCGTCAATGTCGGGGCGCTCTTCACGGTCGACCTTGATGCTCACAAAGTTTGCATTGAGCACGGATGCAATCCCTTCGTCCTCAAATGACTCGTGTGCCATGACGTGGCACCAGTGGCACGCGCTGTATCCAATGCTGAGAAATATCGGGACGTCCCTGCTCTTTGCAATGCCGAGGGCCTCGGGTCCCCACGCGTGCCAGTCCACGGGGTTTTCTGCGTGCTGTAAAAGGTAGGGACTCGTTTGCTCGGCGAGCCTGTTTGTCACGCGTATCGGGGCGTGCGCACGGTATTTTTGTTTATCGACGTGGTGCAGGGGACGGGATTCGAACCCGTGAACCCCTAAAGGAAAGGATCACCCATGAGAGATCTTGAGTCCTTCTCAGTTGACCAGGCTTTGATACCCCTGCGCGCATCGACCCCTGTATCTCGTATTTAATCCCAACGTACGTGTACTCAAACCCCCGCATCGTGCTGTTGGCCTGCGCCGACAGATTATCATTAATATTATCGTGGACGCCCGCCCCGTCCCATGGCATACGCGCATCCCGAGGTGCTAGCAGAGACTGACTGGGTGGCATCCAACTCGCCGGGTTCTGGCTATCGCCTAGTCGAAGTCGACTATGACCCCGAGAACGGCTACCGCAAGGGCCACGTCCCCGGTGCGACGCTGATATGGTGGAAGCGCGACATCAACGACCCGCTTACGCGGGACATTGTATCAAAGAGCCAGTTTGAGAAACTAATGTCCAAAAACGGCATCACGCCGGATACAAACGTCGTGCTCTATGGCGACTTTAACAACTGGTTTGCGGCATTTGCGTTCTGGGTCTTCAAGTACTATGGACACGAGAACGTCCAGATAATGAACGGCGGCAGGAAAAAGTGGGAGCTCGAAGAGCGCAAATACACAACCGAGGAGCCAAAGGTGGAGCCGTCCAAATACTCGGCAGCACCCCCCGATGCTGGGCTTCGCGCATATTCTGATGACGTAAAGCGCGCACTAGACAGCGCAGAGACTGTAATGGTCGATGTCCGCTCGCCAAAAGAGTTTACCGGCGAGATAACTGCGCCCCCAGAGTACCCGATGGAGCACGCCCAGCGGGGCGGCCACATACCGGGGGCCAACAACATTCCGTGGGCCACTGCCATCAACGATGCTGACGGCACGTTCAAGCCCGCCGAGGACCTTGCGCAAAACTATGAGCCAAAGGGCGTGACTGCGGACAAGGACGTCGTCTGCTACTGCCGCATCGGCGAGCGCTCGTCGCACTCTTGGTTTGTCCTAAAGTACCTCCTTGGATACCCGAGGGTGCGAAACTATGACGGTTCCTGGACCGAGTGGGGCAACACGATCGGCAGCCCGGTCGAAAGGTAGCAATGCCCGATTCCGTCCTGCCGCTGCTCAAAAAAACCGTCTTTTTTCACATACGCGACGGCGGATCAGAGCTTGTCGCAGAAGACAGGACAAAGCGCGGGCTGACCGTAAGGGAGAGGAGCATGGATGAAAAGATGGGAGTCGAGGCAGACAAGGGCGTCATACACGACATGGACGGCATAGGCCACCCTGTGCCGATACGCTGGTACTTTGCAAAGTCGGCATACACGCTAGACGTGGTAATGGAGCGCATCGCGCCGATCGACAAAAAGTACACCGAGATGCGCGAGCTTACCTGTCCTGAGGACGACTAGATCCGCCGTACCCTGGATGCCAAGACCCGTGGCCTTTGAAAATGCAAAGACCGCGATATGGGGCATATGCCGCCGTTAGGCGCATCTTGTATATGGTCAGGTCCAACCCCACAAAACACGTCAAAATCACACATCACAAGGCGCGAACTGCTAGATCCGACTGGTCAATTCTAGGGGGCATATGGCATTGTCGGCGGCAGCCCGGATTCAAACATGTTCCAGTCTGAGACAAACCGCGACACCACAAACGACTTCCAGATGTTTAGTTTCAGGTTCTGGCATGTCCTAGAAAAACTCAGCATGACCGAAAAGACGTGCATTCCCTCCGGGGTCACAAGCTTGTGGCGCGTATTTGCCTGCAGAACCGCCGTATCGCGCAGTTCCAGCTCGGCACGGTTGTTGTGCGGCGGCATGCCCGGTACTCGCAGATACGTAAAGAGGTTGGGCAGCGCGTTCTCCAGCCTAGTCCTCACGGGGTCTTTCTCCGGATACGAGCTGATTATCTCACGCAGTCTTTTGTCCAGGTCTAGGATGGTCGGTTCATCGGCGGTATCCATCTTCTTGATGTCACTGTAGAATGCGTTCAGGCGCCTGTGCTGTATCTTGTAATGGCCTCCCTGCTTGATTGCAAACCCCTCAGAGAAGCGCAGTATGTGAACCCAGCATTCTTGGTTTGTCGTGAATGACGAGTTGTACACCTTGTAACTGTCATGGACTGCGGGGACGTCATACAGCGCAGAAAAGTACTCGTCTGCGGCGGCCTTGGTCCGGTGCGGACTAGCCACGATGTACGTGGCATCCCGTGCCGTGGCAAGCCAGATGCGCCCATTTTTCGAGTTTATCTTGATTACAGACTCGTCTATGTTGAGGTAATCCGAGTCCCTTATGTGGTCGAGTATCTGCCTGTATTGGCCTTCAAGCTCATTCTTTATAGCTATGCGGGCATTCCATAGGGACGACCTGCCTATCTTTAGATCATACAGCTCTTCCATGAAATTGGCGATTGTCTGGTCGGTACACCGTTTTGCATGATACAACAGTATGACGCCCAATGCCTTGGGCCCAAAACACGTCCCCACTGTGGACGGGTTTTTGGCCACCGACGTGTGGCCGCACTTGCATACTGCCCTTTCTATGATCAGGCCGATGCAGATTATGTGCATATAGTCGCCGTCAAACTCGCGCATCGACTTGTTTATCGGGCGGATTTTCCTCAGGTTCGCCGAGCTGCATTTTTCACACCTGTCCACATTGTACCTTACCTTTCTTACGGGGCTGTCATGATGTGATGTGCCTGCATGGCCCGGCTTTGCACCGGCCTTGGAGTCGGCCTGTTCATTGCCCATCTCCTTTCTGCGGAACGCCCTGCGCTCATTGTTGAACAGCGATTTAGCCGAGGTCGGCTGATTGGGTGACTCGTAATAGCCGAGTCGGGCGTCTTTTGCCTTGATGTGTTTGTCCGTCTTTTCCAGCTCGTCCCTGAGTTGTCTTATCGTACGTGCCTGCTCATCAATCAGGCGTGCCTGCTCATCAATCAGGCGTGCCTGCTTGTCTGCCTTGAGGGCCGCCTCTAGCTCCCTTTGCTCGGCATTTTTTTGGCACAGGACAAAATCCTTCTCTAGGTTTCTCAGGCTGCTGACCGCCTTGACGAGTTCTTCTCTCAGAACCACCATCTCGGATTTGGACATGATCTGACCGGATCATGGGTTGGATCTAAAGGGTATTATGGAATGATTTTCATCACTTCATCAAATCAAAATTAGTTGATTTGGGGGGCAATTTTGCGTTAGACCTGACCATATACCGCATCTTTTGCTAAAACTTTATAATGCCACTTGTTAGGGGGCCTCATAATGACAGAGTTTGTAACGGCCGATGTTGCAAAGACAATGAACAGCGGTGTCAACTTCAAGGGTGCCCTAAAGTCAAAGGGTCAGTCCCGCACAGTCAACCTCAAGAGGGGCGGCACTGTAAACGTATGCGACATGGTCCTAGCTGACGAGGCCGGCACCGACATTGACCTCACACTGTGGGGCGATGACATCGACAAGGTCGTAGACGGCTGCACGGTTCAGATCACCAACGGCTACATAAACGAGTTCAAGGGCAAAAAGTCGCTCACAAAGGGCAAGTTTGGCCAGCTCGAAATAGTATAACTTGGCATATGCGCCAAAATTGTTTTTTAGCTCTAGCTGGTACTCCTAACCGCTATGGATAATATCGCGCTTCAAACAGCACCCCCCGACTCTGTCATCCAGGATACCATAGCGCGGAGCTTTTCGGCACTCATCGAGCAGATCACCCCCGAGATCCCACACGCATCGTTTGTCACAGACCTGGCCGTCATCATGATCATTGCAAGCATTGTGACACTGGCGTTCTTTAAAATCCGCCAGCCGCTGATACTCGGATACCTGTTTGCCGGGATGCTTATCGGCCCGCTCTCCCCACTCTGGTACGGACTCTTGCCGGTCGGCGCGCCGATTCCGGCCGGCGGCCTGGGGCTGTTATCCGATGTGTCCGCACTGAACCTGTTTGCAGACATTGGAATCATACTCTTGCTCTTTGTCATTGGAATAGAGTTTCCATATTCAAAGATACGCACCATTGGCAAGTCTGCAATGATAATCGGCACCGTGGGAGTCTTTAGCACGATGGGTGCAATGCTTGCAATAACGACTGCGTTTGGAATGGGGTTCATCGACGCGCTGTTTATTGCAGCGGCGCTTTCGATCAGCAGCACTGCGATAATCGTAAAGTTGCTAGAGGACTCGGGATACATCAAAAAAGAGTTTTCAATCCTGGTGCTGGGCGTGCTAATCGTCGAGGATATCATTGCAATCATACTGATCACATCGCTCCAGTCCGTCGCACTTGCCGGTGCAATCTCGATTGAGAGCATTGCAGTTGTGATTATAGTCGCAGTGGGGCTTATTGTGGGCACGTTTACCGTGGGCACGCGTGTCGTCCCGTCGCTCATCGACAGGATGGCAGCAACCGAGCACAAGGAGATACTGCTTCTCGGGGTACTGGGCGTGTGCTTTGGATACGCGCTCTTGGCCAATATCGTGGGTCTGTCCGTTGCCATCGGGGCGTTTCTGGCAGGCGTGCTTGTTGCAGAGTCAAAGTCCTCAGAGGTATCAAAGCTGCTCGCAAGCCCGATAAAAAACATGTTTGTCGCGATATTCTTTGTCTCAGTCGGCGCGCTGATGGACGTCTCGCAGATCCAGGGGTATATCGTGATTGCAATTATCCTGATTGCAGTATCTATATCTGTAAAGCTCACGGCCAACCTTTCAATGTCGATTCTCACAAAGCAAAAAAGGAAAAAGTCGCTGCGGGCCTCGTTTGCGCTGGGCGGACCCAGGGGTGAGTTTTCGATCGTGATTGCAAAGTCCGGAGTCGACATTGGTGCTGTGAGCGCGTTTGTCTTTCCGCTGGTGGGGGTGGTCTCTGTAATTACCGCATTCATTGCGCCGTTCCTGTTTAGGACCGGTGACAGGCTGGCCAAAAAATGAGGATGCCGGCAGGCACGTGCACGGCGGTAATGATTTAATAGAGTTTGATCAAAGCGCGATCCGTATTCGCGCAGTTGTCGTATAGTTTGGTTATTATGCGAGCTTGCCAAGTTCGTGACCCGGGTTCAAATCCCGGCAACTGCACCAACCTGTGTGACTGTTGTTATGGTGAGCTCACTTTTACGGATGGGTTTATTGTGTGTCTGCTCAGATCCTTCAGATTGGCACCGCATATTTTGAGTTGAATATTACATGATTTGTTGGCAATTTTGATTTTGATTTGCTTGAGGCTTTGGGACTGTGTACGCTGCCCGTAACTCTTTGCAAGTAGTATTGGAAACACCGTGTATCTGCCTGAAAAGCCTAGACTGCGGATGATTCTTGCGGATTCACTCACGGCGCTTTGAAGCTGTGTCTTTATTCTATCCACATTGAGGTTGGAGCTCTTTAGTTCGATCAGAGACACGGTCAGTCCCCCGCGCCCATCAAAAACGATACAGTCGCATATGCTGGAATTTGGCACCAGTTTCTCACCTCTTAATACGACATTCCTTGGCATGCCATTCAATCGAATTTTGCAACCCATATCATTGCATTCTCCTTTTGCGTACTCGTAATTATCAGCAATGTCCTTTATGATCAATTCAGTTGCCGCCGTTTTGGCTCAGTTTCAAGTATTCTTCGTATAACTCATGGTCGATTTTTATAAAATCTTCTTGCGTTATACCATCTTCTGTGATTTCGATCTCCGATATGGTGTTTTTTGAATTTGAGGATGATTCAAACCTATATACTGACACCTCGTCTGCTTTAATGTATTCATAGTCACCGAAGCCAAGTTTTTTCCTAGTTTTTTCAGGCATGTTGCCTGCTTGTACTAAATGACTCATCTGCTCCAGAAAAATCACGCTGTGGGTGGTGAGTACTATGTTCAGTCCCCTGCGAATGAGGCGGACGAGGAATTTTGCAAAGATGATCTGGCTTTTTGGATGAAGGTGGGACTCGGGTTCCTCTACGACCAACACATTCCCGGGATGGATCATGTGCTTTAGATACAGGACAAATGGGGCAAGCCCCGATACAGCAGTTGACGCCAGCTGTAGTGACATGTCGTGCTTTTTGTAGCGGTATTTTATCTCAGGTGATGGGCTTTGATAATCCATCCTTATACTGCCTTGCAGTATGTTTTTTTCTAATTCGACGGCGTCGTCGTAAAAATGACCCTTTTTTTTGCCTAAATCAAGTATTTCCCCTATGAAATTTGTCACCACACCGGATAGTTTTGGCATATGGGCGCCATTCAGTCTGGAATACGGCGCGTTCTTTACTATGCTGGCAGACATTGTATTTCGTGCCTCTAGAATCCCGGATCGGGTTGCAGGAAAATAAAACGAAAATTGTGGCATCTTGTTAAAATACGAATCTAAACCATACATTATCCCGTCTGCAAGGGGTCTTTGTGCTAACTGCGATGTCTTATTCTGTAGCCAGAGGGTCACCTTATTTTTTCTTATATCGAACTCGGTGAACGTTTGATTTGAATCTGACCCGGTAACCATTTTATTTGCACCTGCCTTTATTTCAAATTCCAATTCTGGCACTGCCAAGGAGGTTATCTTGTGCCTGGAGTTTTTGTACTGTATGGTGGCCTGTAATGTATCTGAAT
>JAHRAL010000113.1 GCA_020027325.1 Cenarchaeum sp. | reverse complement strand
TGGGCGAGGTGCGTATTGCATATCTGGCACCGGGTTTTGGCGCGACTTTTTGCGCACCGGTCCGGACACCGAGCATCCCGCGCAGCCCCTCGGCAATACCATAGTCAGTCGAATAGTCTGGGCGGTTTGGGCTGTACTCTACCCGTATCGAGTCACCCTCTATTGACTCGATGTCAAGGCCAAGATACGGAAGCGCCTCGACTAGGGCCTTTTTGCCGTGCCGGGATCCCACCAGACGTGCCAGCCTTTTTGCACCAATGTCTGCCACGGGCAAAGTGCTAGACCCCCCCTCCTCGCAGCCACGACAGCCGGTTTGCATACAGTTCGCGCACGTCAGTCATTGCATACCGGAGCATTGCAATCCTCTCGATTCCCCCGCCCCATGCAAGCACACGCGTCTTGATTCCAAGCGGGCGCGTGACTTCGGGGCGGAATATCCCCATTCCAAAGAGCTCTATCCACTTGCCCAGCGCCTCGTTGTAGACCATCGACTGGAGCGAGGGCTCGGTATATGGAAAGTATGTGGGCCAGAACTTTACCCTGTCCATCCCCATCCTGCGGTAGAACTCTTTTTGGATTCCCATCAGCCCGCGGAGCGTGACGTGTGGTCCGACGACGACGCCTTCGACCTGGTTGAACTCTGCCAGGTGCTTGTAGCTTGGCTTTTCGTTTCTAAAGACGCGCCCGAGTGAGAAGACGCGTGCGGACTCTGGCCGCGTCTCTGCAATGTGGCGTATTGTGACACATGTCGTGTGTGTGCGAAGTACTGCCCTGCGCGACTCGGCAGGCGACCATTTTGCAGACCAGTGCCGCTTGTGCTCGGCGGCAACGGCCCGGAGATCACGGTCAGTGGCCACCTTGCCATAGGGCGGCGAGTCAAGATAGAACGTGTCCTGCATCTCGCGTGCGGGATGATCCTGCGGCGTAAAGAGCGCATCAAAGTTCCAGAATCCGGACTGGCACATGCTGCCGGTGACCTCGCCGAATCCCAGTGCGACAAACGTCTCGCGGATCTCTGCAATGATATCTTTGAGCGGGTGTGTCCTTGCAGGATAGACCGGCGGTGCGTCGGCCTCGACGTCAATGCCCGTCCCGGCACCGGGATCAACGGCCTGCCCCTTTGTGGTAAGCCGGATCTCTGACGCGCTCTGTTTGTTTTCCCGGATGAATCTTGGCCGGCGCAACAGCGACTCTAGTGCCGACTCTTCGCCGACCTGTCCCACCACTAGGGTGCCGGATTTGTGCAGCTTTTGCAAGAGAATCTCGTCGGGGCCGGGAGCCGGCATTTTGTCAAGTGAGAGTGTCGCCCCGTCGGTGTGGACCCATCCGTTTTTTTGTGCGATTCCGATTGCGGGCCCAAAGTCTGCGCCAAGTTTGGATCTAATGGCCGACATGTCCCGGATGCCTTGGCGCAGCAGCTCGATTAGGCGCCTCTCTGGCAGCCCATGCAGTGCGGCGGCCCTGCCGTTCTCATCGAGAGAATAACTGGTGCTGACCCTTGCGTTGACGTCGACGAACCCCTTGTGGCGCAGCCATTCGATTCCGCGCCGGGTCTGGTCCATGCCGAGTCCTGCATCCCTTGCTAGCTGCGATTCGCCGACCGGTTTGGAGCCTGTTTTTTTGAGCACTCCGAGTAATTTTTTTTCAATGTCGTGCAGAACAGGTTCCAACACATCAAAAAACCCAAAAAGACTTTTTAAACCTTCACGACTGGTCAGTGTGATGCCGAATGGTGAATTTGTTGTAACACCTTGGCAGGTCGACGGCGTCATCGACTATGACAAGCTGATCAAGAGGTTCGGCACGCAGCGGATCGACCCTGCGATGCGCAAAAAGATTGTGGAAGCGGCAGGCCAGGATCACTTTATGCTCAGGCGCGGGGTCTTTTTCTCGCACAGGGACATGGGGGGCATCATCGACCTGCACAAAAAGTCCAAGCCCTTTTTTGTCTACACCGGTCGCGGCCCGTCGGGTGCAACGCACATCGGGCACCTGGTTCCGTGGATCTTTGCAAAGTGGCTGCAGGACAGGTTCGGGGTAAACGTCTACTTTCAGCTCACAGACGACGAAAAGTTCTTTTCAAAAAAAGGGCTCAGTCTGGACGACACCATGGGACTTGCAAGGGAGAACGCGCTGGACTTTGTCGCACTGGGCTTTGATCCCGCAAAGACCAAGATAGTCATAGACACGCAGGACATTGCCAGGCTCTATCCAATAGCCGCACAGATTGCAAAGCGCATAAACTTTTCAAACACAAAGGCAGTCTTTGGTTTTGGGGGCGAGACCAACATTGGCATGATATTTTACACGGCGATCCAGTCTGCAATGTGCTACATCGAGGATGCGCCCGTACTCATCCCGCTCGGCGTGGACCAGGACCCGCACTTTAGGCTCACACGCGACGTCGCGCCGCTGCTAAAAAAGCCAAAGCCGGCGCTGATACACAACATGATGATGCCCCCGCTCCATGGGGGAGGGGGCAAGATGTCCAGCTCTGAGTCAAACTCTGCAATATTTACAACAGACTCCCCGGGTGACGTAAAGAGAAAGATAAACAAGCACGCATTCTCAGGCGGGAGGCCCGACATTGACGAGCATAGGAGGCTTGGGGGAAACCCCGACATTGACATCGCTTACCAGTATCTGAGGATGTTCTTTGAGCCAGACGATGCAAAGCTGGAAGAGATCCGCGCCGATTATGCGTCGGGCCGCATGCTTACCGGCGAGTTAAAGGCGATACTAATCGAGCGCGTAAACGAGTACCTGGCAGCGCACCAGGAGGCGCGTGAGAGGGCCCGCGATCACCTCGACGAGTACGGGCTGGGCCCATGAAGGCCGTCGTCCGCTGTGCTGACAAGTACGAGGCGCAAAAGCTTGCCTCCATGATGCACACAGAGGGCGATATAGAGGCGCAGCTGGCCGAGGTCCTCAACGTAATCGACGAGGAGTGCATAGTCTGCCTCCGGGACTCGTCGGTGCACAGCATACTCTTGGCAGACACAGAAAACGCCACGCGCCTGGCCGATTTTGTCCAGTCCATCAAAGACGGCGACCACAAGGTGGTGGGGGCAGAGACTGACGGCGACATGGTCAGCGTAGAGAAGGGTTAGACCAGCGCCTTGTCCATCTCGGACGATACGGATTCCTGGACTTTGAGAAAGTACATGCGAGTGGTGTATGGCATTGCTTCTGCGTTGTGCTCTATTGAGGCCATCAGATACCGCACGGCCCGCTTTGATACGTCGAGCTCGAACTTTAGCGGGAGTATCGGGTCCTGTTTTACGTTGATCTTGTCGGACAGCCACGGCGGGGCCATCTCGCGCGCATCCTCGATGACCTTGGAATACCAGGCCGCCAGCGTGTCCGGATTCAGGCCGTCCTGAAGGTGCTTTACGTCATCTCCGAGCCTGTTGAGCATTGCGTCAAGTATCGCCATTGCGGACGGGTTGTGGTTTTTGGATATATCATACAAGCTTGAATCAATGTTAGCGGCGTGTCAACTCATAGGACGCGGCCAGCCGGGTCAATCCGGCCTGCGTGTATCCTCGTGCTAGATATGCGGCTCCCGTCATCGGCTAGCACCATTGGGACCTCGACTACCTTTACGGGGTCCACGCCAAGGCTCTGGCGTTTTGCGTTCAGGGCGTCCGCCTTTGGCGCAGTCTCCGTGCTGGCAACTAGTACCCCAACTTTTGCGTCTAGTGCCATATCGCCAAACTCTGCGTCCAGCTTTTGTATGACGTATCTCCTTGCCGGATGGCGCAGTTCTATGTGCTCTGCAAGAGCCCTTTTGCGCACGTCATAGCTCTGCGCCTTTTTCCCGCACGATGCGGCAAACTCGTCGCTTGTAAGTCCGATTATAACCTCGTCGCCGGCCCCAAACGTTGCATCAAGGAGCGCATCATGTCCCCTGTGTATAGTGTCAAACGTGCCCCCGACTATGACAGTCTTTGACGGGTTCATGGTTATCGTACATGAAGAAGCGATACCGGACCGGGGACGGACAGCGGCGTGCCTGCCATATTCCACACATACGTCTCGACAAAGAAGTGCCCGGATGTCTCCGGCGTCCACTCGACTAGCGAGAGCGACACGCCGGAATCGGTCATCAGTCCGTCCGAAGTCCCGATGAACTCTACTAGCGGCAGGGCTTCTGAGCGCTTTATCTGTACAATGTACGTGTACTCTATTTCTATGACGTCCTGGCCCGTAATCCTGCTCTGGAGGTATACCGGGGCGTCCCTGTGAATGGATGATACCGGGTTGCCGCCTGCATCAACTGTTGCAATGTTTTGGATTACAAGCGGCTCTGCCAGATACCGCGTAACAGGTATGTCGACTGGCTCGGACGTATAGTTGTCAGATTCTGCAATCAGCCTTACAAATAATGCCCGCTCATAGTCCGGCAGTGAGAATTGAAAGTCATATGCACTGTCGGTGGGAAGCGAGCCGGTATTCACAGAGTCAATTACAATGAGTCTTGGAGGCTCTAGTGCGTCATAGACCAGTGCATATACCACGGCGTTTGCAACGTCGGCCTGCGCATTGTTGGTCACCGTGCCGCCTATGACAAGTTCGCCAGAGGCCCGTGCAGTAACGTCGCCAAGTTCCAGTGGAGTAGTCTTTACAGGAGATGATGTGAATCCAAGGAGGTCTGCTGAGACTCCATAAATGTCCAGATCCTGAGAGTGTGAGCGTATCATGTACGGCGAGGTTCCCATCGCAGGTACCACTCCGAGAATTGTCCCCCCAATCTGCGACTCGCGGGGCGAGTCGCGGTAATCCTGAGTGTAAAAGTTTACAATAATTCGGACGTCGGTGACCGGGAATTCCTTGAGATTGTTTATCTCCCCCACGACCACCGTATATCCCTCGTCGTCTGTATAGTACGTTGGCTGCGTGCGTACCAGCTCTATCCCAAGCATAGAGCCGCTTTCTATTGGCTGCTGCGCACTTGCAGTTGCCGGCAGGAGCATCAATGCTACAAACAGCGCGACTATCGGTGTGGCTCCCATGGTGCGAGATCCAAAAAGCGGCTTATTCTTGCTACTGTGGCACATATTCAACAAGCAGCTAAGAATACTTTGTGCCATAGAGAACACAGATGAGCTTTTTTGGCTATCTGCGCTTCTTCATGCCAGTTATTACGAACCAGTATACCAGACCAGGAGCCAAGCCAACAATGAGCGGGATCCATACTGGCCAGCCGTCTACAGGAGTTGCCATGCGCAAAACAGATCCTCATAGCTATTTAAATCCATACGCAGGACGCGTGATCGCAGACCGGGCAGGCCAGAGATCGCCGGCACAGCGACTGCGCAGGCATTGGCAATGCCGGCCTGATCAGGGACGATCCCCGATCAGCGAGCACCCGTACTGGCGGGGTTGCAGGGATCGCAACGGCCACAGGGTTTGCATACAGAACCAGGGCCTGCCGTGCACCGGTAGGCCAAGGCTGGGGGATGCCGGGGTTTTTTGCGTACGTGAGCTGGCGGCTAGATTTTTATCATTGAGCGCGCATCGGGATAAGCGTGAGTGCAGACAAGAGCCACGAGTATCGCTCGTATGATGAGCGTTGCAAGCGGCTGCTCAGCCAGGACCTCGTCAGGTTTGCCGGCATTATTGATGATGAGGGGCGCCTTCTTGCAGGCGGCTTTGATCCTGCAATATCCCCGCTAGAGCGCGACGAGGAGAGGCTCCGCTCGTTTATGAAGTTCATATCAAAGATTACAATCGGAAATGCACACGACGACAGCCTAGGATCTGTAAACTATGTTGCAATAAGGCGCGACCGCGCAGTCCTTGTGAGCTTTCCGTTTCCCGTAAGCCACGTGCTCCTCCTGGTCTCAGTAGAGCCGCGAGCCGACATTGAAAAGATCTCTTCAAGCATTGTAGACATATTCAGCGGGTTGAGCTAGGAACTGGCGACTGTACACGCCACGTTTGCTGCCGGATGCTTTTGGCACGTCGAAGAGTTGTTTAGAAGTATAGACGGTGTGCTCGATGCGCGCTCTGGATATACCGGCGGACAGGCAAAAAACCCCACGTATGAGGACGTCTGCACCGGGGCTACCGGCCATGCAGAGTCGGTCCTGGTCACATACGACGATGCAATCGTCAGCTATGAGAGGCTGCTAGATGCGTTTTGGACAGGCCACGATCCCACAACAAGGGACAGGCAGGGATACGATGTCGGCACCCAGTACCGCTCTGTCATATTCTATCACACGCCCGAGCAACGCGAGGCTGCAAACCGCTCGCTGGCAGCACTAGAGAGCTCGGCCAAGTACAAGGACCCAATCGTAACCAAGGTCGTCGCTGCACCCGAGTTTTACAGCGCAGAAGAGTACCACCAGCAATACCTCCGAAAGGCGCAAGGGGCGTGATCCGGGGGGCCGCATGTGCGGCGCCGGTATCTTGGCTAGAGCTTCGGGCAAGGATTAAATCGCACTTGTGTATCTGCGCATACATAATGGCTGAAGCACAAAAGATATCATCACTCGTAACCGGCGGCGAGGCATCGGCTGGGCCGCCCCTGGGTCCGGCGCTAGGCCCGCTCGGCGTCAATATAATGGAGGTAATTGCAGAGATCAACAAAAAGACCGGCGACTTCAAGGGAATGAAGGTTCCAGTGACTGTATCCGTATATACGGACACCAAAAAGTGGGACATTGACGTCGGTGTTCCGTCCGTCTCAGCACTCCTCCTAAAGGAGGCCGACATACAAAAGGGCTCAGGTACATCAGGCACGGAGTGGGTCGGCGACATCGGAATGGACGTCATTGCAAAGATAGCAAAGACAAAGCTGGACTCTACGTATGCAACGTCGGTAAAGTCGGTCGCAAAGTCGGTCGTAGGCACGTGCCTGTCGCTTGGAATAAAGATCGAGGGCAAGACGCCAAAAGAGATCACAGCAGAGATTGCCGACTCTAAATGGGATGAAAAATTCGCTAGCTAGACTTTGGCTTTTTGACAGAGTATGCTATTGACTTTGACTTTTTTTGCAGCTCTACAAACGTCTCGGTATTGTTTACGCCGGCCATCTTGCCAATCTTGTTTATGGTCACGTTGTGGAGCTCTTCAAGATCCGCAGTGTGAATGGTCACGAGTATGTCAAACCTCCCCGTCACCTCAGATACGGACGTGACTCCGGGTATTCCAATGAGGCTCTTGTGGACGGATTCCTTGCTCTTGGAATCCCTCTTTATCCCGACTATTGCCGTCACGTTGATTCCAAGCATCGATTGGTCAACGTCGATGGTGAACCGCTTTATCAGGCGGTTTTCCTTCATGCGCTTTATCCTGCTGTATAGGACGGACGAGTTGACCTTCATCTTGGCAGCTAGTGCGGGAATTGAGGCCGTGCCGTCCTTTGCAAGCTCGCGCAACAGTTCCATGTCCATCTCGTCAAAATTTACCAATGCGCATGCAGAGCCGCATTGTGTTAATAAATCTAGTTTAGATCATTGTCCAACATTCATACAGAGCTTTTGTCGAGTTCCAAAGTAATTACATATATAGAAATATGCCTGTCGAACATGCATTGAACAAAAGCATCATAATTATAGCTGTCGCAGGTGCCGTTGCCGCCAGCTCCATACTCTATGCAGCATCATGGAACGCCGACAACGAGGGTGGGATCCCGTCCATACCCAGCCTAGTCGTTGAAACGACGGATTCAAAGACGGATACGCCGGTAGAGGCGCATAGCATAGGTAGCATTGTAGAGTCATTAAATGGTGCCGAACTCGGGAAATTTACGGCGTTTTCCGAGTATGCAGAGTTCCTAGACGAGCTTGGTGAACTGGGGGACAGGGATGAACAATTATCACGGTTCGGGGAATTCTTGAATCATCAAGCAGAAAGTGTCAGGTTCCAAGCAACAGCCTCACAAGCTTTGCCCGATGCGCATACGCACTCCACTACCAACGTCCAGGTTCAGGGGGTCGATGAGGCAGACTTTGTAAAAAACGACGGTCGTTACATCTATGCGCTAAAGCACAACATTCTCTCAATCGTGGACACGCAGATGATTACCGAATCAAGCGCGTTTGTCACCGCATTGGATATTCCACCACTTGTGCAAAACTACAACATGTTGGTCAACGGTGATCGCCTTGTAGTCCTCTATGGCATTATACACTATAGTCAAGTAGGAAAAGTCCAGGATTATACAACGCATGCGCTTGTCCTTGACATAACAGACAAGAGTGCCGTTGAGAAGGTCATGGAATACTCGGTTGGCGGACAGATCTACACCGGACGCATGATTGGGGATCACGTCTATACAGTATCCTCAAAGATGCCAAACGCCGAGAGCCCCGCCGAGCCCGTACTGCGGCTAGATGATGAGATAATCCAGCACACACCGATATATTTTCTAGACCACATCAAGCTACCAACCCTGACTACCATTATGGCCTTTGATGTGAATGGAGGCTCGTCTAATTCACTATCAATTGTGATGGATTATACAGGAATCGTGTTCATGTCCAAAGACAATATGTACATTGCATCGTTCAAGGATGATCCCGACACGACAGTATCGCCTAACCTAGTGCTAAAGCTCCTAGAGCCAATTCTAGAGTCGTATCCAGACCATGTCAGAAGTGAACTTGTAGCAGAGTTGCAAGAGATCGACCTATACCGTCCTGCATAAGTAATTTCGGCTCATATTAATCGCTCCAGATACTTGAAAATGTCTAGGCCGAACCTTGTTGTACGGAGATACTCGGACAGGGCATAGCACATGTCCTCAAACGTTTCA